>QKAN01000135.1 GCA_003246365.1 Clostridia bacterium
TAACTGACGACCGATCAACTCTTCTTCCGTGATCCCATAATATTTCTGCATATTTGTATTGACAGCAATATAATGCAGGGAACTGTCTTTCAGGTAGACCAAATCATAGCTGGAGTTGAGAAACGTTTTGTAGATTGCTTCGTTTGCTTTTGCAGATTGCTGTGCGTTGACGCGATCAGTAATGTCCTGCAGCGTACCAATCAAGACCGGAAGTTCGCTCTGGTTGTTTTGTATGGTTTGCATGCGAACCTGTATATAGCGATCCGGTCTGTTTGTTTGGAGAATACGGCATTCGAACGCAGCGGGTTCGGAAAACGCTACTGCATTTTTTGCAAGAGAATACACGCGCTCCCGATCGTCATCATGGATCAGTTGAAGTATTTTCTCCGGCGTCAAAAGTAAAGCATCCGCATTGAATCCCATCACCCGAATGGCTTCATCAGAAAACTGAAACTTTTGTAAAGAAGCATCGTAGGAAAAATTCCCTATGTGTGCAATGCGCTGTGCTTCTTCAAGCGCAATTTCATTTCTCCGTCGAGTATTACTCTCAAGAATGACCTTTCTAAGACTTGAAAATACAAGGAAAAAGATTAAGGCCGCGGTTGCCGTGACAAACCCGAGGCCTTTTGTGACGCTGATGGCGAATATTTGTGGACTTTCTGGGAGCATGCTCGATAGTACAAGCTCGGATCCGATAATCCAGGCATATCCGACAAACGTATAGACAGCCGTGATCAGAAGCGATCTTTTCAAAGCGCTCCTGGACTGTTTGGCTTGCGTACTGACGGATTGCTTCACTGGGATTTCCTCCGTTGCACGAACAGAATACGAATGGCCAAGGATTATCGTATATTCATAATCTTATTACCATCATATAATTTTGCCACATTTTGTGCAATGTAAAATTTTACAAGATTTCCCTTAATTCGACTAAATAATATTATTCATCGATATATGTAAAGCGGGTGTGTGTCTGTCCGTCACGCTCTACCGTTTCGTTCCACATTTTTGCGGGACGCACCCATACTCCGTGCTCTCCGTAAAGGGCACGGTATACGACCATTGGCTCCAATGTTTCGGAGTGCTTGGCGAGATATAGCACCTCGTATTCATTCCCTTTAAAATGGCGGTATCGACCGATTTTTATCTCATCCATGGTTTCACCTCACAACAATTATACAACAAAGACAGCCTGCACTAAAAACATATATAACGCAGTACCACATCCAATGCTGAGCAGTACATTCTTTCGCCAAAGATGGATCAAGACGATAAAAGCAATCGAAATCAGCTCCGGCAGTCCGTGCGGATACGCCATAATCGGCACTTCTTTCAGACAATAGACGACCAGCAATCCCATCATCACGGGAGGCAGGACATTGCCAAGATAGGTTACGACCTGCGGCGGTTTTTTGCCTTCCGGAAAAAGAAAAAACGGCGGGAACCGCGTTGCCATCGCTCCAATCGCGACGGCAATGACTGTCAGAATAATCTGAACCGGGGTTAACAAAGGTTGCATAATTTCTTCCTCCCGGCAAGCAGCGTGATAAGAATGATGATAAGCGCGGGCAGCACCATATTGGCTGCGCCAAACACAAATCGCGAAATCAGCGCGCAGGCGATACCGATCAGGCCCAGGATCCAGTTGCCCTTCTTCTTCATCTGCTCCATAAACAGCACGACAAACAGTGCGGTCAGCGCAAAGTCTAGTCCCTTCATGTCAAACGGCATCAACCCGCCGAGCAGCCCTCCTAGGAGCGTGCCAAACACCCAATACAGATAGTCGAGCAGCGAAATACTCAGGTAGAAGTACTTGGGTTCTACATCTTCCGGTGGATTGACGGAGGAAACGATGGAGAAGGTTTCGTCACACAGCGTGTAGATCAGAAAACCCTTCACTTTTCCAAAACCTTTGTATTTGTCAAGCATGGACAGACCGTAGAACAAATGTCTTGCGTTGACGAGTAAACTTAAAACCAACGCCTCAAATGGCTGAAACGCGGTCGAGAGCAGCGTAATTGCGACAAACTGCATGCTTCCGCAGAACGCCACCGCGCTCATGAGCACCGACCATTGCGGGCCGTAGCCTTTCTCCAGCATCAACATGCCGTAGGCAATGCCAAGCACAAGGAATCCTGCCAATACGGGCAATGTATGCGGAAACGCCACGGCGAGCGCGTGCCGGAACTTATGTCGTTTTGTGATCTCCAAATTTTCTCACCTCTTGTTGGATCATTCCATTAATATACAAAACAGCCGACGGGTGATCGCCGCCGGTTGCTTTGCTGATGGTGTGCCTGTTGCGCCGGGATTCCGGCTCATTCCTCCAGAATCGAAGCGCCTTTCTGTAGCTGCGCGGCTGCCCATTCAACAAACTGCTTCGCTGCGCGAGGAGATCTTCCTCCCGCTCGAATCGCCCATTGAATCGCTCCGCGATCCAGTTCTTCAAACGAAACCTGCAACGCTTTTTCTTGCGCAATTGCACGAACAATCGCGAGAAACTGCGCTTGATCGGGCGCAAAGAAGTT
>QKAN01000208.1 GCA_003246365.1 Clostridia bacterium
ATCAATTGCAATCATCGGATGACGTGTCTCGTTTGCCGCCGCTGACGACGCTCTATTTTAAGCGGAATCGGCTGTTGTCCATGCCGGAAAAGAGGTTGTTTCTGCGTGCCACATCTTCCGGCACCAGCGGAAACAAGAGCCAAATCGGATTTGACCTGCCAAGCTTCTTGCTTGGGATTGCGATGGCGGCACGTCTCTTTGCCTATCATCACGTCATTTCGTTGCGCCCGATCCACTATATTATGCTTGGCTATGAACCGAGCCGTCAAAGCGATCTTGGCGCGATGAAGAGTGCATACGGCTCAACATTTTTTGCGCCTGCGCTTAGCAGAACGTATGCGCTGAAGGCCACAAAATCCGGCTATGAACCAAACCCGGAAGGTGTTAAGCGCGCGCTTTTAAAATATGCTGAAACAGGTGCGCCAGTGCGCTTGGTTGGTTTTCCCGGATATCTTATGCTTTTATTGCGGGAGTTGGAGAAGGAAGGAATCAAACTTAGTTTAAACAAACACTCACGCATCATGCTCGGTGGAGGGTGGAAACAGTTTACGGGAGAGGCGGTCACACCGGAGCAGATGCATCAGCTTGTTG
Source organism: Clostridia bacterium (assembly GCA_003246365.1). GTDB lineage: Bacteria > Bacillota > Clostridia > Christensenellales > CAG-138 > UBA7703. The sequence goes on from QKAN01000208.1 coordinate 592, forward strand.
AGAAGTTGCTTGGTATCCCTAAGGAACGGATTCACGAGTTTTTCAGTGCGGCGGAGCATCCTCTCGCTTATTGTAAATGCAAAAGCGGGCATTTCCATGTTCCGGCCTATAGCAGGGTTATCATACGGGATACGGTTTCGATGAACCCGCTTCCGTATGGTCAACCGGGGCTGCTCAATTTTGTTTCGCCTCTCGTAAAAAGCATGCCGCTTGTGAGCGTCATGACGGATGATGTGGCTGTTCTTTATTCCGGAGAAAGCTGTGGATGCGGCATTCAAACGCCATATTTCCAGCTGCTGGGTCGAGCGGGCGCGCAAGGCATACATACCTGTTCGGCAACTGCTGCCGAGCTTGCGAAAGGAAGTGGCAAGGCATGAATCTGATCCATGGCCAGCTGGTTTCCAATGAGGAAGCGCAAGCCTTCCTGTTGCGACTGAATGAGACAATGGCGCAGTTGCTTTCGCGGCCTGCGCTTCCGCGGGATGCGGTCATCGCCGCCTGCGCAAAGCTCGCAGATTCCATTCAGATGGAAACGCACGCGCCGCTGTTGCAAGCGTTCGGTATTGATCTTCAAAAGGCACAATCAGAGATCGCCGAAGCAAAGCTGCAGCTCTCCAACGCGTATCTCTCGGAACGTATACGAATAGAGCTTGGAAATGATTATACTCGCGAATTTATTCCGCTTGGTGAAGAAAATCTCGTCCGTCTTAATACGTCTCCGCTTGGCGTCATTCTGCACATCACAGCGGGAAACGCAGATGCGCTTCCTGTCTATAGCGTGCTTGATGGTTTACTGACAGAGAATATTAATCTGGTAAAGCTTCCGCACGATGACAACGGTTTATCCATCCTATTGCTTATGGAGTTGATGCGGATCGAACCGCGCATTGCCGAGCGTGTATTTGTGTTTGACCTGCCGTCCAGTGATTTGGAATCTTTGAAGCGTCTCGCGGACTCGTCGGACGGCATAGTCGTCTGGGGCGGCGATGAGGCCGTTCTTGCCGCGCGAGCAATGGCGAAACCCGGAACCCGCCTGATTGAGTGGGGGCACAAAACGAGCTTCGCCTACCTTTCCAGCGAATCAATTGACGAAGCCGCATTGGAAGCGATTGCGCAAAACATCTGTGAGACAGAGCAGTTACTCTGCAATTCCTGTCAGGGCATTTATCTGAATACGGATCGATTCGACGATGTGCTTGCCTTTTCGGAGCGATTTCTCGGCGTACTGGATCGTGTTTCCGCCATGTATCCGCGAAAAGATGATTTGTTTGTCAGCGCAAAACGTAAAATTGAGCTGTACACGCGCGAATTGGAACTAACGGATGGTTCGATCAAGGTGTTTCAAACTGGTCGTGCCGCTGTCGTTGCCTGCCGAAACAGCGAGCTGACGCCGAGCCTGCAGTTTCGCGTTCCGTGGGTAAAGCCTTTGCCGCACAATCAGCTGCTCGAACAACTTCGTCCATTTCGCGGGCATCTCCAAACCTGTGCGCTTTGCTGCGATACGGCAAATCATACGGAACTGGAACGATTATTGATCCGAGCTGGCGTCGTTCGAATTACGAATCCTGTAAACATGTCAAAAACCTATTGCGGGCAGCCGCACGACGGGGAGTATTCGTTGCAACGGTTACAAAAAATCATATCGATGGAACTATAGTCAGGAAGCATTTAGAGAAGCTCCGCATTAAATAATCATATTCGCGAATCACCGCACAATATAAGCTCGGCACTGCCGGGCTTTCACCATTCACGAAGAAGTCCGAATCTGTACAACCAAAGTCTTGCCGATAAGTCCGTCTATCTCAATAAAACGACCGCTTATCGCAAATCGGTCGCGCAATAAAACTTGATTGGCTATACTGCTCTTGTAACGAGGGGGTGAACAAGTGAAGATCGAAGTAAAGGTAGACACCGCTTGTGAAGAAACAACGGTGG
>QKAN01000004.1 GCA_003246365.1 Clostridia bacterium
GTTGAAGAAGTAGTCCTCAAACGCTTCGGTGCTCATATCCGCAAGCTGCGCCATGCTGGGCGAAGGATAGCGGAGGATGACCCATTTGGTCTTGGGCACGCGGATTTTGCCGTGTACGGGCGTCCAGTAGTAGGTCATATAGTCGTTGAATTTATCGCCGGGCACATCGGAGAATTCGCTTGCGTTCGTGCCGCCTCGGATGCCGATGAATGCCTGCATCTGCTCCATCATGGAAGCGTCGACCTTTGCGCGGCGCGTGAGCTGTTCCGGCGTGCAGTGCATCAAGATTTCGCGGTCAAGACTCTTGTCCTCCAGCCAGAGGAAGGGGACGCCGCCCGCTTTGTAAACTTCTTTGATCAGCGCACGGGTGAGGTCTTCGTTGCCGCCGATGCTCTGGATGAGTACGTTTTCGCCGGGTTTGACGGCGCAGGAAAAGTTGACCAATCCGTCGGCCAGCTTCAGGATTCTGGGATCAAACATGAGATTGCCTCCTGTTGGTGAAAATTGTTCTGGTTAGTGCCGATATACGTTCGACACCGCGTTTATTATCGCATAAAGCGAGAAAAAACACCAGTATATTCATTTATGCGGATTATACTTCAGAAAAGACGGATTCCGTGTGGATAAACCCATGCTACAGTTAATATAAATACATCAAATAGCATTGCGCGTGTTGCACGCAATATTGTAGTATGTGGTAGGTGGTTGTATAAATGACATTCTCTATTTCAGAATATATTTACGAGAACAGAATGCAGTAAAAAGGGGACACATCATGCGTAAAAGGTTCTACCTTGTTATTTCGCTTTTGATCGCACTTTCTATCTCCGGTTGCATCCAAACGAAAAGCGTACCGGAACCGGTCGCGACTGACGTAGCTGCCGTGCAGACAGCCGACCAGCAAACGACCGTCACGAACGTTCCGGAATCAAATTTGACCGAACAGCCGGAGCAGCAACCCATTGAAACAATTGCACCGGAAAAAGTACAGGGCTATGATCTCTCCTATGCGGATGCAGCAAATGTGTTTACGAATGCGGACAGCCTTATGGGAAAGATTTACGCAAGTCCATTTCAGATTATTAGCGACTTGCGAAGGGTCGACGACCAGTTTATTTATTTCGCAGGCGGATATTGCAAAAACACAAGGGGGGGAGCATTATGCGATTCTGATGTTCAGTTCAGACGCTCCTGAATTGAAGGAAGGGGAAATCGTTTATATTTATGGTGAAATCAAGGGTACATCCCGCACTCAAATAGAGGACGGAGAAGAACTATCGCTCCTCATGCTTGCAGTAAACCGTCTGGAGACGGAGATACCGGACACAGCGACTTCGGCAAAGATAGTATCACTTTCTTTCATTGATTCGGAGTGCGTGGGAACGCAGGAATCCCTTAGCATTGAAGTTTCCAGCATGTCGTTTTCGAGTGATGGGGTTATGCTCTCTACGAAGACCACGGATAGCGCCGCTAAAGGCGTGGAGACATATTATATGGACATCTTTGCGCACCAGAACGGGCATTTTACCTGGTATGCCGACTGCGACTTCTGGGTGCAGAGCGGCATGCTCGGCTTCGACAATGTTCCGCTGAGGGCGTTGGATCCAAGTCAAGATCTGCTGCTTGAGTTTTTCCCGTTTGACGGGCAGGGCAAGCTGATCTATCCCGCGATAGTGATTCCAGTTCCGCTCAGCGAGAAATAGTTAAATCAGAAGGTAGATATCCAACTCAAAATTAGAGAAAAAACTGGTACCGTTCAGTAAACGATACCAGTTTTGTATATTCTCGGATGGTTACGCCACGAAGCGGTTTATGCGTTTACGTTGTAGATCTTTTTCACCGCTTCGCGATTGGGTGTGATGAATACGAAAACGGAGAGTCCGAAGATCGCCATGCAAACCGCGACGACCAGACGAATGTCAAACAAATCTCCGATTGCGCCCGCGATGAGTTGGCCGCCGATGGTGCCGAGGATGCTAAGCATTTGAAACAGTCCGTTAAATCGACCGCGCATCTCGTTTGGCAGGTAGTTTTGCGTGCCGGAGATACGGATGTTGTAGCTCGTGACGCCAAGCATGCCTTCAAACAGCATGAAGATCAGCATCGCCCAGAAGGGGAAGAACAGATACGCGCCGTCGACGATTGAAATCGCCACATAGACAAACAGCGCAATGTTATACTTCTTTTGGGCCGGATAGCGGTAGAAATAATGCACCGAGCCGCCGATCAACCGTCCGATCGTATTGGCGCTCATCACCAGTGAATACTGCATAACGCCGTCGACTAGGGTCAGGGTCTTGAAGTAGGGCAGCGCAAGCGTCATGCAGATTGAGCTCGTAAACATCATCACAAAGAAAAACCATGTGATGGCGTTCAACCCGCGCTCGCGCTTGAGATACGCAAACCCGTCCTTGAGATCCTGCATGAAGCGACTGCCGTTGAATTTTTCGACCGCGTTTGCAATATGCGTCTCAACCGCTTTGATCTGCGTTTCGGCAATCGCCGCG
>QKAN01000163.1 GCA_003246365.1 Clostridia bacterium
CAACACGCTACGCTGCGAGTCTATTCGCGAGTTGATGATTGAAGGACTAAAGCGCGACATAGCGGAATAAATACGTTGATTCGATACAACGGATTTAGATAAAAGGATTGAAAGAAACATGTTTTTCAGCGTACTTGTACCGGTTTATAACGCGGAGCCATATTTAAAAGATTGCCTCGATTCCGTCCTGCGCCAGAGCGAGCAGGACTTTGAACTCGTGCTCGTCAATGATGGGTCGGTCGACGGCGGCGGCATGATTTGCGACCGCTACCGCGCGATGCATCCGGACAAGGTAAAGGTATTGCATCAGCCGAATAAAGGACTGATTCTTGCGCGACGCGCCGGCGTTGACGCGGCGCAGGGCGAATACTGTGTCTTTCTGGATGCAGACGATTTGCTCGAACCGGACGCGCTTAAGACACTGCGTGAGACCATTACGCGCGAAAACGCGGATATGGTGATTTATAACTATTACAACCGCTTCGAACCGGAGTATACGACCACGATTTCCGAGCCTGTGTTTGAGGACGGCAGAGTCTTTCACAATGAGAGCGAAAAACGACCGATCTATGAAGAGATGATCGCTTCGTGGCGGCTCAACAACCTCTGCACAAAGGCGATTCGAACGTCGCTTGTGAAAGAGGACGACACGCCATATCTTGAGTATGCGAGAAATCCGCACACCGAGGACTTGTTGCAGTCGCTCTATCCGGTAACGCACGCTGAGACGATCGTATACCTTGCTGTTCCGCTTTATAACTATCGCCGGATTCAGCAGAGCATCTCATCCCGCGTTCTAACCGGAAAAATCGACCGGCAGTTTAACGACGCTGTCATGGATCAGTTGCGCCGTTATATGACGCAGTGGGGTCTTGACACGCCCGAACAGCTGGAACGCTTCCATGCGCGAAAAATAAACGGGTTAATCACGCTTTTCTGGCAGCATTACCGCGCCGCAGAGACCGAAGACGAAAAGAAAAGCGTATTGGACTACGACTGGAGACAACACATCGACGCGGAAGGGCTGATGTATGCAAAAAACCGCTCGTTGCCGCGGATGCGTCGCATTCAGCTAAACGCAATTTTAAAGAAAAATCAGCGCAGACTGGATTGGATAGAAAAGCTCGGAGCAATCAAAATGAGGGCTTCGCATGGAGAATAACGCGCCGCTCGTTTCCATCGTTTGCGACACGTATAACCACGCGCCGTTCGTTCGAGATGCGCTCGATAGCTTTCTTGCGCAGAAAACGAACTTTCCATACGAAATTATCGTACATGACGACGCTTCCACGGACGAAACAGCGCAGATTATTCGCGAATACGAAGCAAAATATCCCAGTTTATTCCGTTGTGTTTATCGAACGGAAAACATTTATTCCAGCGATCCGAAGATATTGGAACACTATGTCTTTCCGCTTGCGCGTGGCAAGTATATTGCCATCTGCGAAGGGGACGATTACTGGACAAGCCCGGACAAATTGCAAAAGCAGATCGACTATATGGAATCACATCCCGAGTGCACGTTTTGCGTGACAGGGGCGGAACTGGTCGATCCCGATAAAAAAAACATCGGCATGGTCTGTCCGTATGATCAGGACTGCGATATTCCGATGGAAGAAATGATTCGCGGCGGCGGCGGGTATGTCGCCACGGCGTCTATCGTTGCGCCGACGCGGCTTGCGCAAAATCGCGCCGCGTTTTGCGACATGGCGGATGTTGACGACGCCGTTTTGCAAATTTGGTTTGGGTCGAACGGAACCACGCATTATTTTGCCGAACCGATGTGCGCCTATCGCTTTAACGTGCCGGGAAGCTGGACAAAGACTTTTTTTGCCGAAAACCGCGATGCGCGCATCCGCCATCACGAAGGGCTTGCGCGCGCGCTTCGCTCCTTTGACGAGGAGACAAACGGCCGCTGGCACGACGCGGTGAACTATAGTGTGACTTATCAGCAGGAATACGAGATATTGCGCTTGAAGAACGACGTTAAAGCGCTCAATCGCATGCCATATCGAACGCTATATAAACAATTACCCCTGAAACGCCGCATCCGCATGCATCTGGTGCATATGGGTTTGCTGAAACGGTAGGAGGGTCAAAATGGAACAGGCGAAACCGCTCGTCACCGTAATTTTGCCAACGCACAATCACGCGCCGTTTATCGCGCAGGCGATTGAAAGCGTTTTGATGCAGAAAACGGATTTTTCGTTTGATGTGTTGTTGCATGACGACGCGTCTACGGACGGAACGGCGGATATCTGCCGCACGTATGCGGCGAGATACCCGGATGTGATAAAGCTGATTGCGCAGACGGAGAATCAATATCAAAAAGACCGCCGCATTCAGTCCCACATATTAATTCCGAAGGTTCAGGCAAAGTACACCGCGATTCTTGACGGTGACGATTATTGGACCGATTCGCAGAAACTCCAGAAACAAGTTTCTTATCTGGAAGCGCATCCGGACTGCACGCTTTGCATCGGCGCGGCGGATGTAGTGGATGTGAACGGAAAATTCGTTCGTAAGACCGCCCCGTATGCTGAAAATCGCAAGGTTGACCCTGTGGATATGATTCGGGCGGGCGGAGGATTTACCGCGACCAATACGATCGTGATGCCGACGCAGCTGCTAAAAAATCTACCGGAATTCGCGGATCATATTGAGGCGGAGGATATCCCGTTTCAACTGCTTGGCGCGCTGAAAGGATATGCCTGGTACATTGCCGACACGCTGATGGCTTATCGTCAGGCCGTGCCCGGCTCGTGGTCTACGCGTCAGTATGCATCCGGAACAGAAACGAGAATTAAGACAAGCCGCGATATCATCGCCCTCAACGAAGGATACGATGCGTTTTCCGGCGGTAAATATCACGAGGCGTTTCTGGAAGCAATCCGCTATCAGGAGTTTCTGATTTTATGCTACGAGCATAAGTTGAGAGAGGCGACACGACCGCCATATCGTGAATTTTACCGCGGGTTGTCAACAAAGAGAAAACTGCGCCTTTGGGGAGAAACGTATTTCAACGGACTGACAATGCGCTTGCTTTCCTATAGACGAAACAAAAGGTAATTTTAGAACACATGGATCATACATTTCGAAATAAAACCATATCGGGCGTCATTTGGAAAGCGTTGGAAAGCGGAGGCTATCAGGCCATTCGCTTCGTGATTTCCGTTGTGCTTGCCCGCATGCTCAGTCCCGAAAACTATACGACGCTTGCGCTGCTGCTCATCTTCGTCAATATTGCGGATGTGTTTGTAAAGCGCGGCTTTGCGACCGCGCTGATTCAGAGAAAAGATGCGGACAATCTGGACTTTTCCAGCGTACTCTGGGCGAGCCTTGCAATCGCGGTTGTGTTTTATGCGGCGCTGTTCTTCGGCGCACCGGCGATTGCGCGGTTTTATGAGGAGCCGATGATTGTTCCCGCGCTGCGCGTCGTATCCGTTGTGCTGTTCAGCGGCGCGTTTAACAGCGTTCAGAGCGCAATTATTACGCGCAAACTGGAGTTTCGGAAACTCAGCATCGCAACGCTGTCCGCTACGCTGGTTTCCGGCGCAATCGGCATTTATATGGCCTATGCAGGGTTCGGCGTTTGGGCGTTGGTTGTGCAGCAAATGCTGGGTTCGTTTGCAACGGTTGTATTGCTGTTGGTATTGGATCGCTGGCATCCGGCGTTTGCGTTTTCGCTGGAACGCGTGCGCTCACTGTTCGGTTTTGGTTGGAAACTTCTCGTTTCCAGTTTGCTGGACACTGGATACAAGAGCCTTTCCCAGCTTGTCGTTGGTAAGCGTTACATCGGAGACGCGCTCGCATTTTATAATCGTGGTCAGCAATATCCAACGCTGATTGCGGACAATCTCACCAGTGTATCGCTCTCTGTGCTCTTTCCTGCCTATTCGGCGCATCAGGACGACAAAGACCGCGTTCGCGAAATGGTTCGCAAGACAAACCGCTCCACTTCTCTGATGATATTTCCTATGATGGCGGGACTCGCCGCAGTTGCGACGCCGTTTATCCGCGTGCTTTTAACCGACAAATGGCTGCCGACCGTACCGTATATGCAATTGATGTGCATCGTGTATGCGCTTTATCCGGTAGAGGCGACAGACTTGCAGGCGATCAACGCAATCGGCAGAAGCGATGTTTATCTCAAGACGGAGATCATCAAAAAGATATTCGGTATCATCGCGTTAGCCGTTTCTGTTTTTGCGTTTACAACCCCGATTGCAATTGCGTGGTCGCTGGTTGTGACGGCGGTATTCTCGATGCTGGTTACGATGATTTATATGAAACTCCTGTTTGGATACGGTTGGGGTGCGCAGCTTTGGGACATGACGCCGCCGGTATTGCTTTCAGCGGTCATGTGGGCGGCGGTCTACGCCGCGTCAATGATCCCCGTTCCAGATTTACCAAAGCTGATCATTGAAATTATCTGCGGGGTTGCGATTTATATCGCTTTGGCGGTATTATTAAGGTTAGAAAGTTTCCAGTATCTATGGAAATCCATGCGATCTTATATCACAAGAAATAGAAACAAACCGGAGGCGGAGGACGAGACAACATCCTCGCCCGAAGGCAAAGAAGAATAAACCGAACGGCAGTATTGCGCGGGCTCAATCCCGCGCCGTTTTGCCACTGTACGGAGGAAAAAGTCTTATGAAGCTGGCGGTTGCCGGAACTGGATATGTCGGATTGGTTGCAGGGGTCTGCTTTGCGGAAAAAGGGCATCAGGTCACCTGCGTCGATGTGGACGAAGAGAAGATTGCGCGCATGCGCGAAGGAATCTCGCCGATTTATGAAGCGGGATTGGAAGAGCTTCTAAAAAACAACATTGCGGCAAACAGGCTATTCTTTACAAGTGATTTTGCGAGCGCATACCGCGACGCGGATGCGATTTTCATCGGCGTCGGTACGCCGGAAAAACCGGACGGAAGCGCAAATTTGAGTTACATTGCTACCGTTTGCCGCCAAATCGCGCAGAGCGTGACGCATGATTGTCTCGTTGTGGTAAAATCCACAGTTCCGGTTGGAACAAACGATAAAGTAGAGCAATATATCAAAGACAACCTTTCTGCGGATGTGAAGGTTCGCGTTGCGAGCAACCCCGAATTTCTTGCGCAGGGAAACGCCGTACACGACACCATGCATGCCACGCGCATCATCATCGGCACGGACGATGATGTTGCCGAAAAAATGCTTCAGGATATCTATGCGCCGTTTGATCTACCCGTCGTGTCGGTATCGCGCCGTTCGGCGGAGATGATTAAATACGCCTGCAATAATTTCCTGGCGCTCAAGATTTCTTATATGAACGATATTGCGAATCTTTGCGAACTCGTCGGCGCAAACATCGACGATGTTGCCGAAGGCATGCGCTATGATCCGCGCATCGGAGCCAAGTTTCTCAAAGCGGGTGTCGGTTACGGCGGAAGTTGTTTTCCGAAGGACACGAAGGCGCTTACATTCCTCGCCCGTCAGCATGGCATGCATCTTAAAACCGTGGATGCCGCGGTAGATATCAATGCCGCGCAGAAGATCAAACTCTTCGAAAAAGCGAAAAAACGCCTGATGACGTTTGAAAACATGCGGATTGCGGTACTTGGGCTAGCTTTTAAACCGGGTACAGATGATTTAAGGGAAGCGCCCTCGCTGGACAACGTGAAACTGCTTCTGGAACACGGCGCCGATATTGTGTGCTATGATCCGATTGCGGCAGAAAACTTCAAGAAAAAATTTCCCGAGGTAACGTTGGCAAACAGCGCGGAAGAGGCGCTGGAAGGTGCGTTTTGCTGCTTTATCTTTACGGAGTGGGAAGAGTTTGTGCGGCTTTCACCGGAGACGTTCCGCCGAAAAATGCGTGTTCCTCTGGTATATGACGGACGGAATATTTTCGATCCGGAATACATGAAACGCGGCGGGGTAGAATATTACTCCATCGGGCGATAGGAGAAGCAGGTTGAAAGCAAACAACGAAAAGAAAATATTGATTACCGGCGCGGCCGGATTTATCGGCTATCACCTTTCAAAGCGATTGCTGTCGGCGGGCTATACTGTCTACGGAATCGACAGCATGAACGATTATTACAATCCTTCGCTCAAACGTGCGCGGTTAAGCGAGCTAACGCAGTTTGAACGGTTTTCTTTTTCGGAAGGAGACTTGGCGGATCAGAGCTTTACGGAAGCGCAGTTTTCTTTGATTCAACCGGATGTGGTTGTGCATCTTGCTGCGCAAGCGGGTGTACGCTATAGCATTGACAATCCGCGCGCATATATCGAAAGCAATATCGTCGGGTTTTTCAATGTTTTGGATGCGCTGCGCCGCCATCCGGTCGAGCATTTTCTTTATGCGTCCAGCTCGTCGGTTTATGGCAACCGCGAGAAAACCCCGTTTTCCATTGAAGACCGTGTCGACCAACCCGTTTCGCTTTATGCCGCAACCAAGAAGAGCGACGAGCTTTTTGCCTACACCTATGCGCATTTGTTTGGCATTCCTGCAACTGGGCTGCGGTTCTTCACGGTATATGGACCCTTTGGGCGACCGGACATGGCATATTACAAATTTACAAAATCGATTATCGCTGGCAAGCCGATCGATGTGTATAACGGCGGGGATATGCTCCGCGATTTCACATACGTTGACGATGTGACAAGCTGTATCGAGCGGATGCTGTTTTCTCCGCCCGCGCCGGATAAAAACGGTTTGCGTTACGCGATTTATAACATTGGCAACAATCAACCGGTGAAATTGATCGATTTTATTCATGCACTGGAAGACGCGATCGGCAAAAAAGCATTGTTAAATTTTCTGCCGATGCAGGCAGGGGACGTCGAAAAGACATATGCGGACATCACCGAGACGAAGCGAGATTTCGGCTTTTCGCCGGAGACAAAGGTCGAGGAAGGCCTGCGCAAGTTTGTTGAGTGGTATCTGGCTTATTATGCTTGATTGAGAATTTAATGCCACGCTTATAAAAGGGATTCATAAAAAATCGGGAACGGATGAGATTCGGATGGTAGGGTTTTATAATTACACGGTAATTCTGACGTATGTTGGCGTTGTCAGCGCCGTTTTGGGCATCGGACTGGCAATGTACGGGCGCACTTCCATGGCGATCGTATGTTTGATGATCTCCGGGTTTTGCGATTTGTTTGATGGTTCGATTGCGCGCACGAAAAAGCGCACGGAGAGCGAAAAAAAGTTCGGTATTCAGATCGACTCGCTCGCGGATATGATTTGCTTTGGCGTGCTGCCTGCGGCTATCGGATTTTCCGTCGGGTTGACGAAATGGTATGAAACTTTTGCGTTGATTGCGTTCGTTTTAGCCGCGCTGATCCGTCTGGCATACTACAACGTTACGGAAGACGAACTGGAATTTTCCGAAAACACGCGCAGAGTATATTACGACGGGCTGCCTGTTACGACAGTTGCGCTCATCATACCGCTGATCTATACCTTGCGGCCTGTTATGAAAAATGGCTTTTTGTTTTTGTATGCAATGTGTTTGCTGGTTACCGCCGCTGCATTCCTTTTAAAGGTAAAAGTACGGAAATTGGGAATGAAGGGTATGATTGGCGCCGCTCTAATCGGTCTGTCGATTCTTGTTTTGCTGATTGTGGGCTGGAATTGCGTCGCTGCGTAACGGATTAAGAAGCAAAAAGACCCGGTGAATACCGGGCCTTTTTATGTGCAAAATGATTCAATTGTCAGCTAAACGTTACGGCGAAAAAGTCCGTAATTGCCGCGACCCAGCGGTCGAGATACTGCGATTTGAACATAGCATAATAGTCCCAAACGCTATTCGGAACTGCGTTGCGAACGCTATCCAGAATTGCGCGCGCGGCTCCGTGCGCATCTCCGCTTGCAGAGGCAACATAATCCAGAACGATAAACGCTATCGCAATGAATATCGCAAGGATAATCAAAGAAAAGATAAACTGCAACAGACCGCCAATCAAGCCCCCGCTGCTTCTGCGCGCATGTTTTGCGCCGTTCTCTGCGCCGCAATAAGGGCAATATGTGCCGATAAAGCGCGTTTTGCAGTTTTTGCAGACCGTATGTTGTTTACGGACGTTTTGCGGCATGTTTCAATATCTCCAGCGCATCTTTTTTTCGAATGATATGGCAAGCGGGGTTTTGAAACTCGTTTTCCGGGCAATAACCGAGGGAAACACAACTTGGTCCCGCGTCCAGAAACAGCGCAGGCGCTGCTTCTTTGCACAGGCGCAGCATCTTGTTGGCTAAATCACGGATTTCGGTTTGCGCGTTCATGCAGCAGCGGATTTTAAACCAATCGAGCAGCGCATGCGCATTCATTCCAATGAGCGCCTTAAACTCCGTTGCCTGCGGTTTGAGATAACGAAGGTCTTCTTCTTTATAACCGGCAACTACGCCCGCGTCATACCATTCTTCGAGCATGTTGAGTAGATCAACTGCACCAAGCGACACTTTTTCTCCGCTTGGAAGGGTGCATTCCGCACGGTGCGGCAATATTCCATCCGGCAATACGACGTCATACGCGCGCTTTCCGCCTTTGTCCACGCGACCGCTCTTAATCAGATAGCTCGCGAGGCGTTTGCGGACAAGCTGCACTTCCGTGACGCGGGAATATCCTTCAACGCCAAACAGAAAATAGTCGAACTCCGTTGCGGCAAGATGCCCTTTTTCGATGATGCTGCGCACAAGATCGGCGTTATAGGGGGACGCGATGATATCGCTCAATCCCCGCTCGCTTCTGGTAAAACGGGCGGCAACGTCAGTATATACCTTGCCTCCGCCCGCAAGCAGGACGACGGAACCGTCTCCAACCCGCATTTGGTTCATAGTATAATTTCTCCTAGTTGATTGATCACATGCGCGATTCCCGCATTTTTGATTAAACGCGAACACATAACGCACGGAGCGGGGTTTTCGATCGGGCGATCCAACCCCTCAAAGCCAGAGAGATAGATGGTGCTCCCGATCATCTCATTCCGACTTGCGCTGATAATTGCGTTTGCTTCCGCATGCACCGCGACGCACTTTTCATACTGTTCGCCATGGGGGATATTATGGCGATCCCGCCAGCAGGAGCCGACGTCGCAGCAGTTTTCCTCGCCGCGCGGCGCGCCGTTGTATCCTGTTGCTATAATTTCGTCGTTCTTAACGATAACCGCGCCGTATTGCCGCCTCAGACAGGTAGAGCGCTTGGCAACCTCTGCCGCGATAGAAAGGTAATACTCTTGTTTTCCGATACGTTCCATTGTTCACCATCCCCCTTTTTGCTATTTTCGCATACCGGACCGGTTGCGTCAACGCCATGTTTGAAAGGAAATAAAAAAAGGCGCGTAGAACGCGCCGGGAAAAACTTAGAATTGAGGCGGCTCCGACGGCAATGTTCGGATGCGCGCGTTATAGATGTTTATAAACATAAATATCGCAAGCAGCACGGTAACGACTTCCGCGATTGGGAACGCCCACC
>QKAN01000106.1 GCA_003246365.1 Clostridia bacterium
CCGGATATCATCCGGCGGTCTTGTTTTTTTGTTTCTTAAAGCGAGAAGGTGTCGTAAAGATGCCGGATTTCATCCGTGCAACGATAGAACGCATCGCAGATGATTGGATTAAAGTGCGTTCCGCACTCGCGCCGGATTTCCGCAAGCGTTTCTTCGTGTGAAAAAGGCGGTTTATAGGTGCGCCGGGAACGCATTGCGTCATAAACGTCGCAAATTGCGACGATTTGTGCTGCAAGCGGGATTTGATCGCCTTTCAAGCCCTTTGGATAGCCTTTTCCGTCCCAGCGTTCGTGATGATAATATGCGATCTCAATTGCCATCTTGAACAGGCTGTTGTTTTGATAGCGCGGATATGCCTCCTGCAGCGTCTGCGCGCCGATGGTGGTGTGTTTTTTCATTTCGTCGAACTCTTCGCGCGTGAGCTTTCCGGGCTTGAGGAGGATGCTGTCCCGAATACCGACTTTTCCGATATCGTGCAACAGGCTTGCCTGCTGAATGTTTAAGATAAACTCATAAGAGAGCTGTTCGCTGTATACGCTGTTGAGCGAGAGCATACTCGAAACGATACGGCAGGATTCCGAAAGCCGCCTTAAATGTCCGCCGGTGATGTCGTCCCGCGATTCGGCAAGATGCACCAGCGAGCTGACCGTGCCCCAGAGTGCGTCTGAAAGTTCATGCACTTTATCCTGCACCATCTCTTCAAGATGTTCGTTATATACCTGCAGCTGCCGTTCCATTTGTTTGCGTTCGGTGATATCGAGCATGCTGACCACGACGCACGTCATGGTGCCGATTCGAATTGGACTGGCGTTCATGACGACGGGATGCTTGTTTCCGGCTTTGTCCAGTATCGTCAGTTCTTCGTTTTGAATCGCTTTCTTATCCTTGAACGCGTCGATTATTACGTTTGCATCTTCCTGCGTTGCAAACAGCTTTAATTCAAACGGTGTTTTACCGATGATTTCTTCCCGCTTGTATCCGAGCGCTTTGCAAAGCGCTTCGTTCACGTCGATGTGCGTTCTGTCATCGATGTTTACGATTACTTTGAGCAGCAAGCTGTCGTGAAACGCCTTGGAGAATTTCTCGGCGGAAAATTCCAGCAGCGTCATATCTTGCGCAACGCCAAAGTACGCTGGCTCGCCGTTCCAAACGCCTTTGCAAACGCTTGTTTCAACGGGAAACCGAATCCCGTCTTTTGTTTGCATCGGGATATGGCAGGTTTGCTCCTCCCCTGCAATAATGCGTTCGAGTGTGGCTTTGACCTCATCCTCTTGCTCGGGCGGATGAAGGATGGAAATGCTTTGACCGACTAATTCTGATTCCGAATAGCCGGTTTTGCGTTTCAGCGTTTCGTTAACATGTAAAAACTTTCCACAACTATCGAAGATGCAAAGCAGATCGTCGATTGTATTGAAGAAATTATCGAAATTGACTCGGGTTTGTTCCACCTCGCGCTGCAGATTGGATTTTGAGACGGATTTTCCGAGTAGCTCGATGAACATTTGAAGCAGCGATATCTCTTGTTCCTGCCAGTTTCTTTCACGGGTGCAGGAATCAAAACCGACAAAGCCGGCGAACGAACCGCCGACAAAGACCGGCAGAACCAGAATCGATTGAATTTGCTGCGAGGACAGAATCTCTTTGGTATCAGCGTTCTCAATTTCCCGCACATGCGCGATGTACGGTTGGTTTTTGGACAATGGACCGATGAAATCAGCAAACGAATCGAGCGGGATATTTTGAAGATTTTCGTTATCAATTTGGGCTGTAACGCCTTCGTTGCACCACTCATATTTTTGACTGGTAAGCCAGATGTTTGCATCCGTGTCAAAATGATTTTCCCAATAGTAAACGCGATCTACAAGAACAGCCTGTCCTAGTGTCCGTAATCCGCGTTCGATAGCATCGGGACTATCCGAAAAAAGTTCGCGGGAAAAGCGGACGATGGCGTCTAAAACATGCTCGCGCGTTTTGTTTTGTTCTGCAATAAATTGTTGCTCGGTAATATCCTCAGCCGTGCAACTTAAGTATAAAATGCGACCGGATGCATCGAGTTTCGGTGTTTTCAGGATGCGCAGCAGACGGCGGCTTCCTGCCGCGTCAAGCGCCCATTCTTCGCTTAAAACCGGCTTTTTTGTGCGGTAAACCTCTCGATTGTTTGCAATACAGATATTTGCGTTAAGCGGGGGTAAAAGATCGGCGATATCCTTTTGCTCGATCTGTTCCCGCGACTTGCCTAAAAACGCCGCGTGAGCGACGTTTGCATAACCATATGTCCGTTCGTCTGTCATCACCCACACTTGAATACTCAGTGTGTCCAACAGTTCGCCGCGCGCGAATGACGGGGAATCGTATGTGTGATCCATATGCGCACCTGCTTCTAGTACAGTATAATGTGGCGCTTCATTCACTTACACTATTATTTGGGAAACCGTGTAACAAAAATGTTGTGAAACAACAAATAATGCCAGAGAAAATACGCTTTCATCATAATAAATCGTTACAAGAAAGTCAAATAATTTAAATTTTGAGGCAACTACTATTGCAAAATTTCTGTAAAGATGTAACAATATGAATATCAATAGCATCAGAAATTAAGAAAATTAAGAAAAATAGCACACATGTGCGTTTATCACGGAAAGAACAAGTGTTTCGTATTATTGTGCAAGCATGTCCCGAATAAATTTTGTTGCGACGTGACAAGAAGCTTTAACAGCAAATGTATGGATCGTATACGAAAGGCGGCGTTGACACAATTCATTGTGAAATTACAATGGAAGAGAAGGTGGAGGCATCTTTCAATATGAAAGAGCGCATGTTCGGGCAATGACACTGTTGAACGAAAAGTATCGACGGATCATGAGGAAATGAAAATGGGAAAACTATTTCAAAATAAACGATTTCAGAACACGATGTTCTTTTTTGCCACGCTTTCATCCATTATTTATCTGTTATGGCGTGCGTTTTTCACGCTGCCGCTCAGGGATGGCGTGGTTACAGCGGTGTTCGGCGTCATGTTGTTGGTGAGCGAAATTTCCGCTGCACTTGGCACATACGAACTCTATTACCGGAAAAATCGAGCCAACAAAGTAGATATGGCATTGCCGGAGATACCCGCAAGTTGGTATCCCGACGTGGATATTTTTGTTGCGACGCATAATGAGCCGGTTGATTTATTGTATAAAACGGTAAATGCGCTGACCCATATGGATTATCCGGACAAAAACAAAGTACACATTTATATTGCGGACGATGGTAACCGCCCGGAGATGGGAAAACTGGCCGAAGCGTTTGGTGTTGGTTATTTTCCGCTGGCAAATAACAAACATGCAAAGAGCGGAAACCTGAACAACGCGTTGTATCAAACGCACTCGCCGTTGGTTGCGACGTTTGACGCGGATATGATCGCGCGGCGCGAGTTCTTAATGAAAACAGTACCGTATTTCTTCCTCCCGCGGATGCGGCGGAAAGAAAACGGCGAATGGGTAATGCGCGCACAGGAGGAGATGGAAGAAGGGTATAAAATCGGGTTTATTCAAACGCCGCAAAGCTTTTATAACCCGGATTTGTTCCAGTTTAACCTGTATGCCGAGCAGAATATTCCGAATGAACAGGACTTTTTCTCGCGCGAGATCAACGTGATGCGCAACAGCACCAACGCGGTGGCCTATACGGGCAGCAATACGGTGATTTCCAGAGAAGCGCTGGAAGAAATTGGCGGATTTCCGACGGACACGATTACGGAAGACTTTGAAACCGGCATTAAAATCCAGTCCAAGGGGTACACCACCTATTCAACGCTGGAGCCGCTTGCAAGCGGCCTTGCGCCGACCAGTATCCGCAGCATGGTAACGCAGCGTGTCCGCTGGGCGCGCGGCGTAATTCAATCCATACGCAATACGAAACTTGCGCGGAATAAGGGGCTATCCCTCAGCGCACGCATCAGCTATTTGCTGTCGTATTCCTATTGGTGGTCGTTCGGCCGCAGACTGGTGTTTACCTTTGCGCCGATCATGTTCGCGCTGTTTAGCTTGCAGGTGGTACACACGACGTTCTGGCAGATTATGGCGATCTGGGGACCGCAATACATCTTTTACAGCCTTGCTGTTCGCTGCCTTTCCAGCGACACGCGAAACCAGCGTTGGAACCAGATCATCGATACGATCCTTGCGCCGTTCCTTGTTATCCCGGTGTTTCTGGAAACCATCGGCGTCAAGCAGCTGAAGTTCAAGGTGACGGACAAGAGCACGAGCAAACCGCAGCACTCCAACCTGATCTACATTGTGCCGCAGCTGATCATGCTCGGCATGTCGATTGCGGGCTTGATTCGTTATCTCGGCGGAAAGTACGGCACGGCGTTGTTTTACAGCAGCTTCATCGCGTTTTGGTTGATTCTCAACATTACGAACCTGCTGTACGCGGTATATTTCATGATGGGCCGCAAAGCATATCGCGCAAGCGAGCGCTTTCTGGCGGACATTCCGGTTCGCCTGACCTATCGCGACAAGCCGATTTCCGCGGTAACAAAGAATATCTCCGAAGGCGGATTTCTCTTCCTGCTAAAGCATCCGACATACCTGCCGGATGACGAAACGCTGGACTTTACGCTGCACAGCGACCGCTATTGCGCGGAGGTTAAGGGGCGCATCGTCTACATCAACAGTTCCGGCAATCAATGGCTTTACCATGTGAAGCTGGAGCCGGATATGAACGAGAACAACCGTAGAGAATATCTACAACTCGTTTATGACCGCCCGCATTCGCTGCCGAAGTCGATGAATGTTTGGGTCACCGCGTTCGACGATATCGTCAACAACGCAAGCCTGCGCTTGGAAAAACAGCATTCCGAAATGCGCGCATTGCCGCGGATTCAGCTGGAACGGTTTGTCCGGTTTGAGGAAGGGGTCAGCGGAACGATTGTTGATTTCAACTTTAAGTTTATGCTGGTTCGAGGATTGAGCGAAGTTGTGGATCATTTGACGCTGGTTCCGCGAAACGGGATCCGGATCGAACTGGTCAACACGAAAAAATCATTGATCACATCCGGTGTAACGCTCTATTCGGTAACGAACTGGGAAGAGCTTGTCGGAAGCAAAGCGTTCCAGACGCTTCTCGAAGATTGGATCTTCGAGTATAATCAGGGAACGAAGCGTCCGCGCAGAGCGAAGAAAAAGGTCCTGGCATAAATCATAGCGGCAAACCGCCGCGAACAAGTGAATAAGGCGTCCGCGTGATTTAGTTCACGCGGACGTTGAAAAAAGGAGCGTGTATATCCGTATGGAAACGATTATGACTGTTTTAAGACTGGTTGCGTTCCTTGTTTCTTTGGCGGGATATGTTGCCGCCGTGCGCACGTATTGGAAAATTTCCCCGCGCGCAAGTTATATATTTGTGTTTTCCGGCTTGGCGCTGCTGATGTATTTTGCAGGGCTGGCCGGTGTTTTGCTCTATGCGGCATACGCGCTGTTTGGCCTTGGTATCGTTCTGCTAATCCTGTTGGCAATTCAGAAAAAACTTAAGCTTGCATATAATCTTTCGTCGTTGAACCTATTGAATCTGGCGTTTGTCGCCGTTTTCATATTGATCGCCGTGTCGCTAATCAATACCCGCTTTGTGCATTATGATAATTTCTCGCATTGGGCAGTTGTTGTGAAATATATGCTTGTCACCGACCGCATACCGGATGCGGCAAGTGCGATTATTGACTTTAAGAGTTATCCGCTTGGAAGTTCATCTTTCTTATACTACGTTTGTCGAATTGTTGGCAACAGCGAAGGAATTATGCTTGTGGGGCAGTCGATGCTTCTCTTTGCAAGCTTCTATGCGGTGTTCGGCGTAATCCGCGATCAAAAGCGGTTTTTGCTGGCGACGTTAATCGGCGTTGGCTGCTCGATCATGGCGTATTTTAACATCAGCATCCGCATCAACAATCTTTTGGTAGATTTTCTTCTGCCCGCGCTTGCGCTTGCAGCCATCGGCGTGATGCTGTCCGAACGAAAGAGTTTTCTGCGCGCATGCGTTGCCAGCCTGCCGGTGCTTGGGCTGCTGGTTATCGTGAAAAACACGGGTATCTTCTTTGCGCTGCTTGGCTATGTTTATTTGTTGCATCGTTCCGTGCAAACGCAGCGTCAGGATGCGAAACTCAGGCCGTTTTTCTGGGCCGCTTTGGTAACGATTATCATTTCGCTGGTGCCGCTGATCCTCTGGAATATCCATACTTCCTTGGCATTTCCGGATAATTCCTCAAAATTCAGCTACGATTTTCAAACGCTCTCTTCGTTTGCGATTGATAAAACGCCGGAACAGATTCAATCGATCGTGCAACTGTTTTTGCAGACCGTAACAGACGTTAAGCAGTTGACGACATTCGGGTTCCTGATCTTTAACGGCGTAGCGTTAGCGGCGTATCTCGTTGCGCGGTTTGTGTTTCATAAACATTGGAAACTGCTCAAAACGCTGCTATTCCTCGATCTTGCTGTGGTTCTGTATTATGGCGGTATTCTCGGAATGTACATCGTATCCATGCCGCTGGACGAGGCGCTGCGGATTGCCGGATTTGAGCGGTATGCATCCAGCATGATTCTTTTCCTGCTTGGCGCGCTGACAATGCAGATAACGATGGACGTGGAAGACTCGTTTTATGTGCAGCAGGGGGAGCGCAGGGACTATCGTGCATTTCGCAGTTTGACGACGAAGAATCTGTATCAATCGGCAACGCTCGCGTTTGCGATTCTTGCTTCGTTGATGCTGATTTCCGAACTGAACGGCATGAACAGCATAAAACAGTCCTATTCTTCGTCGCTGCCGTCTGAGGTGGAGACGATGGTTGGGGATAACTGGCACGCGCTGGACAACGACACCCGCTATCTGTTTTATGCTTCGGACACCGACAGTCAGGTTTCCAGTTACTATCTGCCGTATGTGGCGCGATATTTCCTCTTTGTTTCGCAGGTGGATGCGGTGAGCGAATTTACCGACGATGCGTTTATGGGACAGATTCAGACCTACGACAAATTTGTAATCCTCGAAAGCACGCCCGCTATCCGCGCCTATATGCAGGCGCATGCAAATTTGCCGGGCGATCCCGGGGTATACGATGTGCGCGAAACGTTCGCAGAGGCTGTGATACCGGAAGCATAACGACAAAATATTTGTATATATGACGATTTAGATGATAAAAAGTCCATATATTATATATTTTTTCAGGAATACTATTGCAATTTCATAGTAAACGTGATAAATTGTCAACAATCGCGAAAGCGAAACCGCAAAGGAAGCGCAACAATGTCGAAAATCACCAGCGCAGCCGAATACCGCTACTTTTACTTTACCAGCTATTATTTTGGTAAGGTCTCGTTTGGTTTGGCTGAAATCGCAGGGTCGCGCTGACAAGGTCGGCAAAGGGTCAGAATGCAACCGCAGCCAAACAGGCTGCGGTTTTTTTAATGCCGGAGGGAGAAAATTATGATTGTCATCTTAAAACCGAACCCAAATCCAGATCAGCTGGAAAGCCTGAAAAACTGGTTGCTCGGCAAAGGAATTCAAATTCACACAAGCCTGGGCACAAGCCAAATGATTCTCGGTCTCGTCGGGGATACGTCCACGTTGGACATCGACCTGATCAACGCGCTGGATATCGTTGAGGATGTGAAACGCGTTCAGGAACCCTACAAGAATGCAAACAGAAAGTTTCACCCGGAAGACACGGTCATCCAGGTCGGCAACACGCAGGTTGGCGGCGGAACGCTGACGATCATGGCGGGTCCGTGCTCGGTTGAAACCGAGGAACAGATCATCGAAGTGGCAAAAGCCGTGAAAGCCAGCGGAGCGACCATGCTGCGCGGCGGTGCATTCAAACCGCGTACCTCGCCATACTCCTTCCAGGGACTGGGCGCGCAGGGACTGGAACTGTTGAAGCTTGCCCGCGCGGAAACCGGACTGCCCATCGTGAGCGAAATTATGGACACTTCCCAGATTAAGTTGTTTGAAGATGTGGACGTAATTCAGGTTGGCGCGCGGAACATGCAGAACTTCAACCTGCTCAAACTGCTTGGTTCTCAGCCTAAACCGGTTATGATCAAGCGCGGGCTTTCTTCAACCTATGAAGAATGGCTCATGAGCGCAGAATACGTTATGGCGAGCGGCAACGAACAGGTTATCCTCTGCGAGCGCGGCATCCGCACGTTTGAAACCTACACGCGCAACACGCTGGATCTTTCCGCTATTCCGGTACTCCGTCATCTGACGCATCTGCCGGTGATCATCGACCCGAGCCACGCGACAGGAAAATATGCTCTGGTCGCTCCGCTCGCGCTCGGCGCGGTTGCAACGGGGTGCGACGGGCTATTAATCGAGGTGCACAACGATCCTGCGCATGCGCTCAGCGACGGTCCGCAGAGTTTAAACCCGCAGGCGTTTGACCAGCTGAACAAGAAGATTCTTTCACTGCATGCGTTTTTGAAGGAACAGGAGGCGTAACGGATGAACGTCGGAATCGTCGGCCTCGGTCTCATCGGCGGCTCAATGGCAAAGAGCATCAAGGTGCGTACGGCGCATACCGTTTGGGGCGTTGACCTCGATGCGGAAACCATGACGCTCGCGCGGCTCAGCGGCGCCATTGACGGACCGTTGACGGACGAAACGCTTGCCAAGTGCGATTTGATACTGGTTGCGATCCGCCCGGCAGCCGCGTTAAAATGGGTTGAAACCCATGCGGAACTGATCGCGAAAAATGCAATTTTGGTTGATCTGTGCGGCGTTAAACGCAACATCTGCGCATCTCTTTCGCCGATTGCGAAAGCGCACGGGTTTGCGTATATCGGGGGTCATCCGATGGCGGGGCGTGAGCGCGGCGGGTTTGTAAACTCCAGCGTGGATCTTTATACCGGAGCATCGATGATTCTCACGCCGGATGCCAACACGGATATGATCATGCTTGAAAAGCTCAAGTCGTTTTTTATGGACATCGGTTTTGCGACGCTGACATTTTCCACGCCGGACGAGCACGACCGCATCATCGCATACACATCGCAGCTTGCGCACATCGTTTCCAGCGCATACATCAAATCGCCGGAAGCGCAGCGCCGGCGCGGTTTTTCCGCGGGCAGCTTTCGGGATATGACGCGCGTTGCGCATCTCGACGAGGCGATGTGGACGGAACTGTTTATGGACGACGCGGATTATCTGACGGAGCAGCTCGAGATATTGATTCAACACCTGAATGAATATCATGATGCGTTGGCGGCTCGCGACGCCGAAAAAATTCAGGCGCTTTTAAAAGACGGACGTGAGAAAAAAGCCACTGCGGGAGGAAACTGACACATGGATCAGCGTGTAATCCCCGTGCGCGTGCGGGAAGGATACAGCGTTGTAATCGGAAACGGGTTGCTGCACGAAAGCGGACGGCTCATTCGCGACGCAATCGGCACATGCCGGATTGCGATTGTAACGGACAGCAATGTTGCTAAACTGTATCTATCCCCGCTGAACGAAAGCTTGACAGGCGCGGGATATGACGTTTGCTCTTATGTGTTTTCTGCCGGGGAGCAAAACAAGCGCATGCATACGCTTGCGGATATTCTGGAATTCTTCGCCGGACAGCGTCTGACGAGAAAAGATTGCGTCGTTGCCCTCGGCGGCGGCGTAACCGGCGATATGGCGGGGTTTGCGGCGGGGTGTTACCTGCGCGGCGTGCGGTATGTTCAGGTTCCGACTACGCTTCTTGCGGCGGTGGACTCCTCCGTCGGCGGTAAAACCGCGGTGGATCTGACCGCGGGAAAAAATCTCGCGGGGTTGTTCCATCAACCGTCTTTGGTTCTTTGCGACACAGATTGTTTCAATACCCTCTCGCCGGACGAGTTTGCAAACGGCGCGGCGGAGGCGATTAAGACCGGCATCCTCGACGACGAATCTCTTTTCTCTCTTTTTGAAACCGATCATGTAAACTTACAGATAAACGATATTGTCTCCCGCTGCGTTGCGTTCAAAGCGCGCGTGGTGGAGCAGGACGAAACGGAAACAGGGCTGCGTAAAACGCTCAACCTCGGGCATACCGTAGGCCACGCGATTGAAAAATGCAGCGGGTTTACGCTTCCGCACGGGCATGCCGTTGCGGTCGGTCTGGCGGCGATTGCGCAGGCGGCGGAACAACTCGGCTGGGCGACGGAGCCGATCTCTGCACGAATCAAGTCCGTACTCGTAAAAAACGGGTTACCCGTTACAACGGAATTTTCACCGGATGCGCTGGCAAACGCCGCGCTTTCGGATAAAAAACGCGCGGGAGACAGCATTACACTTGTTGTTCCGCAGAAGATTGGCGATTGCGTGCTCAAGGAACTGCCTGTCGAGCAGCTTGAGCAGGTATTTCGCGCGGGACTGGAGGATGAACGATGAAAGTATTGATCAATCCAGCGAAACTATGCGGCACGATTTCCGCAATTCCGTCCAAGTCCGACGCACACAGACTATTGATTCTTGCGGCACTGAGCGCGGGAGAAACGCGAATTCTCATGCCGCAACGATCCGAAGATATCGACGCGACAATTGTTTGCCTTCGTGCGCTGGGCGCAACGATTGAAATGATGCCGGAGGGCGTGCGCGTGCGCGGCATCACGAAAGCCGCCGAAAACCCGCTGCTGGACTGCGGGGAAAGCGGGTCCACGTTCCGCTTTATGCTGCCTGTTGCGGCGGCTCTGTGCGAAAATGCGCGCTTTACCGGCGGCGGACGATTGCCGGAGCGGCCGATCGGCGAGCTGATGCAGGCGATGCAGTCGCACGGCGTATCGTTTTCTTCCGACCGACTTCCGTTTTCGATTCAAGGCCGCATGACGGGCGGAGAATTTTCTTTGCCGGGCAATGTCAGTTCTCAGTATTTAACCGGGCTGCTGCTAGCGCTGCCGATGCTTGCCGAACCGGCGCAAATCACGCTGACCACGCGGCTCGAATCCGCGGCATATGTCGATATCACGTTGCATGATCTCCGCCACTTTGGCGTGGAAGTATTGGAAAACGAAGGAACCTACACGCTTGCGGCAAAACGGCGGCCAAGATCGCCGGTTGAACTGAGAGTGGATGGCGACTGGTCCAACGCGAGTTTCTTTCTTGCGGCGGGCGCACTTGGCGCACCTGTTTGTGTTCGCGGACTGGATCGCGAATCGCCGCAGGGCGATAAAGCAATTTTGGGCGCGCTTGCGGCGTTTGGCGCGCGGGTCACCGCGTCGCTGGACGCAATCTGGGTGTCGCCCGCACCATTGAACGGGTGCGAAATCGACGTCGGCGAAACGCCGGATCTGCTGCCGATTCTCGCCGTGCTCGGCGCATGCGCCGGCGGAGAAACACGGCTGATGAACGCATCCCGACTCCGGCTGAAGGAGAGCGACCGGCTCGCTTCAATCGCGGCGATGTTGCGCGCGCTCGGCGGCAGTGTCGAAGAATTGCCCGATGCGCTCGTCATCACAGGCGGCACGCTGACAGGCGGCGAAACGGAAAGCTGCCATGACCACCGCGTTGCGATGGCGGCGGCGGTTGCGTCCGTTTGCTGCGGACAGCCGGTGCTGA
Source organism: Clostridia bacterium (assembly GCA_003246365.1). Taxonomy (GTDB): domain Bacteria; phylum Bacillota; class Clostridia; order Christensenellales; family CAG-138; genus UBA7703. The sequence continues at coordinate 11,557 of QKAN01000106.1, forward strand.
TTTCCGGCGCGGACGCGGTTAACAAATCGTATCCCGCGTTCTTTGCCGACTTTAACAAGCTGGGAGGGAACTCGCATGTCATCTGAATTCGGCTCTGTGTTGCGCGTCGGCATATTCGGCGAATCGCACGGGCGTGCCATCGGCGTAACGATGCAGGGACTGCCCGCTGGAGAAGCGGTCGACATAACCGCGCTGGAGGCGTTTATGGATCGCCGCCGTCCGGGGAAAAGCGCATTATCCACCGCGCGAAACGAACCGGACCGTCCGGTGTTTCTCTCCGGATTCGTTGACGGAAAAACAACCGGAAGTCCGCTGACGGCGATCATTGAAAATCTCGACGCGCGTTCGCGCGACTATTCGGAACTGCTCGACAAACCCAGACCGGGACACGCGGATTACACCGCCTTTGTTAAATGGGGCGGACAAGCGGACATGCGCGGCGGCGGACACTTTTCCGGGCGGTTGACCGCACCGCTGTGCATCGCGGGCGGAATTGCAAAGCAAATTCTTGCCCGGCGCGGCGTTTTCGTCGGCGCGCACCTTGCGGCGGTAGCGGGCATACAGGATCAGGCGTTTCCGCAAGCTCCGACGCAGTCGCTGTTTGACGAAGTGGCGGTAAAGGAATTTCCCGTGCTCGATGACGCGCAGGGAAAGCGCATGCAAAGTGCGATTTTAGAAGCGTCTCATGCGGGAGATTCTGTTGGCGGCGTAATCGAGTGCGCGGCAATCGGTATCCCTGCAGGTCTCGGCGGGCCGATGTTCGACGGGGTGGAAAGCAGTCTCTCCCGTGCGATCTTTGGCATTCCGGCGGTAAAGGGCGTTGAGTTCGGCGCGGGATTTGCCGCGGCAAACTTGCGCGGAAGCGAAAACAACGACCCGTTCCGCATCGGCGAGGATGGTCAAGTAACGACTATAACGAACAATGCCGGCGGTATTCTTGGCGGCATAACAAATGGACAGCCGCTTGTAATGCGCGTTGCCATGAAGCCGACGCCGTCGATCGCGATACCGCAAAAAACGGTAAGTCTTTCGAAAAACGAAAACACGGAACTCATTGTACACGGCCGGCATGATCCCTGCGTCGCGCATCGCGCGGTGCCTGTGGTGGAGGCGGTTACGGCGCTAGTGTTACTGGATATCATATTGGAGGAGAAACAGGAATGGATTTAGAGAATCTTCGCGGGCAGATCGATAGCATTGACAGTCAGATTTTGCAACTGTTCATCGAGCGGATGCACATCGGCGAGCAGATTGCCGGATACAAGCAGGAAAAAGAGCTTCCTGTGCTCAACAAGGCACGGGAGCGTGAGATTTTGGCGCGCATTCAGGCGGAGGCGGGGGAAATGGAAGCCTATGCCTATCAGCTCTTTACAACGTTGATTGAGCTGAGCAAAGTACGCCAGACGGAATTGTATTCCGCGCCGTCGCGCGTGCGTCCCTATATCGAGAACGCGCTTGCCGCGCCGGAAGAGGTATTCCCCCGCACGGGAACAATCGCCTGCCAGGGTGTGGAGGGCGGCAACTCGCAGGCTGCCTGCGACAAGCTTCTGCCGCGCGGAAATATTGTCTACGTCAAGAGCTTCGAGGCGGTATTCGACGCGGTCGAATCTGGCCTTTGCAAGTTCGGCGTACTGCCGATTGAAAACAGCGCGAACGGTTCCGTCCGCTCGGTTTACGATCTGCTGTTGAGAAAGCGGTTTTCCATCGTGCGCGCAACAACGCTGCATATTCGCCATGAACTTCTGGTAAAGCCCGGAACAAAGCTTTCCGATATTACGGAGATTTACTCGCACGAGCAGGCGATCGGCCAGTGCAGTCGGTATCTTGCAAGCCTAAACGGAAAAGTGCGCGTGGTACCCTGCGCGAACACAGCCGTCGCGGCGCAGATGGTTGCCGAAGGCGTAAATCCCCATGCTGCGGCAATCAGCTCCCATGCTTGCGCAGAACTGTACGGCCTGAGCGTATTGAAAGACGACATTCAGGACAGCGACAACAATTACACGCGGTTCATCTGCATCGCCAAGAACCCGATCATCTATGCCGGATCGAACAAAATCAGCATGATTCTGGACTGCAGAAATGAACCGGGCGCATTGAAATCTCTGTTGAGCAAGATTTCCGCTTACGGCGTGAACACGAGCAAAATCGAGAGCTGCCCTGTGGTTGGACGTAATTTTGAGTTTATCTTTTATTTCGATCTGGACGCATCGGTGCGTGAGCCGGGCGTGCTGCCCATGCTCGAGGAGCTGGAGCGCAACAGCGAGCTGTTTAACTTCCTCGGCAACTACGCGGTGGTTTAAAACATGGAGCGCATCTACGGTCTTCTGGGGCGAAAACTGGGACACAGCTTTTCTGTGCCGATTCATACCGCGCTCGGAAACGAAAGCTATGCGCTGTATGAGTTGGAGCCGGAATCGCTTGGCGATTTTCTACGTCGCGAAGACATCGGCGGGTTGAACGTGACGATTCCCTACAAGCGGGATGTGATGGCTTTCTGCGCGGAGCTGGATGACACGGCGCGCGAAATCGGAAGCGTCAACACGCTTGTGCGCCGCGCGGACGGCACGCTGAAGGGATATAATACGGATGTTTACGGTCTTCGATATATGGCGTCACGCGCCGGCGTTTCGTTTTCTGACAAAAAAGTCGTCATCTTCGGCAGCGGCGGAGCGTCGCTGACCGCGCAGTATGCCGCAAAAACCGCAGGCGCAAGAGAAGTTGTCGTGATTTCCCGCGGCGGAGTGGATAACTATGAGAACCTAAGCCGTCATTCCGACGCGGAGATACTCATGAACGCGACGCCGGTCGGCATGTATCCACACACCGGAGAAATGCCCGCGGATCCCGCGCGCTTTCCGCAGTGCATTGGCGTGTTGGAACTCGTTTATAATCCCCGCAGAACAGCATTTTTACTGCGCGCAGAAGCGCTCGGCATCTCCTGCGCGGACGGGTTGAGTATGCTGGTTGCACAGGCAAAAGCAGCGGAAGAACTGTTTTTCGACAAGGAAATTGACGCGAGCGAAAACAAACGCATTCTGCGATTGCTGCGGCAGACGACGCAGAATATCGTGCTCATCGGCATGCCGGGCAGCGGAAAGACGACCATCGGCGCCGCCCTTGCGCGGTTGACCGACCGGCCGGTCATCGATCTGGATGAAGAAATCGTGAAAACAGCCGGATGTTCCATTCCCGAACTCTTCGCGAAAAATGGAGAACCGTATTTTCGAGAGCTGGAACGCGAAACGGCGCGCGTTTGGGGCAGACAGAGCGGATTGATTCTAACGACGGGCGGCGGCATCGTCAAAGACGAGCGCAACTATGCCTCGCTGAAGCAAAACGGACGAATCTACCAGATTGAGCGCGATCTTTCGCTGCTTGCGCGGGAGGGACGACCGCTTTCGGCCAACGCAGACCTGGAGAAAATGCGGTTGGAGCGCGCGCCGCTTTATGAACGGTTCCGGGATGCAGCGATTATCAACAATACAACACAGGAAGACGCGGCAAAGCGCATCTGGGATGATTTTTGCGAACACGCGGATGAGACCAAACCGGAGGGGAAACAATGAAGATACTCGTGATCAACGGCCCGAACCTGAACCTGCTCGGACTGCGCGAACCGAATATTTACGGCAAACGCACCTATGCCGACCTGCTGGAAATGATTCGCGCGGAAGCGGAACGGCTGGGCGTAGATGTTTCGTTTGTACAGAGCAATCACGAAGGCGCGCTTGTTGACGCGATTCAGGGTGCATACGGGACCGCGGACGGAATCGTTATCAACCCCGGCGCGTACACGCACACCAGCATCGCGATATTGGACGCGGTCAAATCGGTCGGTGTTCCGACGGTTGAGGTGCATATTTCCGATCCTGATACGCGGGAGGAATTTAGGCATGTCTCCTACATTCGCGCCGCGTGCGTGGCGAGCATTAAGGGACACGGACTGGAAGGATATCTTGAGGCACTTCGCTTTTTAGCGAAGAAAGCCTGATTAACGCAGAACAAAAAACGCTTCCGAATTTGATTCGGAAGCGTTTTTAATTGTATCGTTTATTTCGTCGTGTCGTAGCGAATCGGGTCTTTTGCCGTTACGCGCCGCACAAGCAGTAATAACAGCAGTCCTACGATAAGAAACAGCAGAATCGAACCGATGGCCCAATATAGACCGTAATGCTCCGATATGGTAGTGCTGAACCCGCGGTTGAGATACCAGTTGTTCATGCGGTAAGAAAGGGTGCCGAACACCAGCGGACCGATAAAGGTTGAAGTGCGTCCGGCGACCGAAAGAAACCCGTAAAACTCTGTCGTTTTGTTGGCCGGGGCAAGCTGACTGACCATCGTCCTGCTGACTGCTTGCGCACCGGAGAGGGAGAACCCGGCAAAGAAACCGACCACAAAGAAAAGCATAAGACTGTTCGCGAAAAACAACGCGGCGATACAGGCGATTAGTATAACAAGCGAAATGAGAACGGAATCTTTGCTGCTGAGCTTGTCTGCGATTTTTCCGAAGATCAGTGCCCCAGCCGCGCCGGAAATCTGGATAACGATGACGAACAAGATCAGCTGAATCTGCGTCATGCCGAACAGCGTCGCCCCGATGATTGCGGCAAAATCCATCAGCATCATAATGCCGTCGTTGTAGATGAGGAAAGCGACGGTGTATTTGATGAACTCCTTATAGCTCTTGATGGAACGGAAGGTATGCGCAAGGCGCGAAAACGCTATCCGGATGTTGCCAACTTCGGGTTTTTCGCCGGATTCTTCGTCGATTTCCTTCAACCAGAGCAGTGTTGGTATGGAGGACAACAGGTAGAACGCCGCAGTGATGAGAAACGCATATGGAATGACCGAATTGCCGATCAGCTGAATGGGGACGAGCACGAGCAGCAGCGCGGCGATTCCGCCAAGCATGCCGATTGCCCAGCCTTTGCCCGAAACGGTGCCAATGTTTTCCGGTGTGGAGACGGAGGTCAACAACGCGTCATAAAACACCTGTGCGCCGCGATAGCCGATTTCCGCCAAAATGAAAAACAACATACCGGTGAACACATCCCCTTGCCGGACAAAGAAAAGCAGGGCGGTAAAGACGATTGAAACGCCGGTAAAAGCAAGAAGAAACGCTTTTTTTGCCTTGGAATAATCTGCAATCGTGCCAAGAATCGGAGAGATGATTGCGACAATCACCGCCGCAATGCCGACGGAAAGACCCCATAGGCGTGTACCTTCCGCTCCGCCGACAACCGCGTTTTTAAAGTATGCGGAGTAGACGGCGAGCAGGATAACGGAGGCGTAGGCAGAATTGCCAAAGTCATAGAAGTACCAGGACCAGCGCGGTCGCCGGGTTGGGTCGTTCGCTTTTTTGCTCATAATTGTTTTCTCCTCAACGATAGGATGATTCCGATAGGGATGCGGGAGGGCTTTCATCCCGGATGCGAGAGGCTATAGAAACTCCCCTGTATACGAGCTATTGTACCCCTCAATCCGTTTATGGGCAATGCGAATATGCGTATGAACACGCGTAAATTTAATTAAAAGCAATACACTTGGATGCAGGGTATAAAAATTCCCCGCGCATGAACGCAGGGAATGAGAAGAAATACTGTTTTTGCTGTTTTTGACAGATTACGCCTTGGGCGCTCCGTCGTCTTTCGAATCGAAAGCGTTGACAACGGCGTCTTTGGCGCCGAGCACGGCTTCCTTCGCTTTTTGCGCATATTCCGGTGCTTTGTCTTTTATGGTATCTGCCGCGCTGTTGACGGCTTCTTTTGCCTTCTGCGCGTATTCGGGCGCTTTTTCCATAACGGTTTCGGCGGCGTTTGTGACGGTTTCTTTTACATCATGCGCCGCTTCTTCGGCTTTGTGTGAAAATTCCGGCGCTTTTTCCTTGATGGCGGCGGCGGCATCCTGATATACTTCGGCGGCGGCTTTCTTTACTTCAACAAAATAATCCTTTGCGTCAACCTTGCCGTCTCCGTTTACGTCCTGTATGCCGTCAGGATTGTTTTCCTGAACTTTTTCGGTTACTTTAACGGCGGCTACGGTTGCGCCTGCGGTTACGCCAATACCCAGCAGCTTCTTTAATAATCCCATGCTACAAGCCTCCTCTTTTTTCACTATTATAGACAATATAAAAAATTCAATCAACACATGTTGCGTAAAATTGCGTTAAAAAATCCGCGCTGTAAGCGCGGATTTTTGCTTTGAAACGAGATATCGCTTATTTGCCGAAGAGCGCCAACAAAACGCCGGCACCGACAGCAGAACCGATAACGCCGGCCACGTTCGGGCCGATAGCGTGCATGAGCAGGAAGTTCTTCGGGTTGGCTTTCTGGCCTTCCAGATGCGAAACGCGCGCCGCCATGGGAACGGCGGAAACGCCCGCGGAACCGATGAGCGGGTTCACCTTGCCACCGGTGAGAACATACATGAGCTTGCCAAGCAGCAAACCGCCGAATGTGCTGAACATGAACGCAACAAGACCGAGGCCGATGATCATCAGCGTTTCCGCGCGCAGGAATGTGTCTGCAGAAGCAGTTGCGCCGACGGTTAAGCCGAGGAAAATGGTGACGATGTTGATCAGCGCGTTCTGCGCGGTGTCGGATAGACGCTCGACCACGCCGCACTCACGGAAGAGGTTGCCCAGCATCAGCATACCGATGAGCGGGGCGACGGCCGGAAGCAGCAGAATGGTGAGGATGGAGACGATAATCGGGAAGCAAACCTTCTCAAGCTTCGAGACCGGACGGAGCTGAACCATAACGGTTTCACGCTCTTTTTTCGTGGTCATAAGACGCATGAGCGGCGGCTGAATGATCGGGATCAGCGCCATGTAGGAATATGCCGCGATCGCAATGGCCGGAAGCAGATCCGGCGCAAGGCGCGTGGTCAGGTAGATAGCCGTCGGGCCGTCCGCACCGCCGATGATGGCGATGGACGCGGCTTCGCCGGGGGCAAAGCCAAGCGCGTTCGCGATGATGAACGCAGCGGCGATACCAAACTGTGCGCCGGCACCCATGAACAGGCTGCTCGGGCTCGCAATCAACGGACCAAAGTCGGTCATTGCGCCGATGCCGAGGAAGATCAGCGACGGGTAAATGCCGAGTTTTACGCCCTGATAGAGATAATAGAGCAGGCCGCCGTTTTCAGAATCGGTGGCGTGTTCCATAAGGCCGGTCATCGGCAGGTTGCTCAGCAAGATGCCAAAAGCGATCGGCAAGAGAAGAAGTGGCTCGAATTTTTTAACAACAGCAAGATAAATCAGAACCAGCGATACGAGGACCATGACCATATATTGCCAGTTCATACCGGTGAAACCGGATGTACCCCAAAGTTTTGCTAGCGCGTCGGTTAATAACATTGTATTCTCCTTTTTCGTTCAACGAGTGTTTGTTACTACGCGTTCTTTTTGCGTTTTATTGCGTGTTCAGCCGTCTCTACGATCAGAGAGAATGCCGTGACGAACAAATACAGCGAGAACAGAGCGACGAATACAATCGCCATGAGGAACAGAGCAACGAGTAGACTTTCAGTAAATGACACAGGATATACCTCCTTTACAAAATACAACGCCGATGCTAACCGCACCGGCATATGCATAATTTCATAGAAAAATGTATGAAACACGCCGCCGCTTGCACGGAGCGCGAAACTGCGTATAAACGGGATTTAACGTAGTGCGCGCAATTCCAAATCAGAATGAATGATATAACAAAGCCGAAAATTTGTCAATCCATTCGGCAAGTTAAGATCGGTATGGAGCTCTGCTAAAAAACGTATACCCGAGTGATTAAGTATTGCATATACATGGTATACTGAACTTAAAAATACAGCGAAAATGGCCATGAAAGGAGAATGCATGTTTCAAATTAGAATTTCGCCGTTAACGCGGGAAATGCTTGAATATGCTGTCTACGGCGCGCCGGAACGCACGGCGCTCATCTCGATTATGGATCATCAACGCGACTGCGAGGAACGATATCCCGCGCCGCGCGTGCTTCGCCTGTGCTTTGACGACGCGGCGGAGCGTTCTTTTTGGCAGAATCTTATGACGGAGGAACAAGCAGATGCAATCTGCTCCTTTGTGCTCCGTTACGGGCGCGAAATCGATCAGTTGATCATCCACTGCAATGCGGGCGTCTCCAGAAGTCCTGCGGTCGGTGCGGCGATTCTTGCCGGCCTTCGGCAGGATGAAGACGTGATTCGCGAAAATCCCGCATATTGTCTCAATCCATATGTTTATCGGCTTGTACGGGCCGCGTTTGAGCGCGGCGTGCGTTGGAAAAACGAGTAACAAATATAAATAACTGCATACCTATATATTTATGAAAAACTAAAGTCGGACACGAATATTCTGGGAATCTTCAAATATTATAAAAAACCCGCCATGCGGCGGGTTTTATGTTTTCATCAGGTTTTGCTTTTTGCCGAAAGGAAGTAAAGCGGAATCGACAGCAGCTGCGCGCCCATGGATACGGCGATCATAACGGGTATGCTCCAGTCATACAATATGCCGAGAAGCCAGCTGCCAAGGAACCAGAACACGCCGAACACGCACTCGAAAATGCCATATCCCGTTGCGCGACTGGCCTTGGGCACAATGCTTGCGACCGCCGCTTTCAGGATGGATTCCTGCGCGCCCATGCCGATGCCCCACATGGCGATGCCAATGAGCAACGCCGTGTTGCTCGACGCGCCGAAGATTAAGATTGCAAACGGGGCAGAGAGCGCAGTTGAGATAATCAACGCGCGAACGCCTTTTTTGTCGTACATGAGACCGAATACCATGGCGGACGCTGCGTCAATCAGCATGGCGCCGGCATACAACAGAGGAATGGTTCCGCTGTTGACAAGAGAGGTGGTTTCGCTTAGTCCGGAAGCGACGCCCGAGAATGAGCGGGTTACATGCATGATGATCAGGGAATAGTCGATAAACCCAAACGCGAAGAGACTGATGCCCGCGAGGTAAAGCAGAAATTTGCGATCAATTTTGAAAGGGATATATTCTTTCGGTTCGGGCTCGAACTGTTCTGGATTCGGGAATTTCCGCCGGGTGACCATAAGCATGGCAATGGTCGCAAGAGCCGGAATGAGCAAAATAGCAAAGCAGAAGGAATACCGTTGCAAATCTGTTCCGCTCGTTTTAAACAATAACACCAGATAGAGGATCACCGGCCCTAAAAATGCGCCTATCTGATCCAACAACTCTTGAATGGCAAAACTTTTGCCGATTCCCTCCTGCGTTGCGGCAAACGAGAGCAACGTACTCTTGGCAGGTTTTTTAATCGCTTTGCCAATTCGTTCCACCACGAGCAGTGCGCCTGCAAATATCCAACCGTGCTCTCCTACGAGCGCGAGCGCAGGCACCGCCAGCACATCCACTATATATCCGATGATCGTAATGAGCCAGTAGCGTTTCGTCTTGTCGGCGAACTTGCCAAATAAAAAACGCAGGGAATATCCAAAGAGTTCACCCAAACCGGAGATAAATCCGATTGTTGCCGCGGATGCGCCGAGCAAGGAGAGATACGCGCCGCGGATGCTCGCGGCTCCTTCATGCGTCATGTCCGAAAGAAGGCTGACAATGCTGAAAAGCAGAATAAACGTCATCGCGGGAGAAAGAGCGCGGAGTTTTTGCTTCATAATGAACGGCGTCCTTATCGTTTTTTGTGATCAAATGCATGAACTTGTTTCATTGTATTATCTACTGTGTCTATCGTCAACGCATTGAGCGGATTGAAAACAAAACATGTTGAGCATCAGCAAATAAAAATCCCGAACACTTTCGTGCGCGGGATCGGTTGGGTGATGATATTGTTTATGTGCCGCTCGAAAAATGGTTTAGAATGCATCGAAAGTGCATTCTACGCCTGCATATAGCATTAAGAAACTTTGTCGAGTTTTTTAAGTCGAGTTTTTAATTGTATGCATGAGTTATTTACGGGTTAAGTCCGGCATTGCTTTCTGCTGCTTGCGATTTTTAGCGTTTGAGGAAAAATAGACCGCTAAAACCAGAATGTAGCCGATGACGAGCGAACTAATGATTGGGGTGACGACATCGGACTCGCCTAAATAATACGGCACGGATTGCAGCGCTTGACCAACGGTTACGGCATATTCGGCATGAAATGCGCGGTAGACCGAGACTGCAAGACCAAGATATTCGCTGACGATTGGCATGAGCAGCGAGATGATCAGAGACAGTACGGACCCGAGTTTATCGATACCACCTGCGAGCTTTTTATAGCCGAATTTTGCGCCGATGATCATCAGCCAACCCGCAATGCCGGCAATATAGCCCATCTGCCCGAGGATGATCCAGACAACGATGCCGGGGATACTGCCAAGCAGTGCGCCGATAACGCCGTTGAATACCGGAAACAATGTGCGCTCTTCACTCGAACGAATTTTCAGCGCATCCGCAGCAGGTGAAAAGGAGGATTGCGTATCGGAAATTGGAAGGGACGCGGGTGAGGACGAGATCTGGCTTTCTTCAGGATTCATACAACCTCCAATAATATAGCTTGATGAAATGCAAAGTTTCTACCCATATAAACTGTTTAAATGAGTATAATACAATGAAAACATATATACAAGCAATCACAATATTTAACACAAAAAAGTGATATGGAACAGAAAAGATAGTAAAAAAACTTGCATATCGTGACTTTGTTGCAAAAACCGCGGCGCGGGGCGCGCAGGTGTGACGCAATCGCTTGACAAACGATTCAATTGTGCTAGGGTGATGATATACAAGCAAATCAAACCTATGCATTGGTCATAGGCAAAAATAAACGAAAGCAGAGGTAAGATAGATGAGCAGACAGACAATTACAAAGATTACCGCCAGGGAAATCCTCGATTCCCGCGGAAACCCGACAGTAGAAGCGGAAGTAACAACCAGCGGCGGCGTAGTCGGCTGGGCGGCGGTGCCTTCCGGCGCATCCACGGGTGCATATGAAGCGCTTGAAATGCGGGACGGTGACAAAGGCCGCTATTTGGGCAAAGGCGTACAAAAAGCAGTTAAAAATGTGCAGGACAAGCTGGCACCGAAACTGGTCGGCATGGATGTGACGAACCAGCGGGAGCTTGACTATGCGATGCTTGCCATCGACGGCACAGCGGATAAGAGCAAGATTGGTGCAAACGGAATTCTCGCGGTGTCGCTCGCGGCGGCAAAAGCGGCGGCGCAGACGCTGGATCTGCCGCTGTATCGCTACATCGGCGGGGTCAACGCGCATGTGCTGCCCGTACCGATGATGAATGTAATCAACGGTGGCAAACATGCGGACAACAACATCTCCAGTCAGGAGTTTATGATTATGCCTGTCGGCGCGCCGACATTCGCCGAAGGCTTGCGCTGGGGTGCGGAAGTGTTCCATACGCTCAAAGGCATTCTGCACCAAAAGGGGTTGAGCACTTCGGTTGGCGACGAAGGCGGCTTTGCGCCGAACTTGTCTGGAGAGGAAGAAGCGCTCGAAACCCTATTGGAAGCGATCTCCAAGGCGGGCTTTGTGCCCGGCAAGGATTTCATGCTCGCCATGGACGCCGCGTCGACCGAAATGTTTGACGAGGCGAAGAAAGCGGGCAAAGAGGGCAGCTATCTCTTCTGGAAAACCGGCACGCTCAAGAGCCGCGACCAGATGATTGCTTACTGGGCAGACCTTGCGGCGAAATATCCGATTATTTCGCTGGAAGACGGCCTCGCAGAAGAAGACTGGGACGGCTGGCACGCGCTCAACAAAGAACTCGGCGGCAAAGTACAGCTTGTTGGCGACGACCTGCTGGTGACAAACACAAAACGCCTCGCCCGCTGCATCGACGAGGAGGACGCAAATTCGATTCTGATCAAGGTTAACCAGATTGGCTCGCTCACCGAAACGCTGGAAGCCATTGAGATGGCGCAGCGCGCAGGATACACGACCGTGACCTCCCACCGCTCCGGTGAGACGGAGGACACGACCATCGCGGATATCGCAGTTGCCACCAACTCCGGACAGATTAAAACAGGCGCACCGTCCCGTACGGATCGCGTTGCGAAATACAACCGCCTGCTGCGCATCGAGGATGAGCTCGGTTCCGCGGCAAAATACGCCGGCAAAAATGCCTTTGGCAAAATTGGCAAGCGGATTCTGTAATCGGATTGAAACACAAAACCCCCGAACGAAATGTTCGGGGGTTTTCTTAATCAACCTTTATTCGAGCGACAAACCGAGAATCGGCAGTACATCCAGTGGCGTTTCGGGATAGTAATCCGCCGGAATTGTGCGATCCGTCGTTCCCCATACCGCAAGCGCGCCTTTGGCTCCGGCGGAGGAAGCGCACTGCATGTCATACGGCGCATCGCCCAGAAACAGAATTTCCACGGGCTGAATGTCGAAATGCTTTGCGGCAAACAGCAGTGGATCCGCGGCGGGTTTTGGATGCGCCACATCGTCTGCGCAGACCGCAAGGTCGAAAAAGTGCATCAGGCCGTATTTGTGAAAATGCTCCAGATACAGCACGCGTCCCTGCGAGGTTGCCACCCCGAGCGGGAGTCCCGCAGTTTTGATGGCGGAAAGCAGCTGAGTAATCCCTTCAAAGGGCATATTTGTCTCTGCCAGCGGCGCGTAATAATCGCTCCAGACGCGCAAAGTGCGCTCCCAATCCGGCAGGTCAAACAAATCGTCCAACGCGGAGCCGGGTAAACCGAGCATCTTGCGTAAATAGACTTCGTCGTGATGTTTGCCGCCGGTGTCCATCAACGCGCGGTCGAGCGTAGCGATGAGATTCGGCGCGGAGTCGATCAGGCATGCGTCGATATCAAACACAACAGCTTTAAATGCATTATTTCTTTGATTCTTGTTCATACGGTCAGCAGTGTATCAGCTTTTTTCACGCGGGTCAATGAAATGCCGCGCTTCTTCATCGCGATTTTTCAGCGTGGTTATTCTCAATTTTGCCAGAATCGAACGAGTTCTTCCTGCAGAGATGCGGCTGTTTGCACGCGCCGGACCGACCAGTGCGCGGGCAGCAACGCGCGGTATTCTGCCTGAGCATAGCGAGTGTCAATCAGCAACAGCGCACCTCTGTCGGTTTCCGTGCGGATAATGCGACCGGCGGCCTGCAGAACTTTGCTGACGCCGGGATATTGATAGGCATATCGATAGCCGCTTTGGTAAGTTTCCTCATATGCGTCGCGCAGCACGTCCCGCTCCAGACAAAGCTGCGGCAGACCGACGCCGACGACCACCGCGCCGCAGAGGCGCTCGGCCGGCAGGTCGATTCCCTCCGCAAATACGCCGCCCATTACGGCAAGGCCGATGGTAACGCCCTCGTTGTCCGGCTGAAACTGTGCGAGAAAATCCGCGCGCGCTGCGTCGTCCATCTTTTGAGATTGTTCAACGAAATGAACATCCGGCAGAGCATCTTTGAGTAAACCGGAGAGTTGATTTAAGTATGCGTGGCTCGGCGCAAACACGAGATAATTTCCCCGCTCTCGCGCGGAGACAAACGCGCAGATTGCGTCCGTAACCGCCTGCATGGTTGCTTCCCGCGCGCGGTAACGCGTATCCAGCGGCAGATGATATACGGCAAGGTTTTCCGGCGGAAAGGGAGAAGGCAGAGAGAGCAGCGGCGTTTCCGCCTTAACGCCGCTCAAGTCGCGATAAAACGAAAACGGCGTCAGCGTTGCAGAAAAGAGGATTTCGCTGCGGCATTTCTTATAAACTTCTGCCAGCTTTCCTGCCGTGTTTGTGCAAAACAGGGTGATTTTTCGCGTGGTCTTGCCGCCCTCGTAGAGGGTGCGGTAACTGACGTCGTAGAGTTCGAGGATATAACGAAACGTCGAAAGATCGAAGGATAGCTGTTGCGCCAGTGCGCGGTCGGCGGGTATCGTTTCGGCGGAAAGCTGGTCAAGCGCCGTCTCAATTGCCGACGCGAGCGTTTCCGGTGGTTCTTCTTTGGCGAGCGGTGGATCGATTTCATCAAAACAGGCGGAGATCGCTTTTTCCAACTTTTTGAGAGAAAGATAGAGCGGGCTTTTTCGCGCCTGTTTCGGAACCGATTTCCGCGTTTCTGCAATTGAGGAGAGGGAAAGTGCGGCGGAATACATACTGCGGGCGCGGTCGGGGAGATTATGCGCCTCGTCGACGAGCAAAACAAAACCGCCTCTGCCCGTTGTAAAAAAACGCTGCAACCGAACGCGCGGATCGAACGCGTAGTTATAGTCGCAAATGATCAAGTCGCAGGAGAGCGAAAGATCCAGCGAAAGCTCAAATGGGCAGAGGAAATGCCGCGACGCATGCGCTCGAATTTCGTCCGGCGTAAATACGCCGTCGATTTCACTCATACTTGAGAGTGCTTCGCCGAGACGGTCATAATATCCCGTTGCGCGCGGACAGTCTCCCTCGCGGCAAATCGGCTGATCATATACGCACATTTTTTCTTTGGCGGAGATTACAACGGCGCGCAGATGCGGCGCGTCAAGCAGCCGCGCCGCGTTGATCGCGGCTTCTTGCTGTGTTGTTCGCGCGGTGAGATAAAAAATCTTGTTCGTATGACCGTCTGCAACCGCTTTGAGCGCAGGGAACAGCGCCGCCATGGTTTTGCCCGTGCCGGTCGGCGCCTGCGCAAGCAGCGCGGATTTTTCGCGGATGGCATAATACACCTGCGAAGCGAATTCCCGTTGACCGGTTCGAAACGACGGATATGGAAACGCCAGCGCTTTACCGTCGGCGCGCAGCGCGCGCTCGTGCCGGTATTCCGTTTCCAGCAGCGCGAGATAACGCCCCGTAACCAAAAGATAGAATTCCTCCAGCGCGGAAAAGGAAAGAGACTCTGTAAATGTGGTGATTTCGCCTGTGTCCAGATGAAAATACGTCAGGCTGACGTCAATTTGCGGGAGTGATTCGATGATGCTAAACAGATAGGCATAGCACTTTGCCTGCGCCCAGTGTTGCGGGTCTCCGCCGTGGAGATGATCGCTGTCGAGATAGGTCGTCTTGATTTCTTCAACACGCTCTTTGCCGTAAAGCCGGTCAATCCTGCCGTAAACAGTCAGTTCGATCAGTTCGGAAGAGACGACGCCGGAAACAGACACTTCGTTTTGCGCGCCGTCCGCCGCCACGCGCTGCAACGCCTGATGTCCGCGAATCCCGTCCAACAAACGCGCGGAAGAAGCCGACGGCGAGATGCTGCCCGACAGCAATACGGTTTCTACCAAAGTGCGAACGGCGACGCGGCGTTTTTCCAAAACGATTTCTCCAAAAAGAGTACATTTGTTTGCTTTTGCTATTATAACATAGAAAAGCTGCGCTGCATCGCCAAAAGATAGTTGCATGCGAATTGTGTTCTGTTATAATAAACTCATTAAACCAAATCAGTTTATCAAGTATTTCTAAAAATCTATATCACAATTTGAACAAAAAAATATGCGAGGCAGCTATGACGAACGAAATAGACCTATATCGCGAAACATTTGCGTTGTATCAAGAGCAGGGGGCAAAATTCACGATGGATGAACTGGCCTTACGCTTAGCCATCAGCAAAAAAACGCTCTATGAAATGGTGCGCTCCAAGGATGAACTGGTCGACCGTGCGCTGACGTTTTATTTTGATGCGGTGGAACAGGAACAGACAAGTATTCGAAGCGATTCTTCGCTCAACGCGTTGGAACGGGTGGAAAGGTTGCTTTGCGTCGTGCCGGAAATGCCGTTTCACGAATACCGGATGCGCGAACTCAAGCGCGCGTTTCCAGAGGCGTATCGGCGTATGACCGACTGGCTGGAAACCGGCTGGGGAAATACGTTTTCCGTCATGCAAATAGCCATAACCGAAGGTTTTTTGGAACCGTTTGACCGGGAACTTTTCAGTCGCATCTATGCGTACGCGATGGAAAGGCTGATGCTTGAGAGCGAACAGATGAAAACAGCGGATTTTGCCGATTTGCAAAAACGTGCGGTAAGAATGCTGCTCTGCGGTGTTTGCTCTGCAACTGGCAGGGCGCAATTGGGTAATTAATTGAGGCATGTCTAGTGAAAAAGGGTATGGAACAACTGGATGTTTAACAGGAGGGGCAGCAAATGAAACAACAAACGGAAAATGCAAAAAAAAGTAATAGGAAACGTCGTATCGGTTGGAAGATTTTGCTGGGAGCAATCCTGATAGGCGCAGCAGTTGCTGTGGTTTTGCTGGTTCCCTTCGGCGAATATGACATATCGCCTGCGCCAACGACGCAGACGCTTGCGGGCGGCACGTTTGTTTATGATCTCCCGCTCGATTCTACAAGCCCCTGGGCAAAATTCCGCGCGAATGCGCTCAACAACGGCAGAAGCGCGGTAGAACCGGTGACGGATGAATCGCTGTTGCCTTGGAGTTATCGCACGGGAAAAGGGATATTCTCGTCTCCCGTTGTGGATGCGGCGGGCAACTGCTATATTGGCTCGGCGGATACGGTGTTTTACTGCTTTGCGCCGGATGGATCGGTAACATGGAGCGTCAAAACAGGAGAAATCATCGATTCATCCGCTCTGCTGGACGACGAGGGCCATGTTTACTTTGGCTCCGGGGATGCGAACGTATATTGCCTTGACCGCGAAACTGGCGAAATTTTGTGGAAATCACAAGCGCAAACAACAGACGAAGTGGAAGCGCAATACGACATTGAAACCTATAACGTGAACTGGTTTGAAGGGAATATCGGCATTTTGCCGGACGGCACGCTGTTAGCCCCGAACGACAACTATCTCGTATATGCGCTCAATCGAGAAACGGGCGAACGGGAATATGCCTACCTTGCCAATGAGATGGTATGGTCGCTGCCTTCGGTTAACCAGCAAACGGGACGAATCTTTTTTGCCTCCGACAACCAGATATTAAAGAATGTGTTTGCGTACGAAATCGGGGGAGAACGCATCTGGTTGAGCGGCAGTTTCGGCACCGTTGCGGCAACGACATTGCTGACCAACACGTCTGAAAAAGGCGCGGTGATCGTCGGCGGGTTTGACGGATTTGTGCGCGCCTTTGCGCAGGACAGCGGGAAATTACTCTGGAAATTTGGTACAAAAGACCACATTTATGCCAGCCCGGCGCAGTTAAGCGACGGCACGATCATACAGGGCAGCACGGACGGTACGCTGTATGCCATCGATCCTGAAACAGGCAGCTCGATTTGGGAGTTTGACACGCTCGAGCCCATCCGATCGTCTCCCGCTGTGGACGCGGAGGACAACATTTATTTCGGCAATGGTGAAGGAAAGCTCTATTGCATTAATCCGGATGGAACACTGCGCTGGAGTTACCAGTGCATCACCGAATCGCGGAACGATCTGAACGGTTCTCCTGCGCTGGGGTTTGACGGAGTATACATTGCTGGCGAGAGCGGCGAGGTGTTTTTCGTGCCGTATGACTACCCGCTGACTACCGCAGGTAAAGCGGATTCGCGTTGCTATACGGCGGGCGAGAGCATGCCGCAAGACGGCGCGAATCTGCTCGTGACGACTAGCTTCGGCGCAACGCTTTTAACCCCGCCGGAAGAAATTGACGCAAATGAACCGCTCACAATTTCTCTGTTTGTGCGGCAGGATGGAGACAATGTGCTCTCTGCGTTTGAGCGAAGCAGCGTCTCCGTCGCGATCGACGGCAACGAAGGATATCGAGTAGACGTTGGCGCGACAAACCGGTTTCTGAATATCGTGCCGCCGTTGAGCAGCTGGAAGGCGGACGAAAACGGAAACATTTTGGTTGTCATCGACGCAGATTATAAAACGAATCTTTCCCGTTTTGGATTGAAGTTTTTTGGAGGCAAGGCAGGCGGCACAATCCATCAGGAGTTGGTATTCCACATCAACGACGGTACATCAGCTTCCGGTTCATTTGTTGCAGCTGCTCAGAGCGATGAGCAGAGCGTGCTGGAGCTTAGCCGTCTCTCTGTGCCGACGCCGTCTATACTGCCTTCGTATAACCAGATCGGGTTTGATTCCCTGCACTATATTGCGGGTGTTGTGGATATGCCGGACACGGGAGACTATCTGCTTTGGGTTATTGAAGGACGATTGCAGGAGGACGGAACATCCGCCATCGACCCGTCGGCAGTTACGCGTTATCCAATGCTGCTGCACGAGGAAAACGGTCTTGTGACGCTCTATAACGAAGACGGGTTTAAGATCAATTTCATCGGTTCCTGGGATATGCCGTTTGCGTATTATCGCATCAGCGCACCGCTGAACGCGGACGGAACGTTCGCGCGCGATGCGGATTTAATCGCCGTTGCAAACTGCGACGAGATCGAGTTTTATGGAATCGGGCTTAAACTCATGGGTATGAGTGATTTTAAAACGGGGCAGATGTTTGTTCGCGGCGGTGTGCGCCTGACGCAGCGAGAGAACGCCAGCCTTCCGGAAGGCATAGGTGAAATCACAGTGGAACAAAGAGAAGGAATGTTAATCGCCCGCTTTACTGATACGACGCTGCAGGCAGACGAACACGTTTACAGCCTGCTGCTGACGGATCAGAATGGCCATCCGCTTTCGCTGTATTACACAAAGAATACGGCCGCCTATGCCGGCGAAGACGGAACAATAGACTCCGTTGTGCTGACGCTTGATAAAGGCGAGTCGATCCCCGACGGCGCGCGCGTCTATGTCATGGTGGATACATATCCGGTTTATATTGCAAAATAGCAGCGAATGATAAAGCAAGAAACCGCCTTTGGGCGGTTTCTTGGTCTGTTAAATTTCTGTGAGTGGTGGTTGCGGCAAAAAAGGAGAAGGTTCTCCGGTATGATAGATTTTGAGCGCATGCAGCGCGCGTGTGCACGCCGTGTACAGAAGCAGACGCTCTTCTTCGACTGCATAATTGCCGCCGCCCGCGTTTGTCAGGATAACGGCGTCGAACTCCAGCCCTTTGGCAAGATACGCAGGCAATACAACCGTTCCACGCGGAAATTCTTCCTCTCCGCCGAGAAGCGCATGCACAGTTTGGTCTGATTTGAGCGAATGGTAAATCTCTTCCGCCTCTCCCCGTGTGCGGGTAATGATGCCGACGGACGCATATCCTTGCGCTTTAAAATCGCCGATATCGCTGCGGATCGCTGCAAGGATTGCTTTATCATTTGTCTGCCTAACGACCGACGGTGCTGATCCGTGCCGACCGACGGATTCCACCGCGTTTGCGCTGCCAAGAATCTTGCCGCAGAAGCTAGTAATTTCCGCAGTTGAACGATAGCTCTTGGTAAACCGCAGCGTCAACGTATCCTCCACCGGAAAAAGGCGAGAAATCGCATCATATTCGCCGAGACTGGCAAATGGAGAGATCGACTGATTGAGATCACCGAGCATTGTAACGCTTGCCTGCGCAAAAAACAAACGGAGGATTTCGTATTGCAACGGTGTGTAATCCTGCGCTTCGTCAACCAGAAGAAATTTGATCTGCGCGGTTTTTTGCGTGCCGCCCAATGCGCCTTGCAGATACAATAGCGCGATCTGATCCTCATAATGCAGCACACCGGAATGCAGCGTTTCCAGCGTATAACGGGAAACGGAGGTTGCAATTTTCGTATCCGTGTCGGGGAGATATTCTGTAATTTCGGTTAAAAACGAGGTGTAGGCGCGCATGGCATTCATCTCGGTGATGCGCGCCGCTTCCGCGCGCGCAGGCTGCGTCTCCTGCCTTGCTGCCGCGCGGCTCCTCCGTCGGAGTTCATTTCGGTCAAGATATCCTTCTTCGGAGGACATTGCATCCGCTATTTCCCTTGCGCGCCGCTCCTGATGAGCATCGAGCAAATAGACCATCCGTGCGCGCAATTTTTCGAACCGGGAGAAGTACGGAAACGCGGCATAGTCATAGGAAAACAGCTTTGCGAGTTCATCCGCACTCGCGATGCGAACACCGGAGCAAAACAACGCCGGAAATTCGACCGCCTGCGCCGTAAGTTCGCGCACATATGCCGTAATCGCGTCCCGGAACGCGGCGGAAGACTTCAAACGCAGGCTGGCGGTTCGTTCGGCATAGGCGGGATGGCTGCGCTTTGTGAGCAGATACTCCATGCGTTCATAATAGCCTTCGCGCCGGCCTTTGGTTTTCAGCGCACCGGAAAGAAACGCTTCAAACGTTGTTTGCAGCGTATTGGATTCTCCCAGTTCGGGCAAAACGCTGGAGATATAGTCACTGAACACCAGATTCGGCGAGAACACGATGATGTTCTGCGCGGTTACGGTATCCCGATGTCGATACAGTAGATATGCGATGCGGTGCAGCGCGACGGATGTTTTTCCGCTGCCGGCCGCGCCCTGCACGATGAGATGCCGATACGATTCGTTGCGGATTGCGCGGTTTTGCTCTCGCTGAATGGTGGTTACGATGGAGCGCATCTTGCCGTCGGTGTATTGCGCAAGCATCTGCTGGAGGATTTCATCGTCGATCTTTAATCCGCTGTCAAAACAGTATTCCAATTTGCCGTTTACAATTTTATATTGCCGCTTGAGCAGCAATTCGCCTTCCACTTTCCCCTGCGGCGTTTGAAAGGAAGCGGGGCCGATTTCATCGTCGTAAAACATGCCGGAAACAGGCGCACGCCAGTCGTATACGAAAATCCGGTTTTCGTCGTCGATCAAGCTGAATGCACCAATATAAAACGGTTTCTCTCCGGTGGAAGATTCTAAGCGAAAATCGATTCGCCCGAAATAAGGGGAGAACAGCATTTTTTCCAACTTTGTTTTTTGTTGGGTCAGGATGCCGTGGCTTCGCTTCTGTTTTTTCATGATGTTGATGAATTCCAGAAAATCGACCAGCTGATCCAGTCCGTTATCTGCCGAAATGGAACCAACGTTCTCCCAAAGCGCCTGCTGTGTCTCGATTGCGTCGCCTTCCAGCAGAGCGTCGCTAGCGGTGGCATCGTGATATTGCCGCTGTGCCTCCGCACGTACGGCGTTGAGCCACTCGGTTTCCAGTTTTAACGTTTCCTGATCCATTTTGCCGCTCCTTGACAATTCCTGACCGCGCTCTATTGACAATAAAAGTAATGCATGCTAAAATAACAATATATATAAGTAATATTGCGAAATATTA
>QKAN01000131.1 GCA_003246365.1 Clostridia bacterium
AATCATCTCCAGAAAACGCCAATCGTCATGCACAAACGGATACTTGCTCAAAACCCCGGCGACGCTGACGATATCATACCAGCAGGAAGGCGCTTTCAGCTTCCGAAAATCGGTTCCCATGTAGAACATGTAGGGGTGCTGCGAAAGGCTGGTTTCCCATAAATTCAAAAGCGACTGAACGGAAACTTTGGCGTGTTCGGAATCCATGTATTCCGGAATGTAGGACAGCAAATCCGCCATAATCAAGGTAGCATACGGACAGCAGTCGTCCTTTTTCCCAGGACCGCGGGATTTTCCCAGTTCCGGCGAAACCGCGCATGGGAACCCGTTTTCGCGATAAAGGGAGACCAGATAATCTACACCTTGTTTAATATGCTTCTCATAATCCACACCGGATTTCAGCAAAGCCAGCAGGAGAGAGGGCGCTTCGCAAAGACACCAGCTGAACACATCTTCGCCGGTTCCGCCAAAATGCTTTGGAACGTTGGTCATCGACTGATAAACGCCGTTTTCGTCTTTGTGCGCGAGGATAGCGTCAATTGCCGATTGGATTTCAGGGATATCAGTATCAAAACCAAGATCAAGCAGAAAGAGAAGTTGTTGTATTGGCAGCATCGGATTTTTATGGTTGGTGACAAGAGTTGCGTGGAAAGCAGATACATTCTGTAACGCCTGCTGTATCTTCTCGTCTTTTAACGCTGACTTTAGTAAATCGATATTGTCCGGCTTTGACGAATGAAGCAGGTTGATTTGAATTGCGTATTTCAGCCAGTCTTCGCTGCGAGCATATAGTTCTTCAAACATGTGAGTTTCTCCTTGCTAAACAATAGTATACGTTTAACGAAGAAAAGAAAGAGTATGTTTCAAGAATAACATAGAAGTACAGATACATCAAAAATAGTAATAAAATGCTAAAAAACGAAAGTAGTTTTAAATTGAATCATCATTATTTCGATGAATAGAAAGAGAAAATAAAGCGTATAATACTATGAAAGCGTATTAGTTCGGTCTAAAGGAGTTATTTTTATGTTTCAAGATAATAGAGGGAAAAGGATTATTTTTCTTGCGCATTGCGTTTGTAATCAAAATTCGATTTCAGACGGAACAGCAACTTTTTCTGGAACAAACGAAACTGTTTTACGTTTGCTATTAGATGCGAAAATCGGTATCGTACAATTGCCATGCCCGGAAATGAATTGCCTAGGTCTTGATCGCGGTGATAAAGAGGGCGCAAACAGACCATTATTGGAAGAAAACTCTCGGATTCGAAACGCCTTGATTCAAACGGATGCAAAGCGAATATTGGAACTACTGGTTCAGCAGGCATCATTTCAGATCAAAGAATATATTCATTATGGGTTTGAGATCATTGGTATTATAGGAATTAATCGCTCTCCAAGCTGCGGTATAAATACCACATCGAAAGATAACGCGGAGGTGGAAGGAAAAGGTGTTTTCTTTGAAATGCTTGCAGAGGAATTGAGCAGGTGCGGTTTCAATATACCGATTTTAGGTATTAAGGACAGCGAACCAGAGCAGACAAAAGAATCAATAATAAGATTGCTCAACGAATAGAAGAAATCTTACAAGTTAAAAGGGAAATTTCTTTACTTTCTTTTTTTCGATTAATTATAGCTTCTGGCTATACAATTTAAAAATAAAACAAAAAAACAAGCCGGATTACCGACTTGTCTTTGGTGCAGGAAACAGGACTTGAACCTGCATGAGTGTGACCTCACACGGACCTGAACCGTGCGCGTCTGCCAATTCCGCCATTCCTGCAAATAAAAAAGTGGTGGATGGGGATGGATTCGAACCATCGTAGTCTGTGACAACGGATTTACAGTCCGCTCCCTTTGGCCGCTCGGGAACCCATCCACGTATTAGAATATCTGGAATCGACTATTTGGTTTTCAAGGAAATTTGGAGCTGGTGATGGGACTCGAACCCGCAACCTGCTGATTACAAATCAGCTGCTCTGCCAATTGAGCTACACCAGCCAGCAAATCTGGTGCCTCAGAGTGGACTTGAACCACCGACACAGGGATTTTCAGTCCCTTGCTCTACCAGCTGAGCTACCGAGGCAAAAATTGGCGACCCGGAGGGGGCTCGAACCCCTGACCTCCAGCGTGACAGGCTGGCGTACTAACCAACTGTACTACCGGGCCAAATAAAAACGTTGCCGTTCGGCAGATCTTGAAAAGGAAAGTGGTGGGCCTTCAGGGACTCGAACCCCGGACCAACCGGTTATGAGCCGGCCGCTCTAACCAACTGAGCTAAAGGCCCAAGTCCTAGAAAAAATGGTGACCCCGAGGAGACTCGAACTCCTGTTACCGCCGTGAAAGGGCGGTGTCTTAACCGCTTGACCACGGGGCCACTATTGGTCGGGGTGAAAGGATTCGAACCTTCGGCCCCATGCTCCCAAAGCACGTGCGCTACCGGACTGCGCTACACCCCGAAGATGGCACACCCGCTTTTCGCGACTTTCATAATATACAACACGTAAATAAAAATGTCAACACGGAAATCACAAAATCATTACAATGAATTTTACTTTTCATGCTATAATGGAGCGGAATGAAAATGGAGAATTATAACATGGAGAGAAAATCGCCTTTCAGCGAGGTAAAAATGAGCGAAAGAGGCGCGTACTACATAGAAACATTCGGTTGCCAAATGAATGTTCGAGATAGCGAAACCGCAGCCGGATTATTGGAAACACTTGGTTTTTCCAGCGCGTCTGAAAAAGAAAATGCAGATGTAATTCTGTTCAACACGTGTTGCGTGCGTGACCATGCAGAAAAACGTGTTTTTGGCAATATTGGAGCCATGAAGGAACTGAAGGACGCAAAACCAAATTTGATTCTTGGTGTGTTTGGCTGCATGATGCAGCAGCCGGAAGTTGCGCAAAAACTATACAAACGCTTTCCGTTTGTCGATATCGTGTTTGGAACAAATCTCTTATCGCGTTTGCCTGCATTTGTTGAGAGCGCGGAGCATGGGTCCCGCACGTTGGCGATAGAGGAAAACAACATACAAATCGAAGACGATTTGCCGAGCATACGAACAGGCATGATCAACGCCTTTGTGAACATTAACTATGGTTGCGATAACTTTTGCACATACTGTATTGTGCCTTATGTTCGCGGCAGGGAACGATCACGTGATCCAAAGGCAATTGTAGAAGAAGTCAAAAAACTGGTTGCCGAGGGATATAGCGAGATCACCCTTCTGGGTCAAAACGTAAATTCCTACGGAAAAGATTTGTCAGACGCGACATTTGCAAAACTACTCCAACTTGTTTCCGGCGTTGAAGGTCTGAAACGGATACGTTTCATGACGTCGCATCCGAAAGATTTATCCGACGAGATGATTGAAGCCATGGCAACATTGCCGAATGTCTGCCATCATGTGCACCTTCCGATGCAGTCAGGCTCCAATGAAATTCTTTCTCGTATGAATCGAAAGTATACGCGAGAAAGATATCTGGAAATCGTCCGAAAACTTCGTAACGCAATGGACGATGTGGAGATCACGACTGATATTATCGTCGGTTTCCCCGGAGAAACAGAGGAAGACTTCTCCCAAACCCTCGATTTGGTTGATCAAGTGGGGTTTGCATCTGCATTCACCTTTAAATATTCGCCGCGGATGGGAACCCGCGCGGCAACAATGGAAGATCAGGTTTCTGAGGCGACAAAGCGAGAGCGTTTGCACCGGCTCAATGAATTGCAGGAGAAGAAATCTCGCGAGAACAATGAAAAGTATGTTGACCGCGTCGGAATTGTTCACGTTGAAGACTGCGATATGCGCGGAGATCCTGTTTGTTACGGTAAATGTTCAAACTTTAAAATGGTCTACTTTGCCGGCTCGCCAGATCTGATCGGACAATATATACCCGTACGAATGGAAAAAGTACGAAAGAATTCATTATATGGAACACAGGAGGACCAACCTTTATGATAGAACTTGCCAGAGAACTCGGACTAGCGCTCGCCAATTCAGCGGAATTCATCAACATGAAACAAGCGCAGGTTGCGTTTGAACAGAACGACGCAGTCGCAGCTTTGCTAAAAGAGATGAACGACAAACGAGACAGACTGATTACGATCCTTGCCGACGAGGAAGGGGACGATATGATGGCTGTTTCGCTGACGAACGATATAGACCGGTTGGAAGAACAGCTCAAAGAAAATCCGCTTTATGACGAGCTTTTATCTACGCAAGCTGCGTTTTCCTCTGTTCTTACCGCGGTAAATGATGAAATTAACGCATGTATCGGTGCGGAAACAAGCACAAGCGGCAATTGCAGCGGAGACTGCGAAGGCTGCGGCGGATGCAAACACTAACGACCGGAGGGACGAATGCCTGGTTCGATGACGCCGATGATGCGGCAATACCTCGAATTAAAAGATAAATATAGCGATTGTCTGTTGTTTTTTCGTCTTGGTGATTTTTACGAAATGTTTTTCGAAGACGCGAAAACAGCCGCGAAAGAATTAGACTTAGTTTTGACGGGTCGCGATTGCGGATTAACGGAACGCGCGCCAATGTGCGGCGTACCATATCACGCGGTAGACAA
Source organism: Clostridia bacterium (assembly GCA_003246365.1). Lineage (GTDB taxonomy): Bacteria > Bacillota > Clostridia > Christensenellales > CAG-138 > UBA7703. The sequence goes on from QKAN01000131.1 coordinate 4,583, forward strand.
CTATATCGCAAAACTCATTGAAAAAGGATATAAAGTTGCTGTTTGCGAGCAAATGGAAGATCCGTCGCTTGCAAAAGGGCTTGTTGAGCGAGATGTAATTCGAATTATTACACCCGGAACGGTAATTGAAGACCGCATGCTCGAAGAAGGCCAAAACAGCTATATTGCTTCGATTGCATTGGGCGATCATGTGATTGGTCTTTCCTATGCGGATGTTTCGACAGGGGAATTTTATCTCCTGCAATTAGACGGGAAACAACCGACTGTTGCTTTGCTTGACGAGTTGGAGCGAATTCGTCCGCGAGAAATTATCGCGGAACCATCCCTCTTCTTGCAACAATTGTTAAGCAGACAGATTTCAAGCTCGTATTATTTGGAACAATATGGCGCGAGCGCTTTTCTGCCGGAGAACGCAAAGGATATTTTAAAGCGTCACTTCAACGTTTCTTCACTTTCCGGTTTTGGGGCAGATGACGCGCCGTATGCCGTTTGTGCCGCAGGCGCGCTGATGCGGTATCTCGATGAAACACAGAAAAATGCGTTGTCGCATATCAATGGAATGCGTGTTCTCAGCCGCAGCAGTTATATGGTTTTGGATGCGACGACGCGCAGAAACCTTGAACTGACGCAGCCGTTGCGCTTTGGCGGAAACAAAAAAAATACATTAATCCACTTGTTGGATCATGCTAAAACCGGCATGGGCGGGCGCATGCTGCGCGACTGGATTGACAGACCGTTGCAATCGATAGCCGAGATAGAACGGAGACTTGATGCAGTTGACGAATTAAAAGAAAACCTTGCGCAACGCAAACAGCTGCAAGAACTATTGCATGGCATGTACGATGTTGAACGGCTTTGCAGCAAGATCGTATACGGGTCTGTCAATGCAAGAGATTGTATTGCGCTCATACAAACGCTCGAACGCGTTCCGATCATCAAAGAGACGCTTCGTTCGAATGAAAGCGAAGCTCTTTCCGACATTTCGTGTAATCTTGACGAAATGGTAGATGTACTTTCGCTGCTTCTACGCGCGATTGTAGATGAACCACCTGCAAATATGAAAGAAGGCGGATTTATTCGAAATGGATTTCACGCGGAAGTAGACGAGCTACGCGGCATTGCGGAGAATTCACAAGCCTGGCTGGAGCAATTTGAGGCCAATGAACGCGAAAACACGAAAATCAAATCCTTACGCGTAAACTATAATCGCGTATTTGGGTACTACATCGAGGTTACAAAATCGTATCTGGCGCAGGTGCCTTATCACTACGAACGCAAACAGACACTGGCCAATGCAGAACGGTTTATCACGCCGGAACTCAAAGAGATGGAGCAAAAAATCCTCGGCGCAAAGGATAAATTAATCGTTCTCGAAGCTGAGTTGTTTGCTGGAATCCGCGAAGTGCTGCTTGGTTGCACGGACCGCCTGCAACAAAACGGTGGCCTCATCGCGGAACTGGATGTGTATGTTTCGCTTTCAGAAGTTGCGGCCAACAACGCATATTGTCGTCCAACGCTAAACCAGCAGGGCACGATAAAGGTTATAAATGGCCGTCATCCGGTTATAGAGAAGGCATTGAAAGAACCGTTTGTGCCGAACGATGTACTGCTCAACCGGACTGAAGATAGACTGTTGATCATCACCGGCCCGAACATGGCGGGTAAAAGCACATATATGCGACAAACCGCGTTGATTGCGCTCATGGCGCACATCGGCTCGTTTGTTCCGGCTATGGAAGCGGATATTGCTATTGTGGATCGCATCTTTACGCGTATTGGCGCAAGCGACGATTTATCCTCCGGCCAGAGTACGTTTATGGTAGAAATGAGCGAGGTTGCAAACATTCTGCATAATGCAACCGAAAACAGCTTGCTGATTCTTGATGAAATTGGTCGGGGAACGAGCACGTTTGACGGACTGAGTATTGCATGGTCGGTGCTGGAGTATATTGCAGACGCAAAAAGATGCGGCGCAAAGGCGCTCTTTGCAACACATTATCATGAACTGACGGAGCTTGAAGGTGAGTTGCCCGGCGTAAAGAATTTCCGTGTAACTGTTCGTGAAATAGGCGAAGATATTGTGTTTCTTCGCAAAATCGTTCGCGGCGGAGCCGATCAGAGCTTTGGCATTCAGGTCGCACGACTTGCCGGCGTACCGGAAGCAGTACTATCCCGTGCGAAAGAAATTTTAGAGCAATTGGAATCTGCGGATATTGCTGCAAAGCGGGAACCCGCAAAGCTCGAGACAGCTGTGCAACCATCATTGCTGGATGAAAGCAAGGAAGAAAGCGCACTAAGAATATTAAAGGAGACGGACGTCAACCGACTAACGCCGCTGGAAGCGCTGAACCAACTATTTGCGCTGCATGCTATGCTGAAGCAGTAAAAATTGGAGTAAATTATGCCCAATATTCACGTATTACCGCCAAGAATTGCAAACCAAATAGCCGCCGGCGAAGTCGTCGAGCGGCCCAGTTCTGTTGTGAAAGAACTGGTTGAAAACGCAATTGACGCAGGCGCGACGGCGATTACTATCGAAATCGAAAACGGTGGTTTGGACAGCATTCGGGTTATAGACAACGGAAAAGGTATTGCTGACGAAGATTGCGAAACCGCATTTCTTCGCCATGCGACAAGCAAAATTACAACGGCAAATGATCTTTTTGCGATACGATCTTTGGGGTTCCGCGGTGAAGCGCTTGCTTCAATCGCCTCTGTGGCGCGCGTTACGCTGCAAACACAAACGGAAGCCGATGAGCTTGGATCAATGGTTCGATATGAAGGCGGAGAACTAATCGAACACAAGCGCAGCGCGGGCACACGCGGAACGACAATTGAGGTTCGGAATCTGTTTTATAATGTACCTGCAAGATTAAAGTTTGTGAAAAGCGCGCGCGCAGAAAGTGCGGCAATTGGAGATTACGCTGCGAGACTGATTCTTTCTGTGCCGAATATTGCAATTCATTATGTAAACGGTGGAAAAACAATCTATCGCTCAACTGGAAATGGTGTCGCAAAAGACGCGCTGCTTTCAGTCTACGGCATCGGCGTAGAACGACAGATTTGCCCGGTTTCTTTTGACGACGGTTATATGAAAATTACCGGTTTTGTCGGCGTGCCGGATCTTTCTCGCGCAAACCGATCTGGACAGACAATATTACTAAACGGCCGAATCATCCGTTCAAATGCGCTTTCCAATGCATTATCGCGTTCGTTTGATACGCGGGTCCTGATCGGGCGGTTTCCGTTTGCGGTTTTATATCTAAATATCGCGTTTGCCGAGGTAGACGTAAACGTGCATCCGGCAAAACTTGAAGTGCGTTTTTCAGATGAGCAACGCGTGTCTAGAAGCGTTGTTGTAGCATGTTCTGAAGCGTTGATTAGAAGCTATGTTCCAACGATTACACATGAGCCGAACGAGCAGAAAACAGAACAAACGCAGACATTTGAAGCAATTAATGAACCTCAAATCGACCTGCGTACACCGGTTCAGCAACCTAGTTTTACGCTCCGCGAAAGCGGGTATTCCAGTGTACCGCATGTACCGACCTTTCGAATGCCGCCACGGGAAATCACAGAACCGCGTAGAAACGATCCAATTTTTCTGAAAACGCCTGCGGCTGAACCGTTATCCGAACCGTATCATATTATTGGATGCGCATTTGACGCATATTGGTATGTTCAGCAAGGAGAGAGCGTCTATTGCATCGATCAACATGCCGCTCATGAACGGTTGCTCTATGATGCTTTGATGGCAAAGAGCGCTGCAGTCGTATCGCAAACGCTGTTTTTGCCTGAGGATGTTCGACTGTTGCCATCGGAATCAGATTTGTTTTTTAACAATAAAAACGAACTGGAAAAATTTGGTTTTACGTTTTCAGATGCAGGGGAGACCAGTGTAACGTTGCTTGCCGTACCGCAGGTAAACGGCAGCGCGCTCAAAGGAGCTTTTTTGCACGATGTATTGGAGTTTCTATCCGGCTCAGAAGAAGCGCGTCCCAACGACTGGTTTCGTGATGCAATTGCGCAGTCTGCCTGTAAACACGCAGTTAAAGCGGGGGAGCGTTTAACACACGACGAAATTAAAACGCTGCTCGATCGGTTGCGCGAGCAGGACACGCTGCTGACTTGCCCACACGGTCGTCCGGTTGCAGTGCGTTTTTCGAAGACGGACATTGAGAAAATGTTTAAAAGAATTCTATAACAAAATGGAATCCAAATCGAATCGGCAGAAAATTGTCTGCATCGTAGGCCCTACAGCCTGCCACAAAACAGAATTATCCATCGAACTTGCAAAACGAGTTTCCGGCGAAATTGTTTCCGCGGACTCCGTGCAAGTATATTTTGGTATGGATATTGGTTCCGCTAAGCCTTCTGTAGAGGAACGACAAGGGATACCGCACCACTTAATCGATTGTTTGCCGATTGACACACCTGCGTTTTCTGTTTCTATGTTTCGTAGCCTGGCGAGCAATGCTATCGAAGATATTTGTTCGCGCGGTCAGACGCCGATTATTGTTGGCGGAAGCGGCCTTTATGTGAACGCTTTGACTTTTCCGCTAGGGTTTGCAATTCCACGAGATGATACAACCAGAGAACGCGTTTCGCGGGAATATGATGAAAATCCAGATTTAACA
>QKAN01000115.1 GCA_003246365.1 Clostridia bacterium
GATTTCCATCCAACATTCCCACCAAGAAAATATAAGGCTCTTGGAAACTTCGCCGCTGCAAGCTCCGTTTTTTTCAGCGATGAATTACCTGTCAACAAATCGTTTTTGACACGCATGAATACAGCATCGATCTTATTGAACACCGGAGACATAAACGGAGCATTTTTAGCGCCGAGAATCATGCCGCCGCATCCGAGCAATACTCCTCCAAGAAATGTTCTTCCCGTCTTTTTCGCGAATTGCCCAATGACTTGCATCGCTTCGCCGTTGATTTCAGGTTCAGGGAATCCGCAGTTGATGATAGCATAAACGTTTGATTCATTCGTTGCCCTCGGATATGCTGCGGTAAAATCCTGCAAAAATCTAGTCAACATGGCTGGCATACAGAAGAAGTACAGCGGGAAAACAATGATAATCGCGTCAGCGTTTGACAATTCAGCAAACGCTGACTCGGTTTCATGATGCAACAGCGCATGTCGTACTTCGATTGTTTGGATGTCCAAATCTTCATCTTGCAATATGTCTGCGCCTCTTTTCGCAAGAAAAGCCGATACCGCCCAAGATTGATCCACCTTCGGACTTCCGCTCAATAAAACTATTTTTCTCCGATTTTCACTCATAGCGGGCCTCCAATTCTGCAAAGCGGAATTTTGGGCAATTGAGAACGAATGCTTTCGTTCTCACCCTGATCAATTATAATGTCGACGTTACTGCGATGTTTTTTCGAAATATCGATGAAAAGCTGCGCTTGCTCGTCGTCTAGCTCATCCGCGTAGCCGATGAATATTTGTCTTGGATAATCTTCGTAACGCGGTGGATGCATCGTTGATCCATTCTTTCGCGTCATAAAGAAAGGAAGCATGTTAGGCAGCCAGCGGTCGATTGCACTTTTCATGTTTGCTGAAAACTGGCCGAACACGACAGGGCAGAGGTAGATTACGACATCGCTTTTCATGCATGTATCGTTGATTTCACGTATATGATCCTTCATGATGCATTCACCGGGTGTCTTTGTCCAGCAATCAAAGCATCCGCGGCAAAACTGAAGTTCGTCTCGTTGAATCGTTTTCTGCTCGATTTGAAAATTCTTTTCTGATAGAAAATCAACAATCAAATCGGAAAGCTCTATCTGTCGGTTCGTTAAGAATTCACCGTCTGAAACAAGATATGCGCGCATTTTTAACCTCCTATATGAAGTTGTTTCATCATTATCATTCATTTACGATTAAGTCAAGTAAAATTGCATTGATAATTTACATAATCTCAGTAATTACTGATGAAGATCGTTCTGCTTTTCGTTTTACCTTGTGATTCTATTGCGAATGGGATATAATATTTTGAAAGTTTGGAGGGATACGCATATGACAGTACGCGAACTCGCGCAGCAAGCGAAAGCCGCCTCCGGTAAACTTGCTATTACTTCGACAAAAACAAGAAACGATGCGTTGCTTGCAATGGCAGATGCGCTTTTATCAGCTGCTCCCGAAATTCTGGCAGCCAATGCTGAAGACGTTAAAAATGCAATGCTCAGTGGCGTGAAAGCATCATATATCGACAGACTTACCCTCAATCAAAGTAGAATAGAAGGCATGGCTGGCGGATTGCAAAAGGTCGCAATGCTACCCGATCCGATCGGCAGGAGCGATTCTGTTTTTGTGCATCAAAACGGGATGCGAATTGAAAAACGCCGTGTCCCGCTTGGCGTTGTCGGCATAATCTATGAAGCTCGCCCGAATGTTACCGCTGACGCGATTGCGCTTTGTATCAAATCAGGCAATGCCTGCGTATTACGCGGTGGTTCCGAGGCAATCCGCAGCAATTCGACGATTTGCGACGTGCTCTCTTCCGCAGCGGAGCAGAACGGAATTCCGGCTGGAGCGATTCAACTTCTCAGAGATACCGATCGTGCGGCGGCAAGCGAAATGATGAAGTTAACCGGTTTGATTGACGTTCTTATTCCGCGCGGCGGCGCAGGATTGATTAAAAGCGTCGTCCAACAGGCAACTGTGCCGGTTATTGAAACCGGATCTGGTGTTTGCCATGTTTATATTGACGAGAGCGCCGATATTAAAATGGCGACTGATATCATCGAGAACGCAAAATGTTCTCGTCCTTCGGTCTGCAATGCTGCCGAAACACTGCTTGTCCATGCAAATATCGCCAGCGCTGCATTGCCTGAAATCGCGCAACGACTCACAAATCGCGGAGTTGAGTTAAGATGTGATTTGCGTTCAAAAGCGTTTATGCCGGGTTCAATAGATGCGACAGAAGAAGACTGGTCGACGGAATATGGCGATTTGATTTTATCCGTCAAAGTTGTCAACTCGCTCTCAGACGCGGTACAGCACATAGAAACCTACGGCACGCATCACAGCGATGCGATTGTAACCAGCAGTTACAGCGCAGCGGAGCAATTTCAAAACGAAGTCAATTCGGCTGCTGTATACGTTAACGCGTCTACACGGTATACAGACGGCGAAGAGTTCGGGTTTGGCGCGGAGATCGGAATCAGCACGCAAAAACTGCATGCGCGCGGACCGATGGGTCTCAATGAACTCACAACAGTGAAATATGCGATCCGCGGCACGGGTCAAATTCGATAACAAGGCCTTAATTGGTCAAGATATCCGGGAGATAACATGGCAATCAAACTCATCGCGCTGGACATTGACGGTACTTTAACAAACCAGCCCGATAAAGTAAGCGAAAGAAACCGCTCAGCAATCCAGCGCGCCAAAGATGCCGGTGTGTTCGTCATTCTTGCCACTGGTAGAGGAAGAATTGCAACACGGCCAATTTGGAAGGAACTCGATCTCCACGGGCCATCGATTCAGTATGGCGGTGCGATGATTGCAGACATCGATTCTGAGCGCCCATTGATGATGCACGCTCTTCCGCCTGAAGTCATACGTGAAGTTCTGGAATATTCCGTAGAACAAGGTATTCATGCGCAAATTTATTTAGACGACGTTGTCATATTTGAGAAAACCAGTGCGTTTGCAGAACGATATGTGGCGCGTCATCATATTCCATATAAAGTCGACCCTGACCTGCGCAAAAAAACATTTCATGATGTTCCAAAGATTCTCGCGTTTGCGGAGATCGATCGTCAGGAAGAAGTATTGGCGGCGTATCGTCATCGTTTTCAGGGAATCGCGCAGGTATCCCGATCCAGTCCTGGTTTTATCGAAATCAATTGTCTGGGTATTACGAAGGGTTCTGCTTTAGAAGAGCTTTCGAAAATGCTCGGCGTATCTCGATCAGAAGTTGCTGCCGTTGGAGACAACTATCTGGATCAAGAAATGATTGAATGGGCGGGCCTCGGCGCTTGCGTGGCAGATGGAGCCGCGTCCGTAAAAGCTGTTGCTGATATTGTTATTCCGACATGCGATGAAGACGGTGTTGCAACAATGATCGAGCAATATGTATTAAAGAATCACAATTAATTTTCTTTAGATAGTATGCAGGAGGAAACACATGTACAGTATTGGCATAGATATCGGTGGAAGTAAAATTGCAGCAGGCGTTATCGGCGAAGATTTAAATCTGATCCGTAAAAAGTCGCTTCCGTTTCCGCACACCGGAAATCCTTTGGATTCCATCGAAACGATTCGAACGCTGATACGTGGACTGATTTCAGAATGCAATCTGAAAGAAGAAGATGCTGCTTGTATTGGGCTCGCTGTTCCCGGAAGTATCGATTATGACCGCGGTGTTGTTATCAATGCATACAATCTTGATTATCATGATTTTCCGCTTTGCCAGTATATCGGGGAATCATTTCCCGGTATAAAAGTTTATGTAGAAAACGATGCTAACGCCGCCGCTCTTGCAGAATATTACTGCGGCGCTTTTCGGGGTTGTTCTTCTGGTCTACTCATCACTATCGGCACAGGAATTGGCGGCGGTCTGATGTTGGATGGCAAGCTTTTTGTCGGCGGAAAGAAGAATGGATTCGAATTTGGTCATGCAGTACTTCTTTTTGGTGGCGAACCTTGCACCTGCGGTCAACGCGGCTGCATTGAGTCATATTGCTCTGCTGCGGCACTTGTTCGCGAAGGACGAAAAGCAGCCAGTGAGCATCATGAAAGTGCAATGTATGTAAATGCACAAGGCGATTTAACGAAGATCAATGCAAAACTGGTTATGGATAGCGCAAGAGAAGGGGATCAGGTCGCCTCCGAAGTATATCAGAGGTTTACAGATTATCTTGGCGCAACTGCATGTACGGCAATTGCACTCTTTGATCCGGAAATTATCGCTTTTGGCGGCGGGGTCAGTAATGACGGTGAATTCTTGTTGGCTCCGATTCGCGAATATGCCAGAAAATATGCGTTCTTCAAGAATCATGCAAAAATAGTGACCGCAGAAATGAAGAACGACGCCGGAATTGTAGGCGCTGCGATGCTTTATTTGCAGAGATAATATCAGAAACACAAAAGGAGTTGCGACGCAACTCCTTTTTAATTAATCATGAATTACATAAGAATGGGTTGGTAGAAAACTTTCTGTAGAAAATAGACAAGGAGCCAATTTCTTGGCTCCTTTGTACTTTCCGTCCGTCAAGGCTTTCGGATGGTGCCCTATCCACCAAAAAGCAGTTATGAAGTTACGTAGTAGTTCGGTTACGCGGTTTTAAGGAGGAAATCGGTAATGAAAAAACGAACATAACGGACGGAAACTTATTTCTTATATTGCTCACAGTATAACATCCGGTTTATGCAATTGCAAGCAATTCTATACGACGATTGTGTCAAATTTATATCATATCTGTGAATTGTGGCGTAAACATAGATTGTGCCGAATCCATTTCTTGAATCAATATGTTGTATAGACCAACCGATAAAGCATACGAAATCACGCGGTCATACTCTCGTTGCGTGATTCTTCGATTTAGTGGAGAAATTGTTACATGAGGTTGTGGCGTATACTGGCACATGAGTGAAATTTGGGTTGAAACGGGAAGCCGTGCAACAATTTCATCCAGCACTTTACGAGAATCATCCACGCATCCCGGGAGAATCATATGTCGAATGATGAGTCCCTTTTTCGCAATCTGATTTTCATCTAATTGAAGATCGCCAACCTGACGATACATTTCAATAATCGACGCAGTTGCAACTTCAGCATAATCCGGAGCATTAGAAAATTTATCAGACAAAAGGGGAGAGACATATTTCCAGTCCGGCAAATAAATGTCGACAAGGCCATCGAGCATTTGTATAGCTTCAACGCGCTCATATGCGCTGGTGTTATAAACGATTGGCAGAGTAAGGCCGTCCATTTTTGCGATTTTTAGACTTTCAACCACTTCCGGAACATATGGCGCAGCAGTTACCAAATTAATATTATGTGCGCCGTCCTGTTGTAATTTTAGATATGCTTTAGCGAGCGATTTCGCATCATAATACGCGCCGATATCGCCTTTGCATATTTCATGATTCTGACAATAGATGCACCCTAGATTACAACCGGAAAAGAAGACCGCACCAGATCCGTGCGTACCGCTAATAAATGGTTCTTCCCATTGATGCAGCATAATTTTTGCAACTCGCGGCATATCATCCGCGCCACAGAGTCCGCGCTCAATTGAACGATCCGCGCCGCAGGAGCGGGGGCAAAGCGTACATATCGACATTAGAATACCCGCCTGGCATTCACAAAGTTTCTTGTCCAGTAAGATGTTGTAATAGAGCTGGTTATTACTTTGCCAGCGCTGGAAGAAGCATGGATAAACGAACCGCCGCCAGCATAGATACCGGTGTGACTTACGCTAGAAGACGTATCGTTTTTAAAGAACAATAAATCGCCTTTCTGCAAATCCGATATCGAAGTGATTTCTGTCCATTTGCTGACGGAAGAAAACCCTGCTGCGCTGTAGCGGCTTGTGCTTACACCACAGGTGCGTAGGCAGAAATAAACCAAACCGGAGCAATCAAAGCCTTTCGACGGCGATTCTTCCGACCAGCTGTATGGTTTTCCAAGCATCGCTTTTGCTACAGAAATCAGACCGTCTGCACTGTAGGACGCCGTATAGGAAACATCCGAGCTCGAAGAACTTGTATCCGGCACGGCGGTTGCGGTTGCGCTGGATGAACTGCTCGAACTGGAAGACGTTGAAGAGCTGCTTGTAGAGCTCGACGTTGACGAAGATGAAGTTGACGACGACGAGGTCGATGTAGAAGGTTTTTTTGTTGGCTTCGGCGTCGGCGATGGCGTCGGTGTCGGGTCAATCTTCGGCTTTGCTTCCGGCGAATAGAGCAGATCACGGTCGTCCACATTAAATACGCTGTCAACACTCAACTTATTTTTCGTTTGAAATGCTTCCAGAGAATCTTCTGTTGCTACGCCAAAATATCCATTGATTTTTCCATCATAATATCCGAGCTCATTCAATCGAGATTGCATGCTCTCAACATCCGTGCCGCTGTCGCCGAGTTTTATCTCATACGGTTTCGCGTCGTTGCTGAAAAGATACTCCTGCAATTCGCTTGTTGCAATTCCGTCCATTGTTTCATCAATAGTCCGTTGAAAAAGTGAAACAGCAACGGTCGTCGCAGAATTGTATACGGTAGAAGGTTCGTCTGAATCCAGATACCCGAGTTCCATCAGTCTCGTTTGCAAACGAACAACAGTGGGATAGTCATCATTTTCTTGCAATATGGTATATTCCGACACGAGCACACCTGCGGTTTGTTCCGGGGAAGATGCCGGCGTGCAGTCAACGCACGATTCCGGAGCAAGCGCCTCGGCATTAAAAGGAATTGGCGTCGGCGTTACTTCCCTTATAACTCGATCCGCTTCCTGTGCAACAGAGTTCGCGCCTGAAAAGCGGTCGACCGCAAATGGAATGATAAAAAACGCAATAATACCTCCGCCCACGATGGTTAGAATCCACGTGCGCAGAGAAGAATGAACGGTTCTTTTTTTCTTTTTGCCGGAGGGCAATTGTGGAATGCTCAAAGCAAAACTCCTCGTTGAATATGCATTTGACAAACTGCCATATATAACTATCTCTATTATACAGATATGTAGCTTAATATGGTTTGAACATTTTCGAAACTAAACCGGTTAAATGTAACAGAATATTGTACGAGTCGTTTGCATGCTGTTTGCTTTTTAACTGTGTTTTTACGTTACGCTATTTTGCATTTATACATACGCTATGGTAAAATAAGCTGTTAAATTATTGGAGAAATACAATGTCACTGATACATGCACAGGAGCTTGAAAAGAGCTTCGGAGAACGAACTCTATTTTCTGATATTGCATTTGATGTTTTCGAACAGGATCATGTCGGCTTGGTCGGCGTAAACGGCTGCGGTAAAACGACTCTGATGCGAATGATTGCAGGTCAGGAACCGCACGATGGTCGCGGTCAACTTTCTGTATCAAAAAGCGCAAACGTAGCTATATTGGATCAGTCGCCAATATGGAAACAAGGCCTTACGCTCTATGAAGCTGTTTTGGAAGCTTCCGGTAAATGGATTGATATTGAACGGGATCTTCACGCAATTGCAGATGCAATTGAATCCGAAGGCGCTAGCGATACATTAATCCGTAAACAAGCGGATTTACAGGAACGATATCAGCGCGACGGGGGATTAACGTATCGGGCTCGTACACGTTCCACTTTGCTTGGCTTAGGATTTTCTGAAGAGGAACTCGCCCGGCCAATCGCCGTTATGAGCGGCGGGCAAATGCGTAAAGCTGCTTTGGCAAAAATATTGATGTCCGACGCGGATTTGCTGTTGCTTGACGAACCGACAAACCATCTGGACATCGCTTCCCTTGAATGGCTGGAATCATATCTTTCTTCGTTCCGCGGCGCTTTTTTGATCATCTCGCATGATCGTTATTTTTTGGATAAAGTTTGTGGCCGCATCTTTGAAATGGAGAGCGGTTCCTTAAAACAATATAGCGGCAATTACAGTCAGTCGATGGAAAAGAAGATGGACGAGCGCGAGTTTGCCATGCGCAAATACAAAAACACGCTCCGCGAAATTAAGCGCATCGAAGGCATCATCGAACAGCAGCGCCGTTGGAATCAGGCACGAAATTATGTGACCATTGCCTCTAAAGAAAAACAAATAGAGCGAATTAAAAGCACGCTCGTTAAACCCGAGGACGAACCGCAGGCAATTCATTTTCATTTGAAGGCAGATGCGTTAACTGCAAATGAAGTGATCGTATGTAAAGACTTAAGTAAGAGATTCGGAACACGCGAGATTTTTCGGAACCTGAATCTGATGATTCGCAGAGACGAAAAAGTATGTTTGCTCGGCGCGAACGGTTGCGGAAAAACAACGCTTCTAAAGATCCTGACAAATCAGGTCGAAACCGACGCAGGCAGTTACAAGCTCGGCTCCAATGTTCACGTAGGATATTACGAGCAGGGTTCTGTTCGGTCGACTGACCCAAGAACGATATTGGAATACCTCAACGCTGCATTTCCCCGATTTGACACCAAACAAATTCGTAATCTTCTTGGTTCGTTTCTATTTCGGGGCGACGATGTTTTTAAACGGGTTTGCGATCTTTCGGGCGGTGAGTTTGCTCGAATACAATTGCTCAAGTTAATGCTGAATGGAAGCAATGTCCTCTTCTTAGACGAACCGACGAACCATCTGGACATTCCTTCCTGCGAAGCGCTCGAAGACGCGTTGGGTGAATATGGCGGAACCATGCTGATCGTAACGCACGACCGATATCTGGCAAATCGAATTGCGGACCGCATTATCATTATGGATGAAGATGGTATGCGCGCTTTCGAAGGCGACTGGGATGCATATAAAGAGTTTCTTGCCGAAAGCACTGCGCCGAAAGAAAAAGAAACGACAACCGTAAAAAATGATTATCTGCTTGCGAAGGAACGGAAGAGCGCAGTCGTAAAGGCAAAATCCGCGTTGAAACGAGCGGAAGAGCGCGTTCACACCGAAGAAGAAATTTTAAAATCGCTAGAAATCAAAGCATGCGATCCGGAAATTGCATGTAACTTTGAAGCAGCGAAATCCGTTTATGAAGAGCTGGGGACCCAACGACTTTTGGTTGAAACCTGTTATGCAGATTGGGAACAGGCCGAAATTGATTTGCTCGCATTGGCAGAGGAGGAAGACGACTAATTATGGAAT
>QKAN01000080.1 GCA_003246365.1 Clostridia bacterium
TCTGTTCGCTGACAAGATTGTAAATGTTGTAGGATGTATTGATATCAAGGCCGCGAACTGCGTAAGCCGACATGAGAAGTTTCGGCTGCATAGAGATTTCTCTTCCAACCAGAACCTTCTGAACGTTTCCGCCGGAGAGCCTGCGCACCGGTGTGTTGAGTCCGGGCGTAACAACCTCAAGATCATGCACCACGGTTTCAGCCAACTTCTTCGGTTTCTTGCGGTTCGCAACCGGTCCTTTTCCTTCTTTATAGCTGCGCAGCATCATATTGTCGGTTAAATTCATGTTGCCGACAAGACCCATACCAAGGCGGTCTTCCGGAACGAACGCAAGCGCAACGCCAAGACGTTTGATTTCAATCGGATGCATGCCGGAAAGCTGCTTTTTCTCTCCTTCATCCGAGATAAACTCGATGCTGCTGCAATCCCGGCAATTCTGCAAACCGGCAATTGCTTCCAGAAGTTCTTTCTGGCCGCTGCCGGAGATACCGGCTACACCCAGGATTTCTCCGCTGTATGCTGTAAAGCTAACATCGCAAAGACGATTGACGCCATCTTTGTCGCAAACATTAAGATGATTCACAACAAGTCTTGGAGTCGGATTCTCAGGCATAGAACGTTCAATATCAAGCGATACCGCACGCCCAACCATCATCTCGGTTAGCTTCATCGCGTTTGTCTCCGCTGTTGCCACATCGCCGATGTAGTGTCCTTTACGAAGAACAGCAACACGATCGGAAATTTCCATAACTTCATGCAGTTTGTGCGTAATGATGATGATCGACTTACCATCGGCCTTCATGTTACGCATAACGCAGAAGAGTTTCTGCGTTTCCTGCGGTGTCAAAACGGCGGTCGGTTCATCCAAAATCAGGATGTCCGCACCACGGTAGAGAACCTTTACGATTTCCAGTGTCTGCTTTTCGGACACCGACATATCATAAACTTTTTTATCGGGTTCAACTACAAAGCCATAACGATCGCAGATCTGTTTTACAGATTCGCGGACTCGTTTTAAATCGACAATTGCCGACTCATTCAAACCCAATATGATGTTTTCTGCGGCTGTTAAAACGTCTACCAGCTTGAAGTGCTGGTGAATCATGCCGATATGAAGGTCGAACGCGTCTTTCGGAGATGCAATGGTTACTGGTTTACCGTTTACGATAATCTCGCCGCTGTCAGGAAAATAAATTCCCGCCAACATATTCATGAGAGTGGTTTTGCCACTGCCGTTTTCACCGAGCAGGGACAGGATCTCACCCCGCCGGATATCAAGGCAGACCTTGTCGTTCGCAACCACTTCTCCAAAGGTTTTGGTGATGTTGACCATCCGGATCGCTATTGAACTCTCCACATGCTTGGTCCCTTCTATATTAGATTCAGACTTGCTGAAAATATTTTAGCATAACAGTGAACACAATGTAAACAGAAACGTAAGAAAAGATGTCGATTCCTATAACGATCTTCCCAAAAGCCAAAAAAGAGCGAAAATCCGCTCTCTTCATCGAGAAAAAACGAGGGGAAGCGGAGTACCGCTCCCCCTCGAATTGTTGTCGCATAAGCGACAGATTCGCTTAGTTCAGCTTCGTGATGCCGTCGATATCAAGCGAGAAGTACGGCGCGCTGCGGAGCAAGGACTCCTGGAAGATGCCGTCTGTGATCGCTTCGCCGGTATCGCCAACCCAGTCACCATCGGTGTCGATGGCAAGGAACGACGTAACGGTTTCACCAGCAACGGTGAACTTGGAGCAATCAAATACGCTGAGCGTACCATCTTTGATGGCTGCTTCGACTTCGGCAACTTTCTCAGCGGTGCCAGCGGCACAGCTCTCACCGAGCTCAGAGATCTTAACCGCACCAGTTGCATAGCCTTCGGACCAGTCGGTCACGATGTCTTCACCGGCAAGCGCGGCACTGAACGCATAGGTGTAATATACACTCCAAACGTTCTGAGCAGAGGTCAATGCAGCGGTCGGCGCAACGCTCAGCATGCTGATGTTGTAACCAACGCAATACACGGTCGTGCCTGCATCCAGAGCGGTCTGGACTGCGGACGGCGCACCGGTGGAGTCAGCGTGCTGGCTGATGATGCAGCAGCCTTTTGCAATCAGCATGTTCGCGGCTTCCGCTTCGGCAGTCGGATCATACCAAGAGTTCGTGAAGGTCACGTCCATATGGGCGGTCGGGACGATGCTCTGCACGCCAAGGAAGAACGCGGTGTAACCGCTGACCACTTCGGCATACGGATAGGCGCCAACATAACCGACATAAGGATCGGTCACGGTACCGGCATCCATGAGTTCCTGCAGCTTCATGCCAGCAACAACACCGGACACGTAGCGGGATTCAAAGGTGTGCGGGAACGCGTTCTTGAAGTTCGCAAGTCCGCTCAGCGCGGCGCCGTCACCTGTCATGGAGACGAAGGTCACGTCCGGATTTTCGGAAGCGGCCTGCTGCATGTAAGACTGATGGCCGTAGCTGTCAGAGAAGATGTAGTTGCATCCCTGCTCGACGAGGTCGATCGCCGTATCATAGCAAGTTTCATCTTCGGAGATGTTGTACTTCCAGATGATCTGATCATCGGTCAGGCCAACAGCTGCTGCAGCTTCCTTGATGCCGTCGATGTGCGCTGCATCGTAGCCAGTGTTCTCGTCGTGTACGAGGATGACACCGATTTTCACAGCGGGAGCTTCGGCAACAGGGGCTTCAGTCGCTTCTTCAGCTGCGGGGGCTTCGGTCGCTTCGGCGACCGCCGTGTCCGTCGCTTCTGTGGCGGTCGTGGTGGTGGCGCAAGCCACCATCGCGAATACCATCGTCAAGACTGCCAATAGAGCAATAAGCTTTTTCATGGTTTTCCTCCTAATAAGTTTGATTTATTGTAACACCAGACGATCGGTGAAACAACCGTTTTTTCAACTGAAATAGGTATAAATATTTCAAAAATTTGAATTATAACACAAAATATTGTGCTTTTTTAACACCGTTTTCGTTGATTTGCCCGTTTACTTCCAATATTAAACAAAGAGGAAAAAAACAATATTCACTTTTCAATTTTATCGTTTGAAACATTCAAGCGACTTATTAACGAATCCTCCCGCTAGCTTCCAGAGCTTTGATATCCGGTTCACACTTAAACGGTTCTCCGGCTGCAAGCATCGCATTTTTTACGTCTTTCAGTCCGCTGCCGGTAGAAACAACCGTCACGCTTTCATGCGGTTTTATGATTCCGCTCGCAACCGCTGCTTTCACGCCCGCCGTGGCAGTAACGCCCGCAGGTTCGCCGAATACGCCTTCCGTTCTGCCCAACAGACGCATTGCGTCTAAAATATCTTCGTCAGAAACCGCAATCCATGCGCCGCTGCTTGCTTTTACCGCGCGCTGCGCTTTCACGGGGTTACGTGGTACACCGACGGCTATGCTGTCTGCCAGCGTGTTTTCCGGTGTCGGCTCCAATACTCCCCCGCGTTTTTCCGCATCTACAAACGGGCAACACCCCGTAGACTGAACGCCAAGAATCCGCGGAATCCGTTCGATCATGCCAAGTTGCAGCAGATCGTAGAATCCGTTATAAACGCCGCCAATCGTGCAACCGTCACCGACCGAGATCGCAACCCAGTCTGTTGGTTTCCAGTTGAGCTGTTCTGCAATCTCAAGCGCAACCGTCTTTTTACCCTCAGTCATAACGGGGTTGATACCCGCATTACGATTGTAGAAGCCCCATTTGTCAATAGCAGCTTTACTTAATTCAAACGTCTGGCGATAATCGCCCTTCACTGAAACAACGTTCGCGCCAAAGATGAGCAGTTGCGCTACTTTTCCAATTGGCGCGCGTTCCGGCACAAAGATGACGGTCTTAAGGCCCATTCTCGCCGCGTTACCGGCGCAGGAACTCGCCGCGTTGCCAGTTGAAGAACAGCTGATTGTGTCGTAGCCGAGTTCAATCGCCTTGGCAACGGCAACGCCGCTTGCGCGGTCTTTCAGCGATCCGGTCGGGTTCAACCCGTCGTCCTTGATATACAGCGTTTCAAGACCAATTTGACGGCCAAGACGCAAAGAACGATAAAGCGGAGTCCAACCAATGCGTAAAAAATCCTCAAGCCCTTCGCCGCGAATCGGCATCAAGGCGCTGTAACGCCACATGCTGTTGTCGTGATCATTTTTCAGCGACTCTTTTGAAAATACTTTTTTAATTTCAGAATAATCGTAAACGATGTCCAAGATGCCTTTTTCTCCGCATGCGGGACAAGTCATCATTTCGGGGCCAAAGGAATATTCCTTGTGGCAGATTGTGCAGCGGTAACCAGCAATACGCTTCATGAGAATTCTCCATTTATTTCTATTATCTATATAGTCAGCAAATTAATCTAGAAAATCTGAGATTTCGTAAATAGTTCATATCGAAAACTTTATTAACAACAGACGCCTAACTTACGCTTTACGACTCATCATATCGTGAATTTTACAAAATGTACAGTAAAAAATAGCGCTGAACAAAATTATTATGCCCGAAATATTTTTGTATTTTCTGTCTTCGTCGTATTGCGTCGTATTTCGACGTTATAGTATAATGAATCCGTATTCTGCAAGTTCTAAATTAATCAACTGCATATTTGTACGCAACACATATCTTGAAGGGAGATAACACCCATGCTGCTCATCGGAAATGGAAGGCTTGTTACGAGAGATAACGGCCTGTATATCGAAAACGGCGCTGTCGCGATTGAAAACGAGCTCATAAAAGAGATCGGCGAAACATCTGAACTGCGAAAAAAATATCCTGACGCTGAATGGATCGACGCCAACGGCGGCATGATTATGCCCGGCTTAATCAACACGCACAATCATATTTACAGTGCGTTCGCGCGCGGTCTTTCTATTAAAGGATATAACCCGCACGACTTCAACGATATTCTCGAAGGCATGTGGTGGAAGATCGACCGTTTGCTGACCAAAGAAAACGATCGTTTGTCTGCATATGCTGTTTATATCGACTGTATCAAAAATGGCGTAACAACCGTGTTTGATCATCATGCAAGCTATTTTGATATCCCCGGAAGTCTCGATACGCTTGTGGATGCAGCAAAAGAACTCGGTGTACGCACCAGTCTTTGCTATGAAGTTTCCGATCGCGACGGCGAACAGAAAACCACCGAAGCTATCCTTGAAAACGAGCGTATGATTCTGCGCGCAAACGCAGATGAAAGCGACATGCTCAAAGGCATGATGGGTCTGCACGCCGCATTCACACTTTCGGACAAAACCCTCGCGGAATGCAAGAAGCACACCCCCTCCTACACCGGATTTCATGTTCACGTTGCGGAAGGTCCCGGCGACCAGATTGATTCTCTGAAGAAATATAACAAGCGAATTGTGGAACGGTTGTTTGAAACCGGAATCCTTGGAGAAAAAACGCTCGCAATTCATTGCGTACATGTAAACCCCGCTGAAATGGCCCTGCTGAAAGAAACAGATACGATGGTCGTACATAATCCGGAATCCAACATGGGTAACGCAGTTGGCTGCGGTCCTGTCATCCGTCTTTTTGCTGAAAACATTCTACTCGGTCTTGGAACCGATGGTTATACCAACGACATGATCGAGAGCTATAAGGTTGGCAATATCATCCACAAACACAACCTCTGTGACCCGACCGTTGCGTGGGGTGAAATTCCCGCCATGCTTTTCGAAAACAATCCGCGTATTGCCGGCCGCTTCTTTAAGCGTCCGCTCGGCGTGCTCAAATCCGGCGCATATGCAGACATTATCGTAACCGACTACGATCCGTTGACTCCGATGGACGGCGGCAACGTGAACGGACATATTCTCTTTGGAATGAACGGTCGGAGCGTTGTAACCACCGTCTGCAACGGTAAAGTGCTCATGAAAGATCGCAAAGTGCTCGTTGCGGATGAAAAAGCCGTTATGCAGGAGTGCCGCTTGAGTGCCTCGAAACTTTGGAAGTCGATTAACGATTGATCATCTTTTTACGCCGTTGTAAGTGCAACATATAACCCATTATTGAACAATTAAGATATAGGAATAAGGAGGCGTCCCAATGTCCGACCGAATGACCCCCATTCCCTTTGCGGAATTGATGAATTGGATTCTGGAAGAGCGTAAACAAGGCAGTGTTTTTGGCATTCGCCGTCCGTACGTCGCGCCAAAAGGCAAAACACTTGACCTTTTTGGAGAACATCTGGAAACACCATTCGGCCCGGCCGCGGGTCCGCACACACAACTGACGCAAAACATTGTTGCAGCGTACTACGCTGGATGCCGCTTTTTTGAGCTGAAAACTGTTCAAACGCTGGATGGAGAGGATCTTCCTGTCAGCAAACCCTGCATTCTTGCGGAAGACGAGTGTTATAACGTCGAGTGGTCGACAGAGCTTCGTGTACCGGAAGCGTTTGACGAATACGTCAAGGCATGGTTTGCGTTGAAGCTAATGAGCTGGGAGTTTGATCTCGGTCGTCCCGACGGTTTCATGTTTAACATGAGTGTCGGATATAATTTTGAAGGCATCACCAGCGAAAAGATCGATAGCTTTATCGAAGGCCTCAAAAACGCGGCAAGCACGCCTGTATGGGCGGAATGCACCGCATGGGCGAAAGAAAACCTCAGTCTGTTTACGAAGGTCGACGCAAAATATATCGACGCGATCTCACCGCGCATCTGCTCATCCATCACGCTTTCCACCCTGCATGGCTGCCCGCCGCAGGAAATTGAGCGCATTGCAAGCTATCTCATCACCAATAAAGGATTGAACACCTTCGTAAAGTGCAATCCTACGCTTCTTGGATATCAGTTTGCGCGCAAAACCATGGACGACATGGGCTATGACTATCTGGTATTCGATGATTTCCATTTCAACGATGATTTGCAGTATCGCGATGCTATTCCGATGTTCAAGCGTCTGCTGGATCTAGCCTGCGAAAACGGCGTGCAGTTCGGTCTGAAACTGACCAATACTTTCCCCGTCGGCATCGCGCGCAACGAACTGCCAGGCAACGAGATGTATATGAGCGGACGTTCGCTTTATCCGTTGACCATCGAACTGGCGCACCGGCTCAGCCGCGAATTCGACGGAAGAATGCGTCTTTCGTTCTCCGGCGGCGCAGACTTCTATAATATTGCCGAGCTCTATGACGCAGGCATCTGGCCGATTACGCTTGCTACCACGCTATTAAAGCCCGGCGGATATCAACGCGCAAAGCAGATTGCCGAAAAGCTTTCAAAAGAAGAATACGGTCCGTTCGAAGGCGTTTCCGTTGGTAAAGTTGCATATCTTGCGCGTGCGGCGCGCACGGACGAACGGCATGTCAAGCCGGTTAAACCGTTGCCTGCCCGCAAGATCAAGAGCAAAGTTCCGCTTACAAACTGCTTCATCGCGCCCTGTGAACACGGATGCCCGATTCATCAGGATATTCCGGAGTATGTCCGTCTCGTTGGCGACAAAAAATACGCCGAAGCATTACAACTCATTCTAGAGCGCAATCCTCTCCCCTTTATCACGGGGCGCATCTGCTCGCACCGGTGCATGGATAAATGCACGCGTGGATTCTATGAAGAAAGCGTGCACATTCGCGACGCTAAGCTTCTAGCCGCTCGAGAAGGATTTGACAGCCTGATCGGCTCACTGAAACCCACCGGAAAATCCGATGCCAAAGTCGCGGTTATTGGCGGCGGCCCTGCCGGTATGGCGGTCGGGTATTTACTCGGTCGACAGGGTGCAAAAGTTACTGTGTTTGAAAAGCGCGCTGAACTTGGCGGTATCGTTCGCTATGTTATTCCGGGTTTTCGAATCGGCGATTATGGCATGGATCGCGATGTAGACCTGCTTAAGTCTATGGGCGCTGAAATCAAAACAAATACAATCGCGCCGAGCGTTGAAGAGCTAAAGAAGAGCGGTTATACGCATGTTGTCTTCGCAACCGGTGCCTGGCAACATGGCAACCTGAAGCTGCAAGAAGGCGAAAGCATGAACGTGCTCGACTTCCTCGAGCAATATAAATGCGAAACGTTGAAGAACACCGGCGATCATATTGTAATCGTCGGCGGCGGCAACACCGCGATGGACGCAGCACGCGCGGCAAAGCGAATCAAAGGCGTTGAAAGCGCAAGCATTGTCTATCGCCGTACGCAGCGCTATATGCCGGCGGATGAAGAAGAATTACAGCTCGCACTAGAAGACGGCGTTCTGTTCAAAGAGCTGCTTAATCCGGTCTCGTTAAAAGATGGAAAACTCACCTGCAAAAAATGCGTGCTCGGAGAACCCGACGCAAGCGGCAGACGTTCTTCCGTTGAGACGGATGAGTTGGTTACCATCCCCTGCTCTTTGCTTGTCTCCGCAATCGGCGAAAAAGTTGTCGCAAAAGACTTCGTAGACAACGGTATCACGTTGACAGAGCGCGGCGCGGTAAAAGCAAACCCCGATACGCTGGAAACAAGCAGCGCAAACGTGTATGTCATAGGCGACGCAAATCGCGGTCCGGCAACTGTTGTAGAAGCCATTGCGGACGCTCGAAAAGTCGCGGATGCGATTGTCGGCAAATACGAAGTCACAATTCCGGAAGAATCGAAAGCCTGTTCCGGCAATTGTCTTGCAAAGCAGGGGTCGCTTGCGGTTTACGACAGCGCAGGAAAAGAAACCGAACGCTGCCTTGCATGTTCAACGATTTGTGAATGCTGCGTGCAGGTCTGCCCGAACCGAGCGAATATCGCCATAGAGGTGGAAGGCATGGAAATGCCGCAGATCATTCACGTAGATCGTATGTGTAACGAATGCGGCAACTGCACAGTGTTCTGCCCGTATGACAGCGCGCCGTATAAAGAGAAATTCACCTTCTTCTCTACGGAGAAGGAGTTTGATGAGAGCGAAAACAAAGGATTCTTTGTGCTCGGCGGCAGTAAAGTAAAACTGCGTTTGGATGGTGTATCCACCGTGAAACTCGGCGCAAACGAGGTTGACCCGGATATCGAAAAGATTATTAACGCGGTTATCTGGGATTACAGCTACTTGTTCTAATCAGTCATCATCGTTCGTAGACACACTAGCTCTGCAAATCTTGGTTGACAACACGGCCTTGAGGAGGATTTCCATGGCATTGCTCACAATCAAC
>QKAN01000007.1 GCA_003246365.1 Clostridia bacterium
AATGCGGCTGAATTTTCAACCACAGGATGGCATGCAAGTGCTGTTATATGGAAGAGCATCGCTTTACGAAAAAGACGGTTCCTTCCAGCTCTATGCCAACTATCTAAAAAAGAGCGGCGAGGGAGAGCTATATCTACGGTTTCTCGCGCTGAAGAAAGAGTTGGAAGAACGAGGATGGTTTGATGAGGAAAGAAAACGACCCATTCCGTTTTTACCGCGTAAGGTCGGAGTTGTAACCAGCGGCACCGGGGCCGCGGTACAGGACATCATGCAAATTATTCAACGCCGCTTTCCGCGGATGCCGATTGTTCTGGCGAGCGTTCGCGTTCAAGGCGATGGTGCCGCAGAAGAAATTGCTAAAGCGATTCGCGCTATGAACAAAAAGAACGCAGCAGACGTATTGATTGTGGGACGCGGCGGCGGCAGCATGGAAGACCTTTGGGCGTTTAATGAGCCGATTGTTGCGGAAGCTATTGTACAGAGTAAAATTCCTGTGATAAGCGCGGTTGGGCATGAAACCGATTTTACAATTGCAGATTTTGCGGCTGATTTGCGCGCGCCAACACCATCTGCGGCGGCGGAACTCGCTGTGCCGGAAATGGATGCTTGTTACGAAGGCGTGCGGCAATATAGCGAACGAATGAAACGCGCGCTGCGCGCGAAGGTTGACCAGATGCATGCAAACGTTCGGCTGTTTGCAAGCGCAAAAGCATTTCGCTTGCTGGAAAACAGGTTGCGCAGCGAACGGCAAACGTTGGAAGTGTTGCGAGAAAGAAATTATCGAGGCGCAAAGGACAAACTGGCGGATGCGCGATTCAATCTTGCGCAGATGCGCGCGCAGCTTGTTGCGCTTGATCCGTCTGCGGTTTTGCAGCGCGGTTATGCGATTTTAACAGATGGAGGCGGAATACCGTTAAACGGTGTTTCCAGGGTAAAAAAAGGCGATTCGGTCGGCATTATCATGCGCGACGGAAAAGCCGACGCAACGATAGAACGCGTTCACCTGACACGCGCAGACTAAGAAGCGGGAGGGAAATTACGATGGGGCAAAAGACAAAAACCGAAGGCAAAACGCAATCGGAAGACACGGTTCGCTTCGAAGAATCCATGCAGAAATTATCCGATATCGTATCGAAACTAGAAAATGGCGAAGGCTCTTTAGACGAGATGATTCAGCTGTATGAACAGGGAATGACACTAGTGAAAACCTGCGAAAAACAGCTGGATTCATATGAAGCCATTATTACAAAACTAAATGATCCGACGGAGGCAATCGGCGATGCTGAGTGAGCGATTGACATTTTATTCGCAGCTGACGGACCTGAAGCTTGCCGAATTGCTGGAAGAGGGAAGCAAAGCCCCGATTTTGACCGAAAGCATGGGGTACAGCGTGTTTTCCGGCGGAAAGCGCATTCGTCCTTCGCTCTGCATGGCTGCATGCGAACTTTGCGGCGGAACTGCCGAAGACGCGCTATTCGCCGCTTGTTCACTGGAACTCATACATACATATTCTCTGATTCATGACGATTTGCCCGCCATGGACAACGACGATATGAGACGCGGCAAGCCGAGCAACCACAAGGCGTTCGGCGAGGCAAATGCAATTCTTGCAGGAGACGGCTTGCAGGCTTTGGCATTTTTTGCGCTATCTCTCTGCACGGAAAAAACAGTTCTGGAATACGTTGCAAAAGGCGCGTTCGAAATGGTCATGGGACAAAGTCTGGATGTAAACAGCGGGGGCGATGTTTCCCTGCTGCGACAGTTGCAGGATTATAAAACTGGCGCGCTGTTTCGCGCGGCTGTTTCCGCAGGCGCCGCTTGCGCTAACGCGACAACGGACCAGATTGCTGCGTTGATCCGATTTGCGGATGCCTATGGTTTGCTGTTTCAAATTACAGACGATATACTCGATTTTGAGGGGGAATCTTCGGTACTTGGAAAAACAGCCGGAAAAGACGCCGAAGAGGGTAAGACTACGTTTGTTACCGTTTACGGTTTGGATACTGCAAAGGAATACGCAAAACAGTATGCGCATGAAGCGCGCGAGGCTGTTTATCAGGCAAATGCGGATGCACCGTTTTTTACCGAACTAATTAGCTATACACTCACGAGAAAATCGTGAAAAATAAGAATTACAGGAAGAACTGCGAAAACATGGATCGTTATCCTGAACTTGATAGAGTCAACTCTCTGGAAGACTTTAAGAGGTTAAGAGACGGCGAACTGCCCGCTTACGCGGCGCAGATGCGTCAGTATATGATTGAAAACGTTGCAAGGTGCGGTGGGCATCTTGCTTCCAGTCTTGGCGCGGTAGAGCTTATCATCGCGATGCATCGCGCATATAACAGCCCGACAGACAAGATTGTCTTTGATGTTGGACATCAGTCTTATGCGCATAAGATTATAACCGGCAGGCGCGAAGCTTTTTGCACGTTACGTCAGGAGAACGGAATTTCCGGTTTTCCAAAGCGGGAGGAAAGCGAACACGATCCGTTCAACACGGGACATGCTTCAACCGCGATCTCCGCTGCGCTTGGAATGGCGCGCGCAAAACGCTTGCTCGGAGAAGACGGAGCGGCGATTGCGCTCGTTGGCGACGGCGCGCTTACCGGAGGACTTGCGTTTGAGGGATTAAACGACGCAGGTCAAGCGGATGTTCCGTTGATTGTTATCATCAATGACAATGAAATGTCTATCTCACCAAACGTTGGTGCGCTCCATCGCATGTTGGTCAACATGCGGTCAAGCGCGTGGTATGTGCGTTTTAAACGATACCTTGTTCGCGCTCTGGATACCGGCATCATTGGACGCTGGCTTTCGCGGCATATGGAAAACATGAAAAACAGAATCAAGAGTTTTTTGATGCCGCAGCGACTGTTTGAGGATTTAGGATTTCTCTATCTCGGGCCGATTGACGGACATGATATTCCTGAATTAACGCGTATGTTCCGCCGCGCGAAAGATCTTCGCGTTCCGGTCATCGTCCATTGCGTTACACAAAAGGGAAAAGGATATTCATATTCGGAACGAAATCCGGAAAAATTTCATGGCGTTGCTCCTTTTTCTATTGATACCGGCGACATTGAAAGCGCGTTAAAACGGAGCAATTCGAGCGTATTCGGTTCCGAAATGATTACTCTTGCCGAAAAGGATCCAAAGATCGTCGCCATTTCAGCCGCCATGCCAACCGGAACCGGGTTAAGCGAATTTGCATCGCGATTTCCGGATCGTTTCTTTGACGTCGGCATTGCGGAGGAACATGCGTTGACGATGGCTGCCGGCATGGCAAGCTGCGGAATCAAACCGGTTGTCGCGTTGTATTCAACATTTTTACAGCGCGGTTATGATCAGGTATTGCATGACATTTGTCTGCAAAAACTACCGGTTGTTCTTGCGATTGATCGCGCCGGATTAGTTGGAGACGACGGAGAAACGCATCAGGGAGTTTATGATGTGTCGTTTCTTTCGTCCATGCCGAATATGACGATTTATTCCCCCGCAACGCAACAGGAATTGGTGCATATGTTATCGCTTGCGCTTTCTCGCGGCGAACCTGCGGCAATTCGTTATCCACGCGGCAGCCTTATACAGGCGGTTTCCACACAGCCTGTTGAGAAGGGCGTGTGGGAAGAACTGGAATCGATTTCGGAGAAAACAATTATTGCAACCGGCTCTATGGTTGCCGTAGCGCTGCCCGTTGCGCGCAAGTTGAAAACCGGATTAGTCAATGCGCGAACCATCGCACCTATGGACGAAGCAATGTTGCAGCGCATTGCTAAGACCGCGAAAAAAGTGATCGTAATGGAAGAATGTGTGGACGCGTTGGGATTGCGCGTTTCGGCTGCACTTTCGCCTGTGCCTGTCATTCGAATGAATGTGCCTTCCGATCCTGTTTCTCAGGCTTGTGTCAATCACCAGCGTCAGTTTTGCGGGTTAACAGCCGATGCTCTTGAAAAATATTTGATGGAGGGAACGGAATGAAAACGCGCCTCGACGTCGCCCTCTTT
This sequence comes from Clostridia bacterium, assembly GCA_003246365.1. Taxonomy (GTDB): domain Bacteria; phylum Bacillota; class Clostridia; order Christensenellales; family CAG-138; genus UBA7703. Next base: position 4,008 of record QKAN01000007.1, read on the forward strand.
GAACGCGGGCTTGCGAAAAGCCGCGAAGAAGCGCGCGCGCTAATTCTTGCGGGTCAAGTGTATTTAAGTGAAGTCAAGGCGGAGAAGGCAGGCCAGTTTGTCACCGAAGACACGCAAATCAATGTTCGGGGAGACACCTGCCCGTTTGTCAGCCGCGGCGGCTACAAACTGCAAAAGGCAATGGATGAATTCCCGATTTCGCTTGAATCTAAAGTTTGCGCGGATATTGGAGCTTCGACAGGCGGATTTACCGATTGCATGCTGCAACATGGCGCAAGTAAAGTTTACGCAATTGACGTAGGCTACGGTCAGCTGGACTGGAAACTACGGAGTGATTCTCGCGTTGCTGTTTTGGAGCGAACCAATGCGCGTTTTATGGAACCGGCATGGTTTTCGGAACCGTTGGATTTTGCGTCGATCGACGTGTCGTTTATCTCGCTGGATAAAATCTTGCCAGCTCTGTTCCAATGTCTCAGAGACGGCGGGCAGGTTGTTGCGCTGATTAAGCCGCAGTTTGAAGCCGGCAAAAGCAAAGTTGGCAAGCACGGAGTCGTTTTAGAAAAAGACACGCATGTCGAAGTGATTGATCGAATTTTATCCGTTTCGCGCGAGATCGGGTTTTGTGTACAAGGTCTGGCATATTCACCGATACGCGGTCCGAAAGGAAATATCGAATTTCTCGTTTTTTTGGAAAAATGCATACTCAACAGTCGCGATGTAACAGAAATTGACCACAACAAAGCCGTTTCGATCGTTGAAAGCGCGCACAATCTTTGCATATAAAGCATACATATTCACATTTTCTCTTGTATTTTTATAAGTGAGGCCGTATAATATGGGCATATTACCGATTTTGGAGAGTAAACAATGAAAATCGGCTTTGCTGGCAATCTGGATAGGGAAAGCATAGCCGAATTCCGCCTTCGCCTGATGGATCAGGCTGTGGAACTGGGAGAGAGCGTAGTTGCGTTGGACAGCGTGGAAGCGTTGAAAAACGAGCAGCCTGCGCCGGATCTTTTAGTTGTAATTGGCGGCGATGGCAGTTTGCTTCGATTCGCTTCTGCTTCTGCAGATCGCGGGATACCGCTCTTAGGTGTCAACTTAGGGCGCATTGGATTTTTAAGTGAAATTGCGCTGAATGATTTCGACAGCGCGATTGGAAAAATTCAGCGTGGAGAGTATCGCACAGAGTCGCGTATGATGTTGCTTTGCAGCGTCAACGGCGAACCATATGCGAGTTGTCTCAACGACATCATGGTATCCAAACAGTCGTTTTCCGGGACGATACACGTTGACATTTTCTGCGAAGGTCAGTCGGTTGGTTCGGTTTTTAGCGATGGAATCATTGCAAGCACACCGACGGGATCGACGGCATATAACCTTTCTGCCGGCGGACCGGTTGTAACGCAAGATCTGGATAGTATCATTGTTACGCCCGTCTGTTCGCACACATTACATATTCGTCCGATCGTTAGCTCTCCAGACGCTGTTTGGACATTTCATGTAAACGGAGAAGGGTTCGTAGCGGGCGATGGCATAAAGCTAAGAAGAGTCAGCCCGGACGACAAAATCGTAGTTACCAGATCAAACATGCGCACAAAATTCATCAGGTTTCAGGAACAGAATGTCTTTGAACTGATTCGCCAAAAACTAACGTAAATCAGATAGCGCGAATCAAACCGATTCGACCGCACAGGAAAAACTCCAGGGTGCAATTCGTATTCCCGCCCCGAATAAAAAGCCATTTGCGGCAGCCGCGGCAGCGCGACCGCATCTGAACCGAACTCATTCTTATTATTGTATTGGAGATTGGAACATGAAAGCAAAACGGCATGATATGATTTCCAAACTGATTGCCTCGGATAACATCGAGACACAGGAAGAACTCGCCGGCAAACTGCGTGACCAGGGCTTTTCTGTTACGCAGGCAACCGTTTCCCGGGACATCAAAGAGCTCCGGCTGATAAAAGTTTTAACGCCGGAAGGACGCTATCGCTATGCAACCGTTGAAAAAGCGGAAGCGGATTTGCAAGAACGCTTTATCCGCATGTTCAGCAACTGCGTACTGTCTGTAACAAGCGCTGGAAATATGATCGTCATCAAAACGATTTCCGGAAGCGCAAACGCTGCATGCGAAGCGGTAGACACGCTCAAGTGGCCGGATATTCTTGGCTCGATCGCGGGCGATAACACGATTTTTATTGCGGTTCGTGACGCGAAGAGCGTTGGGGACATCATTAAGAAGTTCCAGAAGATGCTCAAATAACTGCTTTCTTAAGAGACTTGTTTACGAACAAAAGCCTCAAAATCTGAGGTTTTTCAAGTGAGCAGCAAATTGTTTTTTAAGAATTTTCACACCGATACGGACAGAAGATGCTCAAAACAGGAGGGCGTCGTCTTTGCTCAAACAACTTTCGATTCATAACGTAGCGCTGATTGATCAGCAATACATTGAGTTCTTCAATGGGTTTTCCGTGCTGACGGGTGAAACCGGCGCAGGAAAATCCATTATTATTGAAGCGCTCAATTTTGTTTTAGGTGAGCGCGCAAGCCGCGAACTTGTGAAATCCGGCGAAGACAAAGCAAGCGTTGAGGCTTTGTTTCATCTGTTGGAAAACGATCCGGTTTATGAGGTGCTTTCCGAGCAGGGAATCGAATGCGAAGACGACGAGCTAACGCTCTATCGCGAATTTTCATTGAACGGAAAAAACGTATGCCGCGCGAATGGAACGCTGATCAATACCAGCGTATTAAAATTGATCGGTGACGCGCTCGTCGATATTCACGGTCAGCATGCGCACCAATCTCTATTGGATGAAAAAAAGCATATTGTATTGCTTGACCGGTTTGCCGGAAAAGATGTATTTGATCTGAAAACGCAAGTTGCGCAAGCATATCACAAAGCATCTGAAGCGAAGCGACTACTTGCTGCTGCGCAGTTTAACGAGCAGGAACGCGCGCGCAGAATCGATTTATTGACGTATCAGATCAAGGAAATTGACGGTGCGAATCTGGTTGACGGCGAAGAAGAGCAACTGGAAGAACAACGCGGACTCATGCAAAACGCGCAGTCTGTCATGGAAGGTCTTGAAGGCGCATCGATTGCACTCAGCGGAGACGAAGGCGAAAATGGCGGTGCGTTAGCATCCTTTAGCATTGCGCTACACCAACTTGACGGAATCGCACGGTATCACGGGGATTATGCGCAGCTAGCAGAAAAACTACACGCATTATATTACGATCTGGAAGACGCCAGCTACACGTTGAGAGACTATAAAGCGGATTTCAACTTTGAGCCGGACATGCTGGACGAAATCGAATCGCGTTTGGAACTAATTTCCACGCTAAAACGTAAATACGGTTCAAGCATTTCGGAAATACTGACTTACCGCGAAAAAAGCGCGGAAGAGTTGGAATTGATTGCAAACGCCGATGAACGCAGGGAACAGCTCGCCGTACAATACGCATCTGCAAAAGAAGAATATGATGCTCTGAGTGCGGAGCTTTCTATGTTGCGCAAAGCCGCGGCAGATCGTCTTGCTGAAAAACTACTGCCGGAATTGGGCGATCTTGGAATGCAACACGCATCCTTTTCAGCGAATTTTGAAACGTTATCCGGGGAGATTCCTTCCGCGAACGGGATAGACAGCGTAGAGTTTTTGCTTTCTACAAACCGCGGCGAACCGGTAAAGCCGTTGAGTAAGGTAGCGTCCGGCGGCGAGCTTTCGCGTATTATGTTATCGTTCAAAACGGTATTGGCAGATCTGGACGGAATTCCGACGATGGTGTTTGACGAAATTGACAGTGGCATCAGCGGACAAATCGGGACCGCAGTCGCAGTGAAAATGCGACAAATCGCCAGAAATCATCAGGTGCTTTGCATTACGCATTTGCCGCAAATCGCCGCCTTTGCAAACCACCAGTACCTTGTTTATAAAGAAGAAACCGATGATAAAACGCGGTCCAACGCAGTCAAATTGCAGGATAACGAACGCGCGCGAGAGATTGCCCGCATTATGGGAAGCGGCGGAACCGACCCGGTTGCGTTGGAACATGCGCAGCGACTGATTGATGCGGCGAATGAGTCGATGCGGCGGTTGACATAATTCAACAATAAAAATTACGATTATTAATACGGCGTTTATGCCGTTTTAATTTGTGCATTGCGGGAGAATACATGAAAAAGAATCTGCTGATCGCAAGCAATAATGCAACGGATGCAAAGGGCCTTGAGGCGGTTTTCCAAAATTTAGGAGAAATACGCCTTCTTCCGAGTGTGTTTACCGGGCGCGATGCGATTGACATGATTTTTGCGCGCGATGTTGACTTGTTGATTCTTGATCTGTTTTTGCACGATATGGACGGTATTTCCGTTCTGGACTTTATTGGCAAACTCAGCGAAGATCGCAGACCGCTTGTCTTTGTTACGACAGCTCTTGCAGATGATCGGTTGCTGCAAATCATAAAAGATCGCGTAATTTATTGCTTTACAAAGCCGCTGAAATATGATCTTGTCCAGTTGCGTGTTCTCGAGTTTATGAGCCTATATGAGCGAGAGACGGAAAAAGCGGATGAGCTAGTCGATCTGTTGGAAAGCCAGATTGCCGTTGGAATTCGCGCAATCGGTGTTCCAGCCCACTTAAAAGGGTATTATTATTTGCGTGACGCGATTCGAATTTACGCGATGAGTGAAGCGCCGGTTGACCTGAGCATTACAAACGACATTTACCCGACGGTTGCAAAGATTTATAACACCAGACCGCCGTTGGTGGAACACGCAATGCGCAATGCAATTGAGATTGCCTGGACGCGCGGAAACACAGAAACAATACGGGAATATTTCGGATATGCAATGCCGGATCATAAAGGCAAACCCAGCAATCTTGAGTTTGTTGCGATGATGGCGCAGCGCGCGCTGACATACGTAAAGATATAATTACTCAGAATACCGTTGCGGTTGCGACGGTTTTTTTCTAGTTATGAACCATAAATCGTACAACCGGACAATATGATTGCGGTGCGGAGGTTGATCAAATGAAAATAGTACGCG
>QKAN01000108.1 GCA_003246365.1 Clostridia bacterium
ATTGGAAAGGTGCTCGGTCAGGGCGGATTTGGCATTACCTATGTTGGCTGGGATCTGAATTTGAATATGAAGGTCGCCATCAAGGAGTATTATCCGGAAGGTTGCGTCACACGCGACACTCACACACACGTATCAGTATTGACTTACGCTGGGACAAAAGAAGCATATTTCCAAAAAGGCAAAGAAGGCTTCGTAGAAGAGGCTCGTACATTGGCAAGGTTTTCAGGAGACAATGGTATTGTTGGTGTTCGGGCTTTTTTTTATGAGAACGGTACGGCATATATCGTAATGGACTTTGTTGAAGGAGAAACGCTGAAATCGTATGCTGCGCGATCAGGCGGAAAAATGCCTTCAGCTGAAGTGCTTTTTCTTTTCAAACCGTTGATCAAATCTATAGCACGAGTACATGATAATAATCTTCTCCATAGAGATATCAGTCCTGATAATATAATAATTCGTCCGGACGGCACTCTTGCTTTGTTGGATTTTGGAGCAGCAAGACAAATCTCAGCGATGGGCGAACGATCCAATACGATCAACGTTAAACATGGATACGCACCTGAAGAACAATATCGAACACATGGGGAGCAAGGCCCGTGGACAGATGTATATGCGCTTTGCGCAACGATATATCGCTTGACAACAGGCGTAACGCCAACGGAAGCGCTCGACCGTATTATCAACGGAAGCGAACTAACTCCCCCCAATCAACTAGGCGCAGATTTCACATCAGAGCAGCAAAGCATCCTCATGCATGGGCTTGAGGTTCGATCGAGCATGCGTATACAAAACATGCGTATCTTAATTGAAGAATTGTACGAATGCGAAAGCGAGCATTCTAATCCTACGCACGAATCGACCGCTTTGAATCGCCCCCATCTAACTGGTGGTATACGAGACAATGGTAAAGGCGGTGAGAGCGGGCAAGCAGCAATTAGGCGAGGAAATCAGGAAAAGCAACTTTCAGGGGCGCATAAAACGCGGACGTATATTGCCGCTTCTTTGGTATGTCTTGCGATCGCGGCGGCAGTCATACTGACAAAAGCTGCAGCCACTCCAACGGAAGTGTCAAAAATTGCAGGCGTGATCGTAGCGACTACGGCGCCTGAAAAAAGCGGTTTGGAAACTGCGCCGATCGAAGTGAGCACCAGTGGTGAGGATATCGTGCTTGGGATCATTTCGCCGAATTCGGGAGCATTAGCGTTATATGGAGAGGCTGCGAATAATGCGGTCGACTTGGCGATTGATGAGATGAACGCTGATGGCGGTATTCTTGGCAGAAAGGTTATCACTATCAAGGTGGATGACGAGTTTGACCCGGAAAAAGCGATCGATGCATTTGACTTCCTCGTTTCGCAGGGGGTTGGGTTGGTAATCGGTTCGATCACGTCCGGATGCACCTCTGCAATCAGCGAGGCCGCCAATGAAAACGGGGTTGTTCTAATCACGCCGAGCGCAGTGGCCGATAGCATCACTACGAAAGATGATTATGTGTTTCGAGCTTGTTATGCGGATAGTTCGCAAGGCGCCATTGCCGCATATTGTGCAAAGGCCGTAGGCCTTTCCGACGTCGGCGTTGTTTACTGTTCCATGGATTCGTATTCTGCCGGCCTCTATGATTCGTTTTCGGCGGCTGCGAGGAAATACGGATTGCACATAAAAACTGTTGAGGCGACGAATTCTCTCGGCATCAGGGACTATACAAAACAATTCAAAGCGATGGTTGAGTCAGGCGTACAATTCGTGTATGCACCATTCTACTATGATGTCGTCGGACCATATTTGATTCCCCAGGCGCGCGGCGCAGGATATACAGGCATCATCATGGGAACTGATGGGTATGATGGCACACTGGATTATGTTGTGAACGACGCTGACCTGATGGCATTTAATGATGTTTATTGGACAAATCACTTTGATCCCAGCGATAGCGACCCGCTCGTTCAAAAATTCGTCACAGCGTATGAGGCAAAGTATGGTTCCAGACCAAATGTAATCGCGGCGCTGGCTTATGATGCGGTCTATATGATGAAACAAGCGATCGAAAAAGCAGGCTCGGATGTTCCGGCTGATGTTCGGGCGGCTCTCGCGGATATAACGACGGTGTATAGTCGAGTGACGGGAAATTTTTCTATGGATGATACGGGTACGCCAATTAAAGGAGCCTCGATCATTTCATTTTCATCAAACGGAAATTCTATCACGACTAAGTTGGTTGTGGTGATTCGCAATCTGCCAGATTAATCAAACGCATGTATGAAACCCGTGTGTTCGACAGCCGCGCACGTTGGCGTTTCGTTGCGCTATGCCACAAAAATGAGTTGTTTTCAAATTGACTCTGATCACGATTCAGTGTAGTATATACATGTGTGATCATTTTGCAACTTTTTTGTGTACTTAGGAAGGAAAAGTATGTATGATCCAAGCAGATTGTACATGTGCAGCATGAACCTCTTGGATGATTGAAGCGAGTTTTGTGCTCTCTTCGGGCCAAGAAATACTGATATGAAGAATAAAACACGCCAGCTAGAATGTGGCAGTATTTTAGCTGGTAATTATTTAGTAGTACATGCGTTGGATGAAAATCAAACAACATATTCATTAACTTTATAAGAAGGGTACGATGATCATTGAGACAGAACTGCGAGCGAGGTCATACGATGAATTATCGATCAAACTTGTAACAAAAAATATTTTTTCATTTGTGTGAGACTCGTTGGAAACGAGTTTTACTAAACGGACAACTGTTCAAAAGTAGATAAAACGCTGTTGAAGGAGCGGTTTAATGTCAGTCGAGAAATCACCAGTCGACAGTTCCTCGGCAACAACGTAAGCAGAATCATCAATCTTGCAATAAGCCATCAATTATTTAGAATCATATGGGAGGGTGTTTATGCAATATTGCTCGTATTGTGGCAGAAGCAGCGAAGGGGATGTCTGCGCTTTCTGCAAGAAGTCGTTTCACCATTCTGGAGGCGGTATATACCGTACGCAGAGAGATCTTCTGGTTGGAGCTTTAACAACATTTGGCGCGCTATTTGTGCTTTTTTGTCCGTTGTTTAGCTATGGTGGAATCAACCTAAATAATCTCGCATTCGGCAGCCTTGTCAGTGGGCAGATGTTTGCATACATCGCCCAGTATTCGGCCGAGACTGGTTTTTACTTGATCCTTCTGAAGTCATGCGCGATTGCGCTTTATCTGACCGCTGTGATATCCATCGTTAATTTATTTCAGGCAATCGATAAAATCGCATCAATATTCCGTTGGATATCACTTGTCATCGGTGCGCTGATACTCGCTTTATTGATGATTGCGCGCATCCAGCTGAGCCAGTCACTTTTTGGTGGCTATGCTGGCGTAATATCGCTTGCGATCGGGTTCAGCGTCGCGATTCTCATCACAGCTGTAGTGATCCACGGAAAGAGGCACTTGATGCCGCGTGTTATGTATCGGATATCCGGAAGGCAGCACTTGTATGTAGATCCACTGCTGCCGGAGAAGACGACCCCCAGCAGGGGCGGCTCTCTTCTTTGCGTGAACGGCGTGTTTGCAGGCGCGAGTTTTGATATGCGTGGAATGTCGCAGGTTGCAATTGGCCGCAGTGCACGAGAAAGTCAGATCGTGTATCCAAGTGCAGAAACACAGATCAGCCGAAAACATGTTCAGATTCAGTTCAATGAGAGCGATAACTGCTATTACATCACAGATTGCTCAAGGAACGGAACGTATGTATCCGGCGGCGTGCGCGCGCCACTCAACCAACCTTATCGGGTCGCGCGCGGTACGTCGCTCTATTTAGACAAGCACGGAAAGAACAAGTTTATCCTACAATAAAAGTGATACACTCATTAACACTTCTAAATATGCGGCACGATGGTTCAGTCGCATCGATAGACGAAATATTCTGCTTTATTGAATGAATAGGAGGTCTTTTTATGAACATGCAACGTTGCCAAAGCGGTCATTACTATGACAAATCCAAGTACGACCAGTGCCCTTATTGCAACCCCGCCACGAACGCGGAGAACCGTACGATCCCACTGGAAACAGCTAGCGCAGGTGTGACTGGCGGATCTTACACTCCCAATTGGGCAACGACGCCGTTGGACGGCGACATTGGAAAGACCATGCCGCTTCAGCCCGGAAGCGATGTTACAGTTGCGCTTATGCCGAGTGACTCTGCTGGAAACTCGTATGATCCAGTTGTAGGATGGTTTATTTGCATTGATGGCAAGGATAGAGGTATGGATTATCGCATCCATAGTGGTAACAATGCGATCGGCCGTGGTTCAAACATGCAGATTCGAATACTTAACGATACTGCCATCTCAAAGGAGAACATGGCGCACGCAGCGTTCGATCCGCGTTCGCGCAAGTTTTTCTTCGAGGCGGGTGCGGGACGCAACCTCGTTTACGTCAACGATGTACTGCTTTTGCCGCATCAATCGCGCGAACTTGTCGCGTATGATCGCATCCTACTTGGCAGTACGACACTGATGTTTTTACCGTTCTGTGGGGAGGCATTCTCTTGGGAGTGAGGAAAAACGTATCAATTATGGGGGAATCAACGCCAACGCCAAAGAGCGGTGATGTTTCGCCGTTACCGTTGAGTACAGAAAATATCAATACACCAACACCTGCGCAATCAACTCAGCAAAACCTGACGCCGACACCGGCGCCGACGCCGAATACGACACAGGATATGTATACGGCGACGCAGGCTGTGGTGATGACTCCGACCACTTCCCCCTCTGAAGAGACTACGAGCGACGGTAAGGGGCTCAGCGCAGTTGTAATCGGGCTAGGGATACTATGCGCATTGCTGGCTTTCCTCGTGGTATTATTTGCAGGCGCTTTGGCTCGAGCAAAACGAAAGATCGCCCGCAGAACAGGTAGAGCACAAGGAACTATGCAGATCAAAGCGATAGAAGTCGGAAATGCGCATCACATCGGTAGGCGCGGGAATCAGGAGGACTCATTTGCGATTTCCGACCTGACCAACGAAAAGCTCTGCCGCACGAGCGGTATGTTGGCTGTTGTAGCGGACGGCATGGGTGGTCTAGCCGATGGCGAGGTTGTCAGCGCGAGCATCACTTCCAGCGTCATGCGCGAGTTCCCGCAGTTGTCCGCATCTTGGACACCGCTACAAAAACTACACTATCTCATTGGGAAAGCCAACGATGCGGGAAATGCAGTCACGGGCGGAATCAAGAACCACGGGGGCTCCACAATGGTAGCGGCGCTCGTGGCGAACGGACAACTATGGTTTGCTAGCGTCGGAGACAGCAGAATTTATTTACTGCGCGGCGGAAGCCTGATTCCGCTAACGCGCGCGCACATCTACGAAACCGATCTCTACCGCAAAGCTGCGGCATATGGATCGTCGTTTGAGGCTGCTGCGGCGGATAGTCAGCGCAGCGCGCTGACTAGCTATATCGGCATGGGCGAGCTGGAACATGTCGATTGTAGCCAGCAGCCGCTCACGCTGATACCAGGAGACTGGATTGTGCTCATGACAGACGGTGTATTCAATGAGCTCACCAGCGAGGAGATCGCCCACGCGTTGTACGATAACGCGCCAGACTCCGCAGAACGAATCGAAAGAATGGTGCTGTCAAAGGGCGATCCGCATCAGGACAATTTTACAGCGGTTCTGCTTCGCGTGTTCTAGGCGCGGCGTTCAACCAGGGATATTTAAGAAAATTGGGAGGCTAAATTTCATGAGAAACGCATGTAAATGGATTGTTTTTATCCTGGTTATTATGATGACATGTGGGGTTTCGTCCACGAGCTTTGCCAACAACCCGGTGGCCGACGCACGCGACGGGGTGGTTCGCATCGTTGCGGCATATAGCAATGAGGAAATACAGGCGGGTACAGGATTTTTCGTCGGTGAAGCGGGTGAACCGGTCGAGTTTATTATCACCAATGCGCATGTCGTAACGGCGTATGATGAGACGGGCACGGCGATCGGCTACTTCAACGAAGTGTATGTCGTGTTTGAAGACGTGGGTGCGGATTCGACGGCAACCGCGAAAGTTATGAAGGTGTTTAACAATGGCGTGGATCTCGCAGTTCTTCGACTGCAGGCGCCGACGACGCTTAGAAAGCCATTGCCTCTTGCCTCGGCGGAGTCCGTCGAAATCATGGATGAAGTATACGCGCTCGGGTTCCCGGCGATTGCAGATGACTCCAGCGCGTTGAGTTCTGCAGTAAAAGACATTACGATTACCAGCGGAAATATCACGAAACAGCAATATTTAGATGGGGACGTCAAGTACCTGCAGATCGACAACGCCATCAGCTCAGGCAACTCTGGTGGACCGCTCGTCGATGCGGACGGAAACGTTATCGGAATTAATACGCAGGTTGCAGTTCCGGTTGCTGGTTCGGGGCTTGGATACGCGCTATATATCGATTACGCGATGGAATATCTTGATACCATGGGATATCCATATTCTACGCAGTCGAAAGTTGCTTCAACGGACGAAAAAACCAACGTCCCCTCTACAACGGATTTGCCACAGGCAACAGCTGAACCAGAATCTTCAGGGTTAGCATGGTATATCTATGCCGCAATTTGCGTAGCAGTCGCAGCAGTTGTTGCGCTTGTAATCATTCTCGTTGTTAAGGGGAGGAAGAAGCATGAACCTATTGTGGTCAGCACCAACGTCGGCATTACGGCTCCTGTCACCCCGCCAAAAAATGAGGGAGTTTATAAAGGGCGTCAGATCACGGGATTTGGATCTTCCAACGCATTGACCGGAAAAACATTTCCTATTCGCGGGAAACTGGTCATCGGGCGTGATCCTGCGAAGTGCCAGGCCATCTATCCGGCTAAGACGCCGGGCATCAGTGGTGCGCACTGCGCCGTACAGGAAATTGCGGAAGGTGCGGTTATCACAGATCTTGGCTCATCCTATGGTACTTACCTTGAGAACGGGACGAAGATGGAACCGAACAAACCATATACCATCCCCACGGGGGAGGCGTTCTACCTGGCTTCCAAGGACAACGGCTTCCGCGTGAAGTGATGTACCAGCCGAATTCCGGCTGTTGGGTAAGGCGTAATTGGAGCATCATATTCCACAAAACATCTGTTACAGTTGCATGCAAGGCGCCATTGAAAACGGCGTCTGCATGCGTTGCGGTTTTAAAACGCAGCAAACGGAGCAGTCCGTGCCTTACGCACTTCCATGCGGCACAGTGCTACACGGGCAATACCTGATCGGCCTTGTGCTTGGTGCGGGCGGATTCGGTATTACCTACAACGCGCTGAGCATTGCGGACGGACGGCATGTCGCGATTAAGGAATTCCTCCCAGTCGACGCCGCGGTACGCGTGGAGGGGGGCACATATGTCCAGAGCATGTCGCGCGATTCCCACATATTTACGTCCGCGCGCGAACAATTTCTCAAGGAAGCGCAGACGATCTATCGCCTGCGCGGGTATCCGGGAATTGTAAATGTAGAAAAGCTATTTGAAGAGAACAACACGGCCTACTTTTGCATGGAATATCTGGATGGTTCTGACCTTCGCAAATATGTGATTTCATCTGGTGGGCGGCTTTGCGTTGAAAAAACAATGCAGATCATGTCCGTGGTGCTAGACGCGCTGAATTATATCCATACCCGCGGCATCATACACCGGGATATCAGCCCAGACAACATCTATCTATGCAAAAACGGCGCAATAACGCTTATCGACTTCGGTGCGGCATACGCGCAGAGTAGGGACGACCTTAGGAAGATGCAGCGTGTGGTGAAACAAGGCTACGCACCGCTTGAGCAATACCTCGTCGGCGGAAACGTCGGCCCGTGGTCGGATTTATACGCCTGCGCCAGTACGATCTATTATTGCCTGACCGGCATCATTCCACCGGATGCAAAGCAGCGGGCCGAAATGGACACGCTGATTCCGCCATCCCTGCTAAACGTGGTGCTGCCGTCGGATTTGGAAGCGGCGCTTCTTCGCGCACTGCAAATTGACATTCCGCTTCGATTTTCCAACGCACAGGAAATGAAAGCGCGACTAACAGCTAACTTACGCAGCACGCGTGCCGTGTCCGGCGAAAGCGCTCCCGTCAGCAAGATGCTACGGATTTTCAAGCAGGATTTGGTGAAACGGCCGGGTTCACTGTTCGGAAAGAAAGATCGACAATCCATCCCCCTGGAAACGGGAACTGAACATACCCAAGCCGTACTCGGCCTTCGCTGCGTCTCCGGCGTTTTTCAGGGGAGTTTGTTTCCGTTATCAAATAACCCCGTACGAATCGGCCGCGATGCAAGTGCTTGCGAAATCGTTTTGCCGTCGAATACAAGCGGCGTGAGTCGGTCGCACTGCGAGGTACGCGCGGATGACGCAAATAAGAGGATATTTCTAAAGGATATTGGCTCCAGCTTCGGTACGCAAATTGTCGACGGACGAAGACTCTATCAAGGGCAGCAGGAGACGCTTGAACTCGGAGGCGCGTTTCTAATTGGTAATGAGCTTTTTTTGGTAGTGTCAGCGGACGAAGCCGATGGAATATCGCGGTAAAAGGAGATGAGGATCATGCGAATCGATATTGCCAGCTACTCAAATATTGGAGGCCGAAATATCAATGAGGATTCGTCCTTGATGAGGACGTATGGCAGCGGGCTTATCGTGGCGGTTGCAGACGGGCTTGGCGGGCACGGCGGCGGGGATATCGCCTCCTCCCGCGCGCTTGCACGGCTGGACGAACTGGCGGCGGAGGAGTTTCCAAATACGGAACAAGCGTTTCAAAAAATCTGCCTCGCGCTCAACGAAGCTGTGTTGGAGAAGCAAACCGATCACCATCGCATGAAGACGACCCTTGCGATGGCGGCAGTCAGCGGCGATACGCTCTTTTGCGTTCATATCGGCGATAGCCGCGTTTATCTCTTCAGAGACAAAGAGATACGCTATCAATCCACGGACCACAGCGTATCGCAGCTCGCTGTTTTTTCAGGAGAGATTACGAGTGATCAGATTCGCTACCACGAGGATCGCAGCAGGCTGCTCCGCTCAATTGGCAGCGAGGAAGCGC
>QKAN01000132.1 GCA_003246365.1 Clostridia bacterium
ACCGTGAAGCGGAACACAGCGTATTCTCCCTCGTTTTTCGCCTCTATCGATTCGCCAAGATGGAATAGTATTTCATGTACGATCGCAAGGCCAAGGCCGGTTCCGCCATCGCTATGCGACACATCCGCTTTATAAAAACGTTCAAACAGATGCGGCAAATGCTGCTCAGAAATATGTCCCGTATTCATGACCGATATAATTGCGCGTGATTGTTTTGCATCTTTTTTAACATCGATCACAACTGCGCCATCGTCAGATGCAAACTTAATCGCATTATCAATCAACGCGATCAAGACCTGCTCAATTCTGTCGCTGTTGCTATGAACAAGTAACGGCTTTTTACCATGCCAACGTTCCGTAACGTGAATTCCGCTATAAGACGCAACAAGACTCGTTTTTTCAACCACTTCACTGATAACGCCGTCAAGATTGAAGTTGCCTTTTTCGAGCGCAATTGCTCCGGATTGCAACCGTGACAACTCCAGCAAATCATTGATCAATCGCGACAACCGCATTGACTCGCGCAGTATATATCCGTAATATCGCGAACGATCATCTTCTTTTTTGACCAAACCGTCGTTCAGCGCCTCCGCCAGGCTACGAATCGAAGCGATTGGTGTGCGCAACTCATGACTGACGTTTGCAACATAATCCCGGCGCGTTTGTTCAAGCCGTTCCGCCGCGGTAACGTCCTGCACAACAATCACGGTGCCCGGTGCAAGCTCGCTTGTTTCCTGAGAAAGTGCAATCACAAGCAGTAGCTTCTGCTCGCCAATGTCCATTGTAAATGATTCCGGCACTCCACTCTTTCGCACAGAGTCGCAAAGCGGTAATACAGGGCTCAATATAGAAAGAAGATCGCTATCCGAGCATTCACCCAAAAGCTGACAAGCGGCAGGATTCTTGTAGATCAGCGTATTATCTGCCTCAAGTGCAACAACGCCTTCATGAAGTCCGTCCAGAATCATATTGAGTCGATTACGCGCAATCACAAGATCGCTGATGTTACGCTGCAATTGTGTAGATAGGTTGTTGCGCGCAACGCCAAGCATACCAATCTCATCATCCCGGCTTTCATCCGCATGCACTGAAAAGTTCCCGCTCGCCATAGCAGCAGAAGCACGCGTCATGGTTCGAATTGGGTTTGTGACCCTGCGAGAGATGAAATATGCGGGGAAAATCATGCAAATAGCGGCAATCAGTGAGCTTAGCATCAACGCGCGAACAAAGCTCATCAACGAACTATACACTTCAAACGAAGGTCTCGTCATGAGTATTGCGCCAGTAACACGCTGCATATTGTCCGTTATGGTAACGCCGACAACAACACCGTCGGTAGAACGCCATTTTGTCGAGATTAATTGTTCTCCGCTTGATACGACTTGACTGCCATATTCTAATATGGATTCACTTACATCATCGGTGCTAACGCCGGAATTTTCCGTGGTGTACGCCACGAGATCCGCATTTTCATCGAAAATATAGACGCGCGTTCCCTGCTGATTTTTTAACGCAAAATCCAGAAACGAATCATAGGAAATCTGTCCGGATTGCAAACGCGTAGCAAGGCGGGATATTGACTCCGCCCGCGGCAGCATTTCCTCCGCTATTCTTTTGGCATGTACGCTTGCGCCAGTCAAAAGGTATACCAAAACTGCGATCATCGATGTGAGTACACATCCAAAGATCAGGTAAAAGAGGAATTTTTCGAATATTGAACCGCGTTTTTTATGCCGCGGTTCTCTAATTTCCTTATGTCGCAGTTTTCTTATTAACTTCATGATTCACAAAAGCGCAGTCTTTGCGCATAGTATTGTTTCAGATTTATGATTCGCTTGCTCCGAATTTGTAACCGACGCCGTACACAGTACGAATTCCCCAGCTGAGTCCGTCATCGGGAATTTTCTGCCGGATGCGTTTAATCTGTGTGTCAACTGCACGCGTATCACCGAAGTAGTCATATCCCCAGATTTTTGACAGAATTTGTTCACGATCAAAAACTCTGCCGGGATGCGAAGCAAGCAGATATAATATCTCAACTTCTTTCGGGGTAAAATCCACAGGTTTTCCTTTGATCTTCACCTCGTAATTGCTCAAGCTGATCTCCAGATCTTCCATGCGGATGGTTTTACCTTCTTGTTCCGGCTCGGCAGAAACGCGCCGAAGCACCGCTTTGATACGCGCAATCAATTCCCGTGCGGAAAAAGGCTTCACCATGTAATCGTCAGCGCCGATTTCAAGGCCAACGACGCGATCGATCTCTTCCCCTTTTGCCGTTAGCATAATGATAGGAACGGAACTTTTCTGCCGAATCTCACGGCAGGCGTCCATGCCGTTTTTTTCCGGCATCATGAGATCCATTAAAATTAAATCCGGCGATTCTGTCTCCGCCATTTTGACAGCCTGCACGCCATTATAGGCGGAAGCATGCGTAAAACCTTCGCTCTCGAGATATACGCCGAGTGACTCGTGAATAATAGGCTGATCATCACAAATCAAAATATGAGCGCTCTTCTGCATGGTTCTACCTCCTTTTTACTTGATTATAGTATGCGGTTTGCCACAATTCAATGCCACTTGATGCCTTGTCGAAATTGTACACGATTCGTACAAAATCTATGTGTTTTTCAAAAATCCAGTCAAATTCTCGTTGTTTTGCCACAATTCAATCCGTTTCATCAAAATATGCATCAGAAAAAACATCAAATTTGAAAAGCGGCACTTTGATTCGTGCCGCTTCTTAGGCTTTTTTCTTTGGTTTTTTATCGTGCTGTTTCTTCGGAAGCACTTCATAAAGGGCATCTTGAGAATTTTTATCAGATTTCGTATTTTGTGTTGACACCGCTTCGGATTCAACAATTACGTTTCCTGCGCCAACAGGGCCCAAAGCAATCGCATTACTGATATACTTTTTCAGTGTAAAATGAAAACTGGTTCCCTGTCCCTGATTGCTTTCAACATAAATCGACTCGCCCAGCTTGTCGATAATCTGTTTTGCGATGGAAAGTCCCAGACCCGTTCCGCCTTCTCTGCGGGATTTATCGGTTTTATAGAACCGCTCAAATATATGTGGCAGATCTTCGGCAGCGATTCCGCAGCCGGTATCTGTTACGCTGACAAGAATACGGTCCCCTGTCGTTTCATCTGCGCTGATGGTGATGCTTCCGCCTTCCGGCGTATAATGCATTGCGTTGTCTAGTAAGATAACTAGCAATTGCTCAACGCGATCTTCATCCGTCATCGCAAACGGAACATTCTCCGCGTTTAATTTTAGGCTGATTCCGCGCTGCGCCGCTTCGTTTAAATAGTTTTGACGTGTATCCTGAAGCAACTCTTCCAGATTTACGGCGTGCACCTCCATATGCTCTGTTCCGGACTGTAACCGTGAAAGCTCAAGCATATCCGTGATCAGGCGGGAAAGACGAACGACTTCGCGCAGCATAATTCGATAGTATCGCTGTTTTGTTTCTTCGTCTGTTATCATACCGTCGCTTAGGGGTTCCAGCAATCCGCGAACCGCCGTAAGCGGCGTGCGCAGTTCGTGGCTTACATTTGCAACATAATCCCGTCGTGTTTTTTCAAGACGTTCCAGATCCGTTACGTCTTTAAACAATCCAACAACGCCGGTGCATTCTCCATCGTCTGCAATTACAGGAACAATCGTGATCCATAGCGCGCGCTCGTTTGGCAAAACATAATGCATGCTGGCCGGCTCGCGAGAATCGTAAACAGAACGGAACATGTCCCAAATGGTTGCATCCGGAACAAGATCCATCGGCACTTTCACATCCACCGCGCCAAACATCTTCATCAACGCAGGATTATAGTGCGACAAACAACCGATGTTGTCGATAGCTGCAACGCCGTCTGTAAAACTCGACAACAATTGATTGAGCTGCCGCTTTTCACTTTGAAGTTGATAAATGGTCTGCGCCAAATTATCGCACAAGGTATTCAACGCGCGCGCAAGTATACCTAATTCGCCTGATGCTTTCTCGTTTGCGCGAACATTAAACCGCCCTTTAGACATTTCTATCGCTGCATTACTCATGTCGTGCAGCGGTTTGCTAAGTCTGCTTGAACTGACCGCAACGAGCAGCATAACGACAGGAAGAATTGCAAAAATCGTTCCCGTAAGCACGTTGTTCAGTTGATTAAACGCCGATTGAATTCGTTTGATTTGCTTGATAATCAAAATTCCGCCGGTTACATTGCCGTCCGTATCTCGAACAGGAATGCCGACAGAAACTGCGGTTTCACCATTGAGCAACTTTAAATCATTGTTTTCAACGGTTTGTCCGCGAAGAACATTTTGCATCTCTGCCCGGTAATATTCACCAAAGTCCTGCATTTCGACCGTGCTGCCGATGTTTCGGACAATTAAAATCTTACCCAATGCATCCGCAATTAAAATTGCGGATTCGCTGGAGAGTGTTTGTTTTTCAATGAGACGTTGAAACGCCTCTTCTGTCATAAACCCGTTTTTATATTCTTCGTAAATTTGACGCGTAACTTCGGCTTCCGGTTCAAGATTCGCCATCTCGATCGAAACATATGTGTTTTTGCCGACATACGTATAAGCCGCAAGCAAAATAACGTTTGCAAGCAGCAGTGCGATGATCGATACGATTAAAATACGCCAATAGAATACGCTTCGCATTTAGGAGAAACCGTCTTTATTCGGTTTCAAACTTATATCCGACGCCGTAGATGGTTTTAATGCTCCATCCGAGGCCGGTAGAATCCAACTTCGCGCGGATGCGCTTGATGTGCGTATCCACAGTTCTTGTTTCGCCGGCAAAATCATAACCCCATACGCGGGAAAGCAACTGTTCGCGCGTAAATACCTGGCCGGGATTTGACGCGAGCATATGCAAAATTTCAATTTCTTTCGGCGTACAGATAACGGGTTGACCGCGCAACGTGACCGTGTAGCTCTTTAGGTCAATCGTCAGACCATTGTAAGAAATAACGCTTGAATCACTCTTTGGCTGCTCGCTCGCGCGGCGGAGAACCGCCTTGATACGCGCAACTACCTCTCGCGGGCTAAACGGTTTCACGATGTAATCGTCTGCGCCGAGTTCGAGGCCGACAATTCGATCGATCTCTTCCCCTTTTGCCGTCAGCATCAAAATCGGCAATTGAGAAGTCTTACGAATCTCTCTGCAAACTTCAATACCACTCATTTTCGGCATCATAATATCCAGTACGCAGAGCACAACCTCGGGCGTGATGCTTTCCAGCGCGGCAACGCCGTCGAATGCATCAACAACCTCAAACCCTTCGGCTTTGAGATAGATACCAAGCGCCTCGTGTACGACCTGATCGTCGTCTGCAATTAATACTTTCTGCGCCATAAGATAGCTCCTTGCATAAAATCAGTCCTTCTGTTCAGTATATCACAATTACCGAACAAACGTATAGTGTTCCTCAACCGTCGTAAATCGTCCTAAAGAATCTTCGTTACTGTTTCTCCAACGCACGCCGCATCCTGCTCCATTGTTTCGACAAGCGCTCTATTATAGATGCCACTCGCAGGATGATAAAGCGGAATGAGCGATACCGGAATCCCGCAGATATCGAGTTTTGTCAATTTGCCGTGCGCCGCGCCGATCTGTGGAGGCTTCTCGCCGGAGAGCACATATACGGCTTTGAGCGGTGTATTGCCGAGCGTAAGTATCAATTGAGGTTGAATCAGTTCAATTTCGCGGCAAAGTAGCGGCAGCGAAGCGGCAATTTCCGAGGAAGACGGCGTTCGATTCCGAACGCTTTTTTCAGAGCGAACGACCGGACGATATTTCACGACGTTCGTAATGAACACATCCTCACGCATAACCCCAAACCGACAAAACAGAGCGTCCAATTGCTTTCCGGCTTTGCCGACGAACGGGCGACTGCACTTTGTTTCCTCAGCTCCAGGCGCTTCACCGATGAGCATGATTTTCACATCGCGCGCGCCCTCGCCAAAAACCGGACGCCTGTATTCACCCTGCGGAGAATCCTGCTCTGCCAAGGCAAACAGCCGGTTACGTTCAAGCGTATATGCTCCCTCAATGGCGCATTTTCTTCCTGTTTCGTCCTCACCCATCTTGGCATTAACCTCCGTTGTTGTTTTGCGTTAGTTCAGCCATGTAGCTTTGCACCGATGTAAAATCGCTGGACAATTTTTCATACAGAGGTTCAATTTCCGAATATTGATATCCTGTGAGGGCAACTTGCAATGCAGCAATATCATCCAGAAGGATATTGCTCATATCATCAGGTACGCCAGCAGCGCTGCCAAGATAATCCGTCACCTGCTGAATAAGATCTTGAGAATCGATTTTCAGCTGAAATATGGAGAGCGATCCATCCGCATGCACGGTACAGGTTTTCAAACTCTCGACAAATTCATCGGTCGTAAGTTCCGTTCGAACGGCCGTCGGAAGAGCTTGCAGAAGATACTCATCTTCAAAGTTGTAAAGCGGATTATCCGGCCTGATCAGGATATAACTGACCTCCGAAACAGAATCTTCCGGACAAAACTCCGTCGCAACAGCGTTTTCGGCAGAACAGATATTCACCGTTACATGCATATCGCAATACTCTGTCGGCGCGTTGCTCGCAAGGAACCATTCGGTGACCGGCTTGTGGTCTTCGTCATCATTACAAGCATCCGTCGCTAAAAGGCCGGAAACTGAGCAAACAGTGCGTTTCACGAGCCCGAGTGATGTCGGGTCCGCATCGATGATCGATTTATCTTCTAATCCTTCGTGAATTTTCGACATATAGGCCTGCCAAAGCGGAGCAGCTTCGTTTCCACCGGAAGACCCTTTTTTTAGTTTGTTGGCCGGATAATCGTGTCCAACCCAAAGCGTGGATACATAATACGGCGTCATGCCGGCAAAATACACGCTTGCATAATCCGAGTTGGTACCGGTTTTTCCGGCGACTGTCATATCCGTGATTTTTGC
The DNA here is from genome assembly GCA_003246365.1 of Clostridia bacterium. Classification (GTDB taxonomy): domain Bacteria; phylum Bacillota; class Clostridia; order Christensenellales; family CAG-138; genus UBA7703. The sequence goes on from QKAN01000132.1 coordinate 6,954, forward strand.
TTTTGTGCCTGTTCCGGTTTTTACCGCGTCGGTCAGCATATCGACCAGCAGCCAGGCTGTGCTCTCCTGATAAACGCGGTGCGTATCGCGCACTTCATCCGCGTCCAGAATTACATTGCCTTCTGCGTCCAGAACTTTTGTAAACGAAAGCGGTTCCTGATACACGCCTTCATTCGCAATGGCGGAATAAGCCGCAGCCATCTGAATCGGCGTAAGGCCAGAAGTGCCGAGCGCAAGGCCAGCGCCGTCTACATTGATCTTGCTTTCTGTCGCGCCGAGCTCATACAAATATTGCGCAGCAATTGCAGGCGTAACATCGTCCATCAGGATGCGAGCCGCGGGAACGTTAAGCGAGCTGACAATCGCACGGCGGAACGTAACCGGACCATAACGGGAATCCAACCCGCCGGAAGGATATCCTTTTTCCGTACTCCAGCCGGTGATTGCTCCGTCCATGTTATAAGTAATGCTGCCGGGCGAGTACCCGAGATCAAGCGCCGGCCCGTATACGGAAAGCGGTTTAATCGAAGATCCGACCTCCGTATAGCTCTGCGACGCACGGTTGATGCCCTTTCGAACCGTCGGTTCGTCTCTGCCGCCAACGATGGCGCGTAACTCGCCGGTGCGGAAGTCCATAACAACCGCGGCTGCCTGCGGCTCGACTGTTTCAATAACAGAACCATCCTCGCTGGTTTCAACCAACAACGATTTGGATGTGTCTGCCAACGAAGGATAATCCTCCCATTGGCTTAACGTCGTTTGAACCGTTTTCTGAATATCCGGATCAACCGTTGTGTAAATATGATATCCGCCGGTACGAAGTTCATTTTCAACCGCGGTGCGGTTTGCAGAAGTGTTGCTTAGCCCGCGTTGCTCAAGCAAATGCGTTACGACGTCGCTAATAGCATATTCCACAAAATATGCCATATCATACATTTGCTTTTGCTCGCTGACTTCAACAATATTCACGGTTTCGGTCAATGCGGAGTCGTATTGATCCTTGGTGATAAATCCCGCCTGATACATGCGAAGCAGTACCTGATTGGTGCGCTCGTCCGTAACTTCCATCTTGTCGCGCTGATACATGTTTTTGCGCGGATCATATCGATAAGGCGCCTGCGTCAGGCCGGCGAGCATCGCGCATTCGCGAATGGTTAATTCGGACAATTCCTTGCCAAAATAGTCCTTTGCGCCGCTCTTCACGCCGTAGTTGCTTTCGCCGAGGTCTACGTCGTTCAGGTAAGCTTCCAAGATGGTGTCTTTATCGACAAGTGTTTCCAGTTCGAGCGCAAGATAAGCTTCCTGAATTTTTCGTTTATAATTGCGCTGGGAACCCAGAATCTTGTTTTTTATCAACTGTTGCGTAATCGTGCTTCCGCCGGAAGAGTTGCTGTTGCCGAGAATCTCTAATGCCGCAGAGAAAAGACGCTTAAAATCAACGCCGCTGTGTTTATAAAAGCGAACGTCTTCAACCGCAATAAATGCGTTTTTCAGCATGTCCGGAATATACTCAATATCAACCCAATCGCGATATTCTACGTCCGCAATCGAGCTGATGAGATCCCCGTTCATATCGTAGAGATAACTCGTATAGTCCGAAATCGTCAGCTGTGCAACGTCAAGCGCGGGCGTTGTCTCAACATATGCTTTCACTACGCCGAGTACCAGGCCCATGCCGATAAAACATACGACGAAAAACGCGAGAACTGTCAATTTCAGGGACGTAAAGATAACCGCGAGCGTAAAAGAGCGCGGTTTTTTTCGCTCCGTAAACAACGGCGCGTTTTCTTCGTGTGCAGATTCTGTCCGGTTAGTTTTGCCGGTTGGCTCCAGCCGAAAGAACGGATTGCTGTTTGCCATGCATTCCTCACCTTTTATAATTTCGTCGATATTATAGCATAGCCGTGTTAATCCATGCATGAAAGCCGCAAAAAGTTCATACTTTCTCGCATTTCTTACTGCTATGACAAATGGTTTCAGATACTTAAAACGTTCTTCTTGTCTATATGCTTACTGAAATAAAAACGGATCCCGTTAAAAAAATCGATGCGTAAAATTGGAAAAAGAGTCTTTACAAATTTT
>QKAN01000086.1 GCA_003246365.1 Clostridia bacterium
GATCGCGCTTCCGATCATGCCGCCGATCAGTATCGTCGTGCTGCTGAGTAGACCGAGTTTTCCCTTTTCGTTTGACATTTCTTACCCCCTGCTTTCTTTCTTTCTTTTTTATCTTATGACACAGCTTGGCCTGTGCCCTAATTCGACGTTAATTGCCTTTAATAAACTTACCCAACCCTCAATCGTTTACATGACCGTCTGCCGCCTTGCGTACCGCGCGCTCGGCGATGGTACAGGCAACGTTTGCGCGATAAAACGCGGATGCGCGAATCGACTCGATCGGATCGATATCTTTGAGTACCGCTTTCTTCATTTCGGCTAAGGATGCGTCGGAAAGCGGTTTGCCGAGGAGCGCCTGCTCGGCGGTTCTTGCGCGAATCGGCCTCGGCGCAACGGAACCCATCGCAAGAGCACAATCCGCCACATTACCTTTTTCATCCAGTCGCACAACTGCACAAGCGGAAATCAGGGTTTTTGCCATCGCGTTGCGAAGACCCAGCTTCACAAACGCGCCGGTACCATTCGGGCGGAATCGAACGGCGGTTATCAGTTCGTCATCTTCCAGCGCTGTTTTGCACACCGAGAAGAAGAACTGATCGAGCGCCAGTATGCGTTCTCCGCGAACGCTCTGCAAAATAATCTCCGCATCCAACGCCAGCAGCGCCGGAGCGGTATCCGCCGTCGGGGACGCGTCCGCAATGTTTCCGCCAACAGTCGCGCTGTTTCGAATGACCGGGTCGGCAAACACCTGCGCCGCCTGCCAGAGCACGCTGGCTTTCTCTTTCAGCAAATCGCTGTTTGCAAGCATGCTGATTTTCGTTAACGCGCCGATATAGAGGAACCCGTCTTCTTCGCGGATGCCGCGCAATTCATCTAGCGCGTCAATGCTGACGAGCAATTTATCCTTGATCCTGCCGGATTGCGCCTTGACGACGATATTGGTCGCACCCGCAACCGGACAGGCGTTACCCGCCTCCCTGCTGAGAATTGCCAACGCATCTTTTAAATCTACCGCGCTGATGTATTCAAACCCGTTCATGGAATCCCTCCCTGAAGTCACTGCTCGTTTGTTCTTTGCCGGAAAAGGCTGTCTTCAGGACTGACCGGCCGTCTTACCATATGCTTCGATTGCGTCGATTATCTGCTCATACCCGGTACAGCGGCAGAGATTGCCTGCGATTGCGCTGCGGATTTCTTCCCGCGTCGGATTCGGGTGTTCTCCCAAATACGCCAACGCAGTCATGATGAAGCCCGGCGTGCAAAAACCGCACTGAACCGCGTTTGCATCGATAAAGCACTTCTGGAGCGGATGCAGCTCGTCGTTTTGCTGCAATCCTTCAATCGTAATCACTTCTTTGCCGTTGCATTGCGCGGCGAGCGTCACACAGCTCTTCACCGCTTTGCCGTTGAGTATGACGGTGCATGCGCCGCATTCTCCAACCGAGCAGGACTCTTTGGTGCCGGTCATACCCAGCCGCTTGCGCAAAAGCGAAACCAGCGTTTCCTCTGGTCGCACCTCGGCGGTTACTTTCTCGCCGTTGATTGTCAGCTGAATCGTGATCATTTCCGCGCCTCCTCCTGTCTGTGGAGCATTTCATAAATCTTTACTTTATTGACCGGAATATGCTTGATCTCCATTTGCAACGCGTTGCGAAGAGCGTTGACGATGGAAGAAGCAACCACCTCTGTAGCCGGTTCGCCCATCGATTTTGCGCCGTATGTTCCGGTCGGATCGTCGCACTCGAACAGCATCGGTTCAATCTGCGGCATATCGAGGCTGGATGCGATCACATACTTATCCAGGTTTGCGTTCATAATGTGTCCGTTGCGCATGCCTAAGTCTTCCAGCAGTGCAAATCCCATGCCCATGGCGACGCCGCCGTTGATCTGCCCGATCACCGTTTGGGGGTTGATGACGTTGCCGCAATCATGCGCGGAAGTAACCTTGCATACCTTTACGTCGCCCGTATCGGTGTCCACCTCAACCTCGCTGACCACAACGCTGTATGTATAAGTCGGGAATCCGTCTCCGCTGCCTTTTTCGGTGTCGAAAATAACGGCAGGCGCGTTATACCAGGCAAGTACGCCGCCCTGTCCTCCGGTCCAGTGATGGCACTCGCAAACCGCATGCCACGGGATCATCGCGTCGGGTACGCCGATCAGACGGAAAAATCCGTCTCTGAGTTCAACCATCTCCACCGGTGCATGAAACATCTTATGTGCGGCGGTCTCAATCAGCAGAGCTTTCATCTGTTCGCCCGCGCGCTGTACGGACTGCGCGCCCATGACCGTGCATCTGGAAGCCGCCGTAATTCCGCTGTCCACAACGGTGTCGGTATCCACGCGGTTAACCGTAATCAGCGAAGTATCCACGCAGAGCGCCTCCGCCAGAATCTGCGTATATGCGGTCATCAACCCTTGCCCGACTTCCACCAAACCGACGTTGCACATGACTGTACCGTCATCATGCACAGTTACAAGGCAGGCGCTGTTGTCCGGCGATTCCCCGCCGAGTCCGCAACCGCGGTGGCAGAGGCTGAGGCCGATTCCTTTTCGGATGCTGCCCGTCTGCTGTTCGTATTCACTGTGTTTTCTCTCATAGTCGGTTTTTTTGCAGATCTGTTCGATCATTTCCGGCAATATGATTTCGTTTTTCATAATCTGCCCGCATGGGTGCGTATCGCCCTGTTTGAGCAGATTTAGCTTTTTAAACGCCAGCGAATCCATGCCGATTTCTTTCGCAACTTCTTCATAGAGCTGCTCTACGGCAAAGATGGATTGCGGAGAACCATATCCGCGCATCGCGCCGGATGTAACGGTGTTTGTAAAAACACCTCTAACATCGACTTTAACATTCGGGATATTATATGCGCCCGCAGCATGGATTTTTGTCCGAAAACTCATCCATTCATGCATATGATATGCGCCACAGTTTTCCGTAATTCTGCATTCAACCGCCTGAAGTTTTCCATCCAGATTGACGCCGACTTTGTATTCCACGCGGAACGGATGGCGTTTCGTACTGCAACGAATCGACTCTTCACGGCTGGTGACGTATTTTACGGGTCTGCCGGTTTTCTGCGCGAGCATCGCCGCCCGTCCGGTTACAAGTCCGGACAGCTCTTCTTTGCCGCCGAACGAACCGCCGACCGTCGTCTGAACCAGTCTTGCTTTCGAGCGCGGCAATCCGCAAGCGTCCGCAATCCAGCGTCGTCCAAAAAACGGATTGGCGCAGCCGGTATACACCGTCATTCGTCCTGATTTTTCCGGCACGGCAACGGCAGTTTCGGTTTCAAAATAGGCGTGTTCCACATTTCCCGTCGTATAAACGCGCTCCACGATCCGGTCGCATCCCTTGAACGCTTCGTCCACATCGCCCTTTCGCACAAACGCCGTCGCGTGGCTCCAAATGTTTCCAACGCAATCCGGATTTCCTTCATGCACGAGCGGTGCGTCGGGCGCAAGCGCTTCTTCAATCGTCAGCACCGGCGTCAACGGCTCGTATTCCACCTTAATGGCGGCAAGCGCTGCTTTTAGGGACTGTTCATCCTCCGCTGCAACGATGGCGACCGCGTCTCCCTCGTAGCGGATGCGGTCAGTCATGTAGCAATAGTAGCCCCAGCTAAACGGCTTTTTTAGATCCCGAAAGGTCATAACCGCGGCGACGCCTGGCAGAGCTTCAGCTTTCGTGGTGTCGATATTGATCACCTTTGCGGAAGCATACGGGCTGTACAACGCCCCCGCTACAAGCATTTCCGGAAAATCCAGATCCGCTGCATAGCATGCTTGACCCGTTGTTTTGTCCCGCGCATCCACGCGCGGCATATAGCAGTTGAGATACTTGAAGTTTCTCTCAGTTTCGCCGTATTGCGACATATTGAAACCTCCCCGTTCCAGATCTTGCCAGTCGTGTTCTTGCCGTTGTCCGCCTGTCGGGTAATCGTCTATCAGAGCATGACGCGCGCGTCTGCCGGGCACGCTCCTGTTTCGTAAACAAAACACGGGTTGATATCCAGTTCCCGAATTTTCGGATTCTCCTGAATCATTCGCGCCGTTTTCAGCAGCAGCTCTGCGAGCGCATCCACATCTTTCGGCTTTTCGCCGCGGATACCGCTTAGCAGCGCATATCCTTTCGTTTCGCGTATCATTTCCAGCGCGTCCGTTTTTGTCATCGGCAGCACGCGGAAACTCACGTCGCACAGCACTTCAACAAATATGCCACCGAGCCCAAACATGAGCGCCGGTCCGAATGAAACATCCTGCGCCATGCCGATGATCGTTTCTACGCCGGACGCCAGCATTTCGCACACAAGAATGCCTTCTACCCGCGCATCCGGACGATACCGGATGACGCTTTCGAGAATCTGTTCAAAGGCGGTTTTTACGCTCAGTTCATCCTTGAGGTTGACTTTTACGCCACCTGCTTCGGATTTGTGCAGGATATCGCGGGATACGATTTTCAGCACCACGGGATAGCCGATTTCAGCTGCGGCGGCCGCCGCTTCTTCCGGCGTTGCAGCCAGCCGGCAGCGCGGCACGGGTATGTCATACGCGGCAAACAGATCCCACGCTTCGTGCTCCAATAAATTTCGCCCTTCCGCTTTTGCGGTTGCTATGCGTTCGTGCATGCCGCCCTCCTCCGGAATTCCGGACTCGCTATCGTTTTGTTTCTGTCTGTCCACCGTTTGCAACCGTTTTTATGCCGTTGCAACAGCGGTCTGGTATGCTTCTTTACCGAGCCGAAACGCCTCCAGATTGCTCTCGATACTACTCGCCGGAACGTTCTCCTTCAGTACTTCAAGAATCGTCTCCTCGCCAAAGGGAAACACGCCGCTGGCAAACGCCGCGCCGAGCATGACCGCGCTGAGCACTTTTGCGTTGCCTGCGCGCGCCGCCAGTTCGCTGGCGTCGAACGCGACAACCATTTTCCCGATCGACTCCAACGCCGCGATAATATCTTCCATCTCCGGATATTTCAGCGCTCCGCCGATTTTTACATCCACGGGGTCCTGTTTTACCGTGTTGAGGATAACGATTCCGTCTTCCGCCAGATATGGCACGCCGAGGCGCAAGCCTTCGAGCGGTTCCAACGCAAGGATCAAATCCGCGGTGCCTTTTCCAAGCAGCGGGGCGTAAACCTGTTCGCCGATGCGCACATGAGACGCAACCGCGCCGCCGCGCTGCGCCGCGCCGAAAGTTTCGCCGACGCGCGCGTTGTATTTTCCGCCATGTTCCCTGATTGCCGCTTCGGCAATCATGTGTGAAATTTTGATGCTTCCCTGTCCGCCGATGCCGGCTACAATATAGTTCCGTTCCATGATCAGCGCCTCCTTACCTTAATGGCTTTCTGGGGGCAAACCTGCGAACACAGGCCGCAGTCCACGCAAAGCACGGTGTCGATGCCGGATTTCTTTTCTTCCGGATGGAACTTGATTGCCGGACAGCCGAGCGCCGTGCAGGTGCGGCAACCGTCGCAATCGTTCAGCGTGACGTATGTCTTTGCGAGGCTCTTTTTCACCCTGCGCTGCTTTTGCAGTTGGCACTCTCCGGTCAGAATGACCACCGAAGGCCCTGTATAATCCAGTGCGCGTGTGAGAACGTCGATCGCGTTCTCGCGGTCGTATGCATCGCACTCTTCAACAAACCCAACGCCCATCGCCTTCACAATCGCTGGGATGTCCGCCCGCGGGCATTCTTCGCCAAACGAGTTGATTCCCGTGTTGGGGTTCGGCTGGTGTCCCGTCATGCTCGTCCAGCGGTTGTCCAGAATCAGGAACGTGATGTCGGAGCTGTTGTATACAACGTTCATCAGCGCGGGCAGAATCGCATGGAAAAACGTGCTGTCGCCGCAGACCGCGCAGAGTTTTCCGCCGGTATAGCCGATTTTGCTCTGTCCGTGCGCCATGCTGATGCCCGAACCCATGACATAGATGGTATCCAGCATGTCATATGGCGTTTCCGCGACATAAGCTTTGGAATCTTCCCCGCTGGCTGGGTTGCCAAAGGCAAACACGCCATAGCCGCCCTGCTCATAACAGCCGATATCGCCGTTGATGATGTGTACGGAGGTTTCGGGATATTTCGCAAGCGCCGCTTTGAGCGCGGAATAACTGCCAAGATGCGAGCATCCGGCGCAAAGCGTGGACGAACGCGGAATGATCAGAGATTTTTTATCAACTCGAACGGCTGCTTTTGCGTCTTTTTTCAGTTGCTTTCCGAATTCCGGCGCAAGCGCAGCGGCAACGATATCCGTGTTCAACTCGCCGTAAGGCGGAAACAGATTGCCGTATGCTTTGCCCTTGATCGCAACATTCGGCGAAACTTCCTTGAGCCAGGAGCGAACCATGTTTTCTACAACCGGGTCGCCCTCCTCGACCATCAGTATCCGATCGAGTCCTTTTGCGAATTCGGCAACCATCTGCTCCGGCAGAGGATATACATAACCGAGCTTTAAGAACGCGGTTTCCCCGGTAACGCCAAGCCGCGCCAGCGCTTCGCGCGCATATGCGCCGCCAAGTCCGGTTGCAATCACGCCCGTTTTCGAGCCCGCCGGTTTTTCCGTTTGATTAAACTGGCTTTCCTCCGCGAACTGCCGCGCTTTCGGCAGCACACCGTGCAGCCACTCGTGTTTATAAACTGCACCCGGAGGGCCATATACGTTCCAGCGATAGCCCATCTGATAGTGCTTGTTGAATTCTAGTTTGCTTTTCTCTTCCTTCACGTCGCCAAAGAGTACGTCTCCGCTTGCGTGGGAAATGCGGCTGACGCTGCGCAGAAACACGGGAAGAGAAAGTTTTTCGGAGAGTTCAAATGCCTCGCGCGTCATGTCTTTCGCTTCCTGCTGATTCTCCGGTTCAAAGCAGGGAATTTCGGCATAAGCCGCCGCAAAACGCGTGTCCTGCTCGTTGGAAGAATAGTGCGCATCCGGATCGTCCGCGACGACCACGACGAGTCCGCCTTTCACGCCGCCGTAGGGCAGCGTCATAAACGTATCCATCGCAACGTTGAGTCCGGCGTTTTTCATTGCAACCAGACACCGCCCGCCGAGCATGGATGCACCGGCAGCAACCTCGAACGCCACCTTTTCATTGGTGCTCCATTCCACATAAAATCCGGCTTCCCGGGATGCCTGCATGAGCACCTCGGTAATCTCCGAGGACGGCGTCCCCGGATAAGCCGCAACCAGCTGTACGCCAGCTTCCACTGCGCCGCGCGCGATGGCCTCGTTGCCCATCAGCAGGTCGCGAACGCCGGATTGCTGTAAAATCTTTTCCATAGTATTTCTCCTCCGATATCGGACAACAAAATTTCTTATTTTTTGCGCAGCAGTGCGCCCAGCGCGCGTACCGCGCGTTCCGGTGTCGGAAACACCGGTATTCCGTATGCGTTAATCTTCGGCGTTTCCAGCTTTTCCACTTCGCCTCCGCCGAGAAACGCCGCTAAGATCGGTTTGTCTGTTTTGCCGGCGAACTGCGCAATCATATCCGCCGCGTTTTCGATCGGATCGCCGAAGATGACGAGGATCGCGTCCGCGTTTTCCGCGCGTATCGCTACCTCAAGCGCATCGTGATATCGCTGCGCGGTTGCGTCTCCCGTTAAATCCAGCGGGTTGGACAGCACACACTGGTTCGGAAGAACTTCCCGAAGCGCATCTACGATATCGCCGGACGGTTTTTCGATGCGGATGCCCAGATCGTCCGCCGTGTCGGCCGCGAGTATTCCGCTGCCGCCGGAACTGGTGATGATCATCAACCGGTTCCCCGCGGGCTTTTTGAGCATGCCGAGGATCTTGGCGTAATCGTAAAACTCTACGATGCCTTCCGCACGAATCAGGCCGATCTGCCTGCATACCGCGTCAAATATTTTGTCGCTTCCAGCGATGGATTTCGTGTGGCTCGCGGCGGCTTCCGCGCCTTTTGCCGTTCGTCCCGGTTTGAGCACGACAACGGGCTTTTGCGATAGCGTCCGCTTTGCCGTCTCAATGAACTTTGCGCCATCCGAAACGCCTTCCACATTCAGCGCAATCACCTTTGTGTCGGGGTCTTCGGCGAAATAGTCCATCAATTCGATTTCTCCAACGCCGCTCTTGTTGCCGAGCGCAACGACGCTGGTAAATCCGATTCGGTCGTCCTTTGCCCAGCCCGCCATAGTCGCGCCGATGGTTCCGCTTTGTGCGATGATCGCCATCGAACCAAGTCCGGTGATGAGCGGCCAGGTAGCGCATAGGGAATTTGGCGTATAGTTGATGCCCTGGCAGTTCGGGCCGATGACCGCGATGTTATGATCATTGGCAATCTGCATGACTTCCTGCTCAAGTTCAACATTGCCGATCTCGCGGAATCCTCCGCTGATGATAACGGCGCCTTTCGCGTGTTTTTCCGCCGCCTGACGCATCACATCCGGCACAAACTTTGCCGGAACAATGATGACCGCCAGATCGATATCCTCCGGCACCGCGCGTAATTCGGTATAGCATTGAATGCCCAAAATCTCTTCGGATTTCGGGTTGATGGGATAGATTTCGCCGCCAAACCCGCCGTCGATGATATTGCTTAGCACCTGGTACCCGGTTTTATCCGGATTGTTCGATGCGCCGACCACCGCAACGGATTTTGCGCGAAATACGGAATCGAGAATTTCTCTTGTGATCATCCCATGCCTCCGAACAATCGAATCTCCGGCCGGTACGCGCGTCGTTTGCGTGCGTTCAGCCGATGAATAGTCCTTAAATTTGTACGCCTGTTTTCCGCCAGAGGATCTTCGCCTCTTCCTGACAGGCTTTTTTCACTTCGTCTTCATTCACCTTGGTCGAATGTCCGTCCTGAATCACGATTTCACCGTCTACGATAACGGTTTCCACATGTCTGCCCTGGAAGGTCATATCAAAGTAGCTCAGCGCGGAACAAGGCGCGATTGGCGACGGGCTATCCGGATTCAGAATGATGATATCCGCCTTTTTGCCGACCTTGAGGGAACCGATTTCCCCATCCATGCCGAGCGCGCGCGCCGCGTTGCCAAGAGCCCAGTCGAGCACCTGAAAGATCGGGAACAGTCCCGCGTTTGCGTTGTGCGCCTTGTGCAGCAAAAACGCATACCGAAGATATTCCGAAATATCCAGCGTAAAGAAGCAGTCATGACCGAGGGTGATATTCATGCCCTGCTCCACCATATAGGGAATGCGCGCCACGCCGTTGCCGCCGAAGCTGTTGGTCATCGGCGTATGGGCAACATTCACGCGGTTGCGGGCAAGGATTGCCACATCCTCATCGGTGAGGTCAATACAATGCGCCGCAACCACATCCGGGCCGAGCACCCCCGTCTCCTCCAAGATCTGAGGTGCGGACATGCCGTGTTTTTCAACGACAAACACGCGCGGTATCTCCGCAATATGCGTCTGAATACCAACGTGGTAACGATCCGCAATTTCGCGCGCCTTCTTCATGGTCTCGCGCGAGTTGGTAAACGCCGTGTGCAGGCCAAGCCTGCCGGTAATACGGCCGCCGTTGCCGCTTGGATACTGTTCAAAGAACCGGATGTTCTCTTCAAATCCCCGGTCGGCATAGGCAACCGATGTTTTTTCCAAGATGTGCGCGCCGGGAATCCGCTCCGTCACTTCGAACCCGACCTGCGCGCGAATGCCTGTTTCCTCAATTGCTTTCGCGGTTGCGCCGAGGATGCCGGGCAGCGCGTTCGGGCCTTCCACAAATTCGCAAACGGTGGTCGTGCCGCTCTTGAGCAGTTTGGTCGCGGCATAGCGCGTTGCGGCATAAACGCCTTCCTGCGTGGTGATATCCTCCAGCCACTCCCAGCCCATCTTCTGCAGCATGTCCCAGAAACTGTGCAGTTGAGAGAAATCGACCGGCATATTGTGGCCAAGCACATACGGCATGTGCGTATGCGTCACGATAAAACCGGGCATTACGATGCGCCCCGCTGCGTCGATGGTCTTTACGCCCGGGTATTTTGCCGCAAGCTCCGCGCTGTCGCCGATGTCGGCAATCCGGTTTCCCTCGATTGCGACGGCGCCGTCGGCAATCATCCCGCCGGTCAACGCGTTTTCGTCAAACGTGAGCACCAGCGCATTTTTAATCAGTAATTCGGCCATGCCTCGTCTCTCCTCTCGATTGTTTCGAATTTATTCGAAATAGTTCTGGCTGATCGCTTTTCTCGGACAAACCGACACACAAAGTCCGCAGCCTTCGCATTTATCCGGCAGCAGTTCCGCATAGCGTTCGCCCATTTCGATTGCGCCGTATGCGCAGGCCATATAGCAGCTACCGCAACCGTCGCACTTGCTCTTGTCGTGCACCGGCAGTGTGATGTCTTGAATGATCTGCTTTCCGGTCGCATAGCGTTCGGCAATTTTCTTGTGGGTGAGTCCGCGGAAATCTTCCAGACTGGTGTATCCCTTGCGTTTCATAAACGCTTCGATACCATCTACGATTTCTTCGTAACGCTCGTAACCATACATTGTGGACGCAGTTGCGAGTTCTACCGCCGTTGCGCCCGCCATGATATAGGCAATCGCGTCCTCCGCTTTGGTGATGCCGCCGATTCCGATGACGGGAATGTTGACCGCCTCAGAGATATCCAGCACCATCTTGAGCACCAGCGGTTTAATCGCGGGGCCTGTCAGACCGCCGTAGCCTTTCGGTCCGCCGAGCACGGGATGGCCGGTTTCAATGTCGATGTCGATTGCGGGTCCGATAGAGTCCGCCGCGGAAATTGCATCCGCGCCTGCGGCCTCAACCGCCTTGGCCCAGCGCACGCAGTCCAGTTGATAGATCGCGCTGAATTTCGCGATGACCGGAATCTTGACCGCTTTTTTCACAGCCTCGATCTGGCGCGCGTAGTCGCTCGGGTCGTTCACTTCCGGCAGTTCCACTTTCAGGCCGGGATACATTGCCTCCAGCACGTTGCCCATGTGCGGGCAGGCGGAGGGATATTCGATAAAACTTGCGCCCGCCGCTTCACAGGCTTTGGCGAGTTCGATTGCTTCTTCAGGGTTGACGCCCGCCATATTGGCGATGATCGGAATGCCCGCCTCAAGCGCAATGGGAAATTCATCCCGAAACCATTGCTCCGCGGTGAGGTTTGTTCCGAACACACAGTTGATCATTGAGCCGCCGCGCACCATCTTCATGTTGGGCATGACGTCCTTCTGCATGTTTTTCACGATTGTTTTCGTGGTTGCGGCGCCGATTTTAAATTCACTGACCGCTGCGATGCGGGTGCCGTCTTTTCCGTCGATACACGACGCGGAAATGACGGGTGTTTTCAGTTTGACTCCGGCAATTGTTACGCTTAAATCCATATTCGCTCCTCCAGTTATCATACGGCAGCATCTTCGGGAGGGTCGCCCTTCGACCCTCCCTTTTTGTTGCTAGAGCGGTTTCTCGCTCCTCACAGGGGGGGTAAGACGCTGCTTGTTTCCTTTATGCCATCAGCAGCGCCAGCAGCGCCTTGATGGTATGCATGCGGTTTTCCGCTTCGTCAAAGATGATGGAATTCGGTCCATCCAGAACGCCGTCGGTCACTTCTTCGCCGCGCGCTGCGGGTAGGCAGTGCATGACCTTTACGCGTTTCGGTGCGGAAGAAACCACCTTTTCGTCTACGATCCAGTGTTTGAGGGTGTGTTTGTATGCCGCAAACTCCGGATTGCCGCGGTATCCGGTTGCCGGACCTTCCGCGAAGATTTCAGGAGAAACCCAACCGTAGATGTTGATGAAGTCTGCGTCTTTCGTCGCCTCCTCATAGGAGTGGACGATCTCAATTTTGTTTCCAACGTCGACCTGTCCATCCATCGCTTCTTTTATATAGCGGGGATCCGGATCCATGCCTTCCGGGCAGGCGATGGATACGTCGAAACCAAGACGGGTTGCCATCGCGAGTGTGGAGTTGGTGAGGCCCGCGGGAGGATTCAGTTCGCCGTATCCCCAGCAGAACGCTACCTTTGCGCCCTTAACGCTGCCGCCGCCATGTTCCATCATGGTCATAACATCCGCAAACGCCTGTGTCGGATGTTCCACCGGACAAGATGCGTTGATGACCGGAACCGTCGCGAGAGCCGCGGTTTCTTCCAGCATTTCGCGGGTAACCGGACGGTGCGCAATGCCGTGCACATAGCGGGTCAATGTTTTAACCGTGTCGTGCCAGTTTTCTGCGCCCGCTTCGCCGCACCAGACGCGGTGTTTGTCCAGCCAGAGCATGTGTCCGCCCAGCGCGGTCATCGCGGTTTCAAACGAGCAGCTCGTGCGCGTAGACTGCGTGTTGAACACGCCGGCAAGGCTCTTGCCGCGCAGATATTCATGCGGTTCTCCGCTGCGCCATTTGCGTTTAAAGTCCTGCGAAACGCTCAAAATAAACTGGATTTCGTCCGGCGTAAGTTCGTTGATGCCTAAAATGCTTTTCCCTTTTAACGGTCCCATTGTTATTCCTCCTTGATTTTTTCTTTTGAATCAAATTCGTTCGGCCGTCAGTCGACCGTTCCTTCATATAAATACCGCTTGATCTGATCCACCGACCAGTTTTCCTGCAAACCGAGTTCGCGAATCGTGCGGCAGTTCTTTGTGTGAAAGTCCCTGCTCAGCAGGCATTCGGACACGGTGATCACCGCGTCGCAAACCGGCGTCGGCACACCGAGCAGCTTGCCCAGCGAAGAATAGGTCACAAGCCCATACGGAATGTCTTCCGTCAGATGCCGTGTATTGAGCGTAAACGGACCTTCGCACACTTCCAAAAACGGTGTATGGATCGCCTCATAGATAGGCAGCACATAATCCACATCGTCCCGGTTCCAGCGCACCTTCAGAATTTCCTCTTCGAGCGTAAACTGCTCCATGCCCAATTTTTCGCCGATCGCCATGCGTTCGCGGTCGATGCCTTCGATCAGGTTGACGACAGGCTTCGGGTTTTCTTTGACGCCGAACAGGTGAAAGTCAGGGTCTCCACTGTCGATGATTGCCGCGTTGCAGATCATCGGCGGCGTATGCGTAATCGCGTTGTAATCAACCAACAGTGTGTCGATTACGTTCGCGCCGCGTCGCAGTTCATATCCGTACTCTTCCGGATAGAGCGTTTTTAAAATGTCCCAGACATAGTCCATATCCTTGGACGGGAAACACGCGAACATCAGGTTCTTTGTTCGCGCTTCCAGCCGCACCTGCGTACCGCTCAGGCGGGATGCGCCGTAGGGCAGCGTGTTGCAGTCCGCAAGGTAGACGCGCGCTTTGTTGCCGCACTCGTCCAGTGCTTTTCGCCAGACCAGAGACGCGCCGCCTTTGCCCAGGCAAACCACGATCTGTCCGTCTTTGAGATGCGGCGCCGCCAGTTCGGCATAGTTCTTAACCGCGAAAAACGGAACCGGGTTCAGTATCACGTCCGCGCCTTCAACCGCTTCCGCGGCGGTTGAGCAAACGCTGACTTTGCCAAACACACCCGTGGATTTGCTGTCGATGTCAAACAGTTCGATCTTTCCCGCTTTTTTCGCTTCATCGAGTTTGCCGGGAACCGTTTCGAATATGCTTACGTCATATCCGTGGTAACCGTTCATATCGACGGCGCTCATATATCCGCCGTTTCCGGCGCCGAGAATACATACCTTTTGAATCTTCATCTTTCTGCCTCCGGTTTGCTCAGCCGCGCAGCGCTTTCGTCTTTGCTTCGTCAACGGCAAAGTTTTCGCCGAGCACGACGCCATACACTTCCTCTGCGCTCTTTTGCGAAACATAGCCGTTTTTCACATCCATCGCAACGATTTCCGCGGGACGCTTGTGCGGGTCTCCCCAGCCGCCGCCGCCGGAAGGATAGCTTGTGAACGTACCCGCTCCGTCAACATGCGATACGCCTTTGGACGGAAGCAATTCTTCGCCTTCCATCCCTTCGTTCAGATACGCCATGTTGAGCGAACCTTCTTTGCCGCCAAAGAGCCCGTATGGCGCGTTCTCTCGTCCGTCGCCAAACATGATCAGGTCGGTCTCCGCTCCTTCGTAAAAACGAATACGATATCTTGCGCCGCAGCCGCCGCGGTATTCACCCGCGCCGCAGCTGTCGGTGGTGAATTCGTTGAACTCCGTAAGATGCGGATAATCCACCTCGTTGGTTTCAATGTTCGGCGCAATCAACCCGCCAAGGTCGATGCCGTCGCCGATATAATGTCTGCCGTCCATGCCGCGCGCGCCGCCTGCCCCGCCGAATCCATTGAACCCGAACATGACGTAAAAGTTTTCGCTGCGCGGGTCTACGCCGGTAATCGCCGGGCCATTCCAACGACTCCAACCGGAGGGAACGCGATCCGGCAAAATCTCGGACAGCGCCATCCAGCAAGCTTCAAGAATCGCGCAGGCGGTATCCAGCGTGCAGTACGCTACCGGCGCGGGGAAATTGGAGTTGACCACGCTGCCTTCCGGCGCGGTGATCGTAATCGGACGGTAAACGCCTTCGTTATGCGGAATATCCGGCGTGGTTACCGTTGTTAAAAACGCAACGTATACGCAGGTATCCGTGTTCGCCTTTGGCGAGTTGGAAGGCCCTTTTACCTGATCGCTGGAACCTTCAAAGTCGACAAATGCTTCGTCGCCCTGAATGGTGATTTTGACCTTGATATCAATCGGCGCATCCACCAGTCCGTCGCCGTCGAGCGTGGAATGTCCGTAATACACACCGTCCGGCAGTTTGGCGATTTCGCTGCGCATGCGGTTTTCCGCGTAAAGGTGGATGTCTTCGATGGTTTCTCTGGTCTTTTCCTCACCGTATTTTTCCATCATTTCGAGGATGCGCTTTTCGCCGACGTTGCAGGATGCGACCTGCGCTTTCATATCCACCCAGATGTCGTCCGGCATACGGGTGTTGATACGAATCATGTTGATGACGTCCTGCAGCGGTTTGTTGTTTTGATAGATACGAACCGGCGGAATGCGGATGCCTTCATGGAAGAGCTCCGTCGCATTTGGGCAATAGGACCCCGCTTCCATGCCGCCGACGTCGCCGTGATGCGCGCGGTTGATGGAGATAAACTGCATGCGCCCGTTGAAGAACACAGGCTTCATGATGGTAACGTCCTGCAAATGCGTGCCGCCCATATACGGATCGTTGAGCACGAACACGTCGCCGTCGTGAATATCCTCGCCGAAATAGGCGACGACCGCTTTGACGGATTCCATCGCGGACGCGGTGTGCGAGGGCACGCCATCCACCTGAGAGACGATGCGACAGTCCCAGTCGCAGATTGCGCAGGAAAAGTCGTGCGTTTCGGCAAAGATCGGCGAAATGGAAGTGTTCACCATCGTGATGCCCATCTCGCGGTTGATTGTCAGCAGGCGATTGTAGATAACCGCGAACGTAATCGGGTCTTTTGCGCCTTCAAATTCTCTTTTCTTATCTTTCGTTAGCTGATTCATAGTCATTTCATCTCCATTACGACGTTTGCAAATTCGTCGATCCGCGCGTTCCAACCGGGATGTACAACAATGGTTGTGATGCGCTCTTCAATGACCGCCGGACCGGAAATCGCGTGTCCGGTGTACATCCTGTTGCGGTCGTAAACGGGTACTTCACGCCAGTCTTTATATTCCTGGAAGTAGAGCTTGCGATAGTTTTTGATCGCATCCTCGACCGGTTCGCCGGAACCGGCAATCTTCTCCAGACCGGTTTTTTCCACATGACCGACGGCGGTAACGCGTAAATTGATGATTTCGATCGGCGTTTCCGGCGTGCAATAGCTGTACAGGCGTTCATGCGCAGCATGGAACGCGTTTGCAATCTCTTCAACATGCGTTTCGTTGATTACGCAGTTGCCTGCGATGGGAACCGTAACTTCATGGTGCTGACCGCAGTAGCGGATATCGAGATAGCGTTCCAGCGAAGATTCTTCTTTGCTCACGCCTTCGTGCGCCAGCTGCGCCAGCGCGTCTTCTTCCGCTTCTGCGATGCAGGCGTTAAACGCATCCAGATCAAGACCCGGAATTGTGCCGACGAAGCTGCGAACGTTATCGAGGCGGATATCCGACTCCAACATGCCAAGCGCGCAGAACACGGATGCCGCTTTCGGCACGATGACGCAGCTTGATCCGACTTCTTCCGCAATTTTGCAGGCGTGGATCGAGCAGGCACCGCCCGCGCTGACCAGCGCAAACTCACGCGGATCGAACCCTTTTTGCACAGAAACGACCTTCGTTGCATCCGCCATGTTCTGGTTGACAATCTGGAACACGCCGCACGCGGCTTCTTCCACCGACATGCCCAGCGAAGAAGCAATTTTCTCCTGCATCATCTGGTAGCACTTGTCGTAGTTGATCTTCATCTCGCCGCCGAGGAAGAAATCTTTGTTGAGATATCCGAGCAGCAGGTTCGCGTCGGTTACGGCGGGTTTCTCGCCGCCGCGGTCATAGCAGACCGGACCGGGATAGGAATATGCGGATTCGGGACCGACGTTGAGCATTCCCCACTCGTCGATCCAGGCGATGGAACCGCCGCCCGCGCCGATCGTGTGAATGTCGATCATGGGTTTTGCAACGCGGTATCCCGCGATTTCGCCTTCCGTAGACAGCGTTACCGTCGCGTCGTTGATCAGGGAAACGTCAAAGCTCGTTCCGCCCATGTCCATCAGGATCAGGTTACGGTTTCCGGTCAGCCGCGCAAAGAAGATTGCGCCGGTTGCGCCCGCCGCGGGGCCGGAAAGCAGCGTTGCGGATGCGTGCCGGATGGCGGTTTCCGCGGTCATCATGCCACCGTTGGATGCGACGACGTAAAACGCTTTTTCCAAACCGTCGTTTTTGAGCTTCTGCTCCAAATTGGTCAGATACACCGTCAGTTTCGGGCCGACATAGGCGTTTGCAACCGTTGTAGAGGAGCGCTCATATTCGCGCACCTGCGGCAAAACTTCGGACGAACGGGAAACGAATACGCCGGGCAGCTCGCGTTCCACAATCGTCTTGATGCGTTTTTCATGCGCATCGTTCAGGTATGAAAACAGTGTGCAAATCGCAACCGCGGCCACGCCCTCTTTTTTGAAATCGGCGCAGATGTCGACGACTTCCTGCTCGTCCAGCTCCGTCACCACATTGCCCAGATAGTCCAACCGCTCGGTTACGCCGCGGCGCAGATAACGCGGTACCAGCGGCGTTGCCGCATGGAGGAACAAATCCCAGATATTATCTTTGTGCGCGCGGCGCATCTCGATGGTATCCCGAAATCCTTTGGTCAGGATCAGGCCTGTTTTTGCGCCGGTTCCCGTCAACAGCGTGTTTGTGGCAACGGTTGTGCCGTGCACAAACAAATCTGTTCCGCCGAGGAATGCGCGCAAATCCATCTTGAAAAACGCGGCGGCTTTCTCAATCACGTTGTAGAGGCCGATCGATTGATCCTGCGGTGTGGACAGTTCTTTAAACGTGTAGATGGAACCGTTGTCCGTAATCACAACGCAGTCCGTAAAAGTGCCTCCGATGTCAACGCCAATGCGATACCTCATAACTTCTCTCCCTTAACGATTCGTGAAATCCTGACTTTGGATAAAGCAAATAACGGCGGCTCAACAGCGATATATCTGCATCATTGCAGTACTATGTCCTGTCGGCGGCTGCCGGATGTCTGTTCACGCCTTTTGCGTGAAATTTTCCTTGTCAGGTCGGTTCTTTTTTTCGTCATCTATCCGGCTGATGTCGGACAGGCTTAGTGTTCGCGAGACTCGCTTTGAATGGAATTGGTTGAATTTACAGCTGATCGGGAATCGGAGCGGATTCTCGGAAAATAAAAAAGCTCCGACATACGTTCCCTCCTGCTCCTTCGCATGCAGACACCTTCATCCGCATACGTCTGGTTTTTGCAAGAGGCTACTCGTCGCGAGCTTGATGTAAGCTACCAGGTAACCCTGAGAAATGTTACCCCACCTCAATATAGCCTTGCTGTAATATTCAATTCTAACAACAATATAATTAGCAATATAACGTTTGTCAACAAGAAAATAATTTTCTTGTACGCATAAATATTTTTTATCATCTTCGCGTAATTTCGCTTTTGTCGTTCTCCTTTTAAAAGGCAAAAGCCCCGCGTAAATCGGGGCTTTTTTGCGTTTAGTGGCGGGAATATGTGGGAATCGAACCCACCAAAGCAGCTATTCACTACTTCAACTGGTTTTGAAGACCAGCGGGCACACCAGCACCCATCTACTCCCAAGCATATTTCATTGATCGAATGTTATTATAGCATGTCGCGAAAGCGCTGTATACTGGATTCATCCAACTTCCTCAGGTCCCCTGTTCGCTTCGTCAGTTTACGATTATCGCAAAAATTCAGAATCGGCAGCGCAAATTTGCGAGATGTCCCCGCCCGGTCCCGAAAATCCCCCAGCGAAATCACGCCGGTTTCGGACTGGATTTTCTCCATCTCCTCCAGCGCACGCAAAAAACAATCTCTATGCAGATAAATCTGTGCGGTGATATTCAGGAGCGTACCCTGTTCCACAAGAGACGAAATCACCTGCTTGACGGCGGACGACTGGTTCGGATACCGCGCCAGAAACTCGTCGAGCTCTAAAACGGTCAGCCCGGCTTCCCGATAATATTTCTCTGTTTCATCCGATAGGCGGCGCTGTTCGGGGCTGAGCTGTACGGAAAACGCATACAGCGATGTCCGCTGTCTGTCGAGTTTTATCGTTAGCTCATGCGCAAAACGCTCGATTACCGCGTCTGCGACTGCGGACTCGCAATCCGGCAACAGACGCTGTTTTAGTTCGTCGAGCCGCATGCCGATCTGCAGCGGATTCTTTTCGTGATACTGCCCGAGCAGTTCCGCTAAATCAGCGCGGAGCGATTCCCAGAACGTTTTGTGCACGACGACCTTTTCGTTAATCCGCACGAGTTCCGCCGCGGATTCCTCTCCGCCAAGTTCGCGTTTGAGCGTTTCTGTTTCCATCGAGAGACGCCGTGCGATTTCATCCAGCGGCATAAATTTGGAACTGTGTTCCAGCACCGCAAGCAACGCTTTTTCCTTCAGCGTGCCGTGCTCTTTCACAAACAGGCGATCGAGCGTTTCCTGCTGATAGCGCTTCTGTTTGACAGGGTTCGGCTCCAGTATTTCACCGCCGCCGATTGTTTCAATTGGAGAATAAAAGCGAACGATATAGCGGTCTCCCGCCTTCACGGCAATCGTATCGCCCAGACGAAGCTGCGCATAGCAGCTTTCTCCCGCCTTCAGCACGTCCCGGTCGAGTAGTATCGCCTTGCAAAGTGTGTTTCTCGTGCCGTGATAAAAATGCAAAACAGAGCCGTTTTCAATCTCTCGCGGTGTATCGGAAAACAGATTTAGCTTCACATCCAGCATCATGGAAGGTTCCATTGACCCCGGAAACGCAAGCGTATCTCCCCGATCAACCTCGTCTTTTTTCATAGCCGCAAGATTCACGGCAACCCGCTGTCCGGCATAGGCGGTGTCTACATCCTGACCATGCACCTGAAGATTTCGCGCCTTCGAATCGGCCTGATTTGGATAAACCCGTACCGCGTCGCCAACGGAAAGCGTACCTTCAATCAGCGTTCCCGTAACAACCGTGCCAAAGCCTTTTACGGTGAACACGCGGTCGACTGGCATTCGAAAACTGCGCGTTATGTTCTTTGGTTGAACGTTTTGAATCCGCCGGAAAATCTCCTCACGCAGGGTTTCAATCCCCTCTCCCGTAACAGAC
The DNA here is from genome assembly GCA_003246365.1 of Clostridia bacterium. Lineage (GTDB taxonomy): Bacteria > Bacillota > Clostridia > Christensenellales > CAG-138 > UBA7703. The sequence goes on from QKAN01000086.1 coordinate 19,679, forward strand.
GAAACAGGAATGATCGGCGCGTCCTTCAAAAACGAATCCGCCAGCTCGGTTTTCACATCCTCCATGACAAATTCCAACCAGTCCGGCTCCACAAGATCGCTCTTTGTCAGCGCGACAATACCGCTCTTGATGTTCAACATGGAAAGAATTCCGAGGTGCTCGCGCGTCTGGGGCATAACGCCTTCGTCCGCGGCGATGATCAGCAACGCCATATCGATGCCGCCTGCTCCCGCCAGCATGTTTTTGATGAACTTTTCATGGCCCGGCACGTCCACGATGCCCGCGCGGCTTCCGTCCGGCAATGTCAGGTAAGCAAAGCCCAGCTCTATGGTGATGCCGCGCTTTTTTTCCTCTTCCAGACGATCCGTATCGATCCCCGTGAGCGCCTTGACAAGGCATGTTTTTCCGTGGTCTACATGTCCCGCCGTACCAATGATGATATGGTTCATCGTTCTCCTCCGCCGCTGATTTCCCGCATTGTCACACGCGCAGGCTGTCTGAAATCTGCGCTGCAATGTATGGAAAATCTGCTTCGTTCAGGGTTCTTACATCCAGCATTAGCTGATCTTTCGAGATGCGCGCCACGATTGGTGGCTCTCCGCGGCGTATACGGGCTTCCAATTCAGAAACGGAAATCTTCTCCGGCTGCAGCGAAACGACGTAAGTCGAGAGCATTTGCCCCGGCACAGCTCCGCCGCCAACCTGTCCGAATTCCTTGATTACTTCAACCTTGCATTCCCGCGCGTTTTCGCGGATAAGTTTCCTAAGCGTCTCCGCCTTATCGGCGAGCGTGTCCCAGCGTTCCGAAATCATCCGCAGCGTCGGAATATCCCGCGCCTCGGTTCCCTCCAGATACGCGCGCAGCGTCGCCTCCAAGGCCGCAAGCGTCAGTTTGTCAATTCTCAGCGGACGCGCCAGCTGATTTTTCTTCATGGCGTCGATCCATGCTTTTTTTCCGGCGATAACGCCCGCCTGCGGGCCGCCAAGCAGCTTGTCTCCGCTGAAACACACGATGTCCGCACCTTCTGCGATACAACGCGAAACGAGCGGCTCGTCCTGAATTCCATACTGCTGCAAATCCGCCATCATTCCGCTGCCCGCGTCAAAAATTACAGGCAACCCATACTTTGCGCCAATCTGCGCAAGCTGCGTAACCGACGGCGTCTCCGAAAAACCCACGATTCTGAAGTTGCTCGTGTGCACTTTCAGGAGAGCCGCAGTCTGTTCCGGATCGATTGCGTTTTCAAAATCGCGTAAATGCGTTTTGTTGGTGGTTCCAACCTCCGAAAGCAGGCATCCGCTCAGTTCGATGATTGCCGGAATGCGGAACGAATCGCCAATTTCCACCAGTTCCCCGCGCGAGATTAAAACCTTTCGCCCTTTTGCCATCGTGTTGAGAATCAACAGCATGGCGGCGGCGTTGTTGTTGACCACCATGGCGCTCTCCGCGCCAGTCAATCTTGCAATCAACTGTTCAACATGGGTGTGGCGGCTTCCGCGCGTATGCGCGTCTATATCATATTCCAGGTTGGAGTAGTTCTGCGCTACGTCAACAATTGCGGCAACGGCGCGCTCGCCCAGTGGCGCGCGCCCCATGTTTGTGTGCAGCACAATCCCCGTCGCGTTGATCACGCGGCGCAAATTCGGCGCTGTTTTTCGGCGTATCGTCTGCCGAACAAGCTCCATCGTCGCTTCTTTTTCCGGCAGTTCCGTTCGGATCCCCGAAAGGATTTCTTCGCGCAGCAATTGCAGTGTCTCCTGCACCGCTTCCGTTTCCGGCGGCAGCGGCGGAACGCGGATGTACCCCGCATCGGTCATCCAACCGATCACGACATCAACCTTTGGAATTTTTCGGAGCAGTTCAGCTTGTTTCATGCGATCCTCCGTCTTCTCCGGTTTGCGAAGATCTGTAGATCAATTCTCCATATTACTATTGTCTTTGTTACTATTGTCTTTTTGTTACTATTGTCTTTTTGTTACGAGAGCCAGCCGCCGGTATGCAGCGCAGCTTCCGCTGCTTCCGCTTTTTTCTCGGCAACCAATATCACAGGTCCGGTGCAACCCATGCCGCTTTCGGCATAGATTCCGTTTTTCCAGAGTGTACGGACGGCGTCTTCGATATCCGTCACTTCAACACCCGTGATTTCGTGCACAACGACTTCTTTTTCCGGCTTTGCAACCGTCTCCTGTTCGGGTTCCGCGCGTCGCGCAGTCAGCTCACTTAGCCCCGCTCGCTTTGCGCGGGCAATTTCATCCTGCAGCGTTTCAAGCCAACGTCCTTCGACCAGTTGCGCGGCATATTCCAACGCACCCGCAATCACCGGTGCGCCGGATGCGCGGGAAACGATCATCACCAGTCGGTCGAATCCTTCGCCCAGTCCCGGTCCGTAGCCGTATCCAAGCGATTCGTAGCCTCCGCCCGTCGTAAACGAAGATAGCATTTTTTGCAGTATATTCCCCGTCAGTGAGTCGCAAACCATAACGTCGCATACGCCGGAGAGCAAATCGTTCCCCCGCATAACGCATCCGCCGTCCGCTCTGCCTGACTCCGCGAACGCTATTTCATATCCATTTTTCTTCAGCTGACGCAACGCGCCTTCTGCCTGTCTTGCGCCGTCCAGATTCAGGATGCCCACCGTCGGCTTCGTAACTCCGCATGCTTTCGCAGCAGCAATGCCGAGCACGGCGTTTTGCACCAGCGCCTCCGTGCGCCGCGCAGAGGCCGTTCCCGTCGTCGTGGCGAGAAACACATCCCTGCCTTTTCCGGGCGTCGGTGCGCGCCCTACGGTCGCGACACCAATCGGAAAAGGATAATGCATGGTCACCGCACCGTCAACCTGTTTTGACCGGAGCAGTTCATCCATTTGCGCGTGCGCTTCCTGTTCCGTGTTCGCCAACACACATTCCATGCCTTCGCAACGCAGCGAACCGATGTAAACAACGTGAATTCCTTTTTTCTGCGCGGATTTCGCGCCTTCCAGAACAGTCTCTTCCCCGTGCTCGCTGCCAATTCCTGTGAGGGCAAGCCGCACGCGCCGCGCCGCGCCTCCGTTTTCCAGACTCTCGGCTAGTTCGAGGAACGTCTTTGCGATGATCTGCTGAACCGTTTGATTCGGCATGTGCTTCACCTCTGCTCCCGCATCATGTTTTCGGCAAATTCCCGCATCGCCTTGGCAATCATACCCTGTATCTGTTTTTCCGAAACCGCGCCTTCTTCGCTTCCGCCGCTGTTGGCGCGGATCACAAATGAAACGCCGTCAAACAGATTGGTCATTCTCCCTAAAAACAGACTGCCTTTGCCGATGATCATTGCGCGCTTGACGGTTCCGTCCAGAATCTCCCTGCGCGCAAATCCGAGATACGGCACGCCGGAAGGGATGTGTCCCTGCGTTGGCGCCCAGCCAACCATGCCGTGCTGTTCAACAAACGCGCCAAGCTCTTCTCTGGCGATTTCGTTTCGTTTTACCGCAAGAGCGGCAATCATCTTATAGTTGGAGAGCGGAACGTCTCCCGCGCCGGCGGGTTTCGTGATATCGGGGTTTTGCATCTCCACGCTGAATTTATCGATATCCGTAATCTTCAGCCCCGCGCGGTCGAGCGGATCGGTCACGAGCGACGTGATGACCGCCTGCGGCGAGGAACCGGTGCCGACCGTGTGCCTGCCGCACATGGCGGTGTCGATCTCCGGGTTGATTCCATCGTTTTTACTCACGAGAACGGCAAATCCGCCGAGCACGTCTTCCAGCAGCGGCATTCCTTTTTTCACATGGTCTTTTCCGTTCATGCCGAGTTTTGCGGAGCATCCGCCCGCCGTGACGACGACGTTTGCATAAACGCCCGAAGACACCAGCGACGAAGCGAGGATAAGCGCATGCGCAGGCGCGGCGCAAAACGCGCGTATGTCGCAGCCGGATGCGCCTGAAAGACCCGCAATCTCAGCGGCAGCCTTGGCAAAGTTGCCGCCGCCGCGCTGGTTCATGTCTCCACAGGCCTCTTCCGAACAGTCGATCACATAATCGACCGCGCTTTTTTCAATGTTTGCCTGATGCACTACGTGCAGCAAGGACAGAACGGACGTTGCCTTTGACACGAGGTTTTCCAGCATGGTGTGCGCCGAAAGATTTGGGTCAATTTCGTGCGCGCGGCGGACATAGCCCACCAATGCGCTCTCGTGATAGAGCGGCTCCGCGTGCTCCTGCGCAATTGCGTGTTCAATGGCGTCCGTTTCGACGCCGGATTTTATTTTCGCGAGGATATCCTCGCCAATGAGCGGGTGTGCCTCCATCTTCGGTTTCACCGCGGTTACAAACCCGGCGGACAGCCAGACGAGGTCGAACACGTCGCAAGCCTGCATCAGCAGCAGAAATTCATCCTGCGGCATGATCTCGCCAAACGTACCGAACCGGGAAGCGTTCTCCACGGGTTTATCGTACCATGGCTGTTCTACGCGCGCCAGTTCTTCCGGCGTCAAGTTGCCGATATACGTCTGGTTCGGCAGATATTCCACCGCCTGCCGGTATGTGCGGATATGCTGCGGCAGCTGCCGCAGATAGTCCGAATCCGCGTTTAAAACCCGCTCCGATGTCTGCGTCGTACCGTTGTGCACCAACAGATCGGGCGTATGCGCAAGGATATATCCCGTCGCCTGAATGACACTGTTCATTTGTCTGCTCCCCGCTTTCACGCTGATAAACAATGATGATATGAAAGGCTTCCTCCCATATCATCATTTGGTCACCTAAAATTTACAATACTCCGACCGCATGGTCGACATTTCGCTCTTAATGCTATCCACATCAAGAACCATTTCCATCATGCTTACCTGATCGTCATAAACCTGCTCTGCGACTTCCGCTTTCATTTCGTCCTCGCAGATGTGATACACTCTGAGTCCCAAAGAGACTCCTGTCAATGGACCTGCGAACGTTGGGTCTCCCGCTGTCACGGTTTCGGCGGCCAAACCTGCCGCTTCGCTCTCGGCTGCGCCGAGCACGATTACCATGTTCTCCGCGCCGTATTTTTCGGACAGCGCCAATACCCTTCTCTGGTTCTCAAGATCCATTGCGCCAGCGGCGGTTCAGACAAAGCATTCGGTCGACGAGAATACGACTTCCGCACCCGCCGAGCGAACACATTCCTCGATTGCAGGACCCGGAATTCCGTCGCGATCGCCGATGACGACGACCTTAGCACCCTTCAGCATACGCATCGTTCTCCTTTCTGTGTTTTCAATATCATACCGGTTCCACCGCTATCAGCGCAATATGCGCAAACAGCAAGCCCGGATTCAGGAAACGTGTTTTTGAATCATCGATTCAATGTTTTCGGGCGTTGCGTCGTCTTTCACAAGCTCGTCAATCTTTTCCCCTCCGGAATAAATCGCGACCACGGGCAGGCCGAGCACCTTTTGCGCAATCGCGAGGCGGCGCGCTTTGGTGATGTTCAGCGAGGCAAACTTGAGTTTTGCGCCGTAGGTTTCCTCATAGCCGTGAATGTGCGGCGTCAACGCCTGACAGGGAATGCACCCGTCCGAGTAAAAATCCACCAAAACGAGCCTTTCCGCCTGCAACACTTCCGATTCGAAGTTTTCTTTATCCAGATCAATCATCCTAGTTCTCCCTTGATTCCGTTTACAGTCCTTCCAGATATCGCTCCGCCTGCACCGCGGCAATGGCGCCGTCCGCAACGGCGGTGACAACCTGACGCAGGCTCTTCACGCGGATGTCTCCCGCGGCAAACACGCCGGGAAGATTCGTTTTCATATCATCGTCGGTCACGAGATATCCGTTTTTCATCTCCAGCTGCCCTTCAAAGAGCGCGCCCGCCGGTTCAAACCCGACAAAGACAAACACACCGAACGTGCCGTCGTCTTCGTCCGCAACAATCTCGCGGCGTTCTCCGGTTTTCACATTCCGCAGAATCATCGATTCCAGCACGCCGTCGCCGCGGAGTTCTTCCACAACGGTATCCCAGAAAAAGCGCATCTTTTCGTTGGCTAACGCTTTCTGCTGAATGGATTTTGCCGCGCGCAGCTGGTCCCGTCGATGGATCAGCGTTACCGATCTGGCAAATTTCGTCAGATACAGCGCCTCTTCCACCGCGGCGTCTCCGCCGCCGACCACATACACTTCCAACCCTTCAAAAAACGCCGCGTCGCACGTTGCGCAATATGAAACGCCTTTGCCGGTAAGCTCCTTTTCGCCGATGCAGCCGATGGGTTTATGCACCACGCCGGTTGCGACGATAACGGTTTTTGCCAGGTATTCGCCGCCCGCGCAGCGGATGCGTTTGAGCGAACCTTCGAGCTCTACCGAGAGCACCGTGTCGCTGACGATCGCCGCGCCGTACTTTTTTGCCTGCGCTTCCATTCGTCCAACCAGCGACGGGCCGGTTTCGTGTTCGATGCTGCCGGGGTAGTTCTCAATCTCGTCCGTAATGGCGATTTGTCCGCCCGGCGCGAGTTTTTCGAGAATGAGCGTATCCATCCTCGCCCGCCCGGCGTAGAGGCCCGCGGCTAAACCCGCGGGACCCGCGCCGAGAATGATGACATCATAGATCCTGTCCATGCGATATCCGTTTCCTTGGTTGGCGTCAGTAAGACTCGCCAAACAATTTGCTGTGTCCGGACTGGTTTCCGGAGAGATAAAAATGCGTCGTGGTATCGAACGTAATCGACTTGTCCGACGGCGGGAAATAGCCGCCCGATTCCTTGTTCAGGCGCATCACATCGCCGCCAACTACGCGCTCGACATCCGGCAGCGTGTAGTGTTTTTCAATCGAGCCGCCGCTCACAACCGCGTTTGCTTCCGGTACGTCATCCACCAGCAATACGCCTTCCGTGCCATCCAGCCCGCCGAACTCAAACGTAATGGTCGAGGCCTTGATGCCGTTTTGCTCGGCGCATTGTATGGTCAGCATGCCGTCCACCGCCGCGTTTCCGCCGCCTTCCCAGGCCATGATTAGCCCGTTTGCCCCCAGATAATTCGCCAGCTTGATGTTGAAGTTGGCGCAGCGTTCCTTGTGCCAGTTGGAGGGGTTATGGCTGCGGCAGAAAATTACACCGCGGAAATTGATCGTTTTGCCGTGATTCTGATAGAGCTCCAGCAGAATCGGATGGTTCGCGTGCAGATACGTCGGCACCTTGAACGCGGGCCAGACATAATTTCCGCTGACCACGCAGCCGTCAAGCATCTCGTTTGGGTGCAGCAACGTCGGCACAAGATTGTCGATGCTCTGCCCGTAGAGATACGTGTTGGCATAAGGCCCCTGATTCTGGCACTGCCAGACCAGAACCACATTCGGCAGTTCCGGATTGACTTCATCGATGCTGAACAGCGTCGATTCGTCCGGCTCCATGCCCTGCGTCAGCGCGGCAAGATACGTTGAAATCCGGATTCCAATCAAGCGAATGTCGTTGTCATACTCGATAGAGGATTTGCTTTCCGCCAGCTTGTAGAGAATGACCAGATTGATGGTTTTGTCAAACGGCGTAAATCCGGCAATCGGGCCTTGCATGTCCAGTATCGCATCGCGCGGATACAACAATCCGCTGCTTGCGCTGGATGTGTCCCAGGGAAGCGCCGCGCTCTCCATCACCGTTAGACCGGAAAGCAAGTTCGTCGTTCCGTCTCCAACCGTCAGCGCGCTGCCGAAGAAGCCGGAATACTGCTTGCCCTTTCCTTCCGTTTTCACCATCGGCTGGAGCGTATCCAGCAGGTGGATGATGCGTGTGTTTTCGCCGGGTTTGACAACGTCGAAATCGACGTCCTCCACCGCCTTGAACAACCCTTTTACCTGATCGCGCAGGTCGGTTTTGTTCAGCGTTAATACATGATTTTCATAGGACGTCCGCTCGCCCCAAACGACGTCGTCCACGCGATAATACTGCCTTGTCAGCTGCATATCACACACCCTCCTTGCTCTCGTTGACCGTGAACACAACCGGTGCTTCCACATCCTGTGTCAACGCTTCGAGGGATTTTTCCAGAATCTTTCTCCGGTATGCCTTCTCGCGGTCGAGCGGCAGACTCGGGTCTCCGATGGGCGCTGTAAAGTCGCCACCGAATACGATTCGATTTGCGCCTACGTTATAGGCGATAGAGGTAAAGGCCGTCACGAGCACATTGGGGATGCCCGCGCGATCCAATTCTTTGGCGATCGTTGCGCAGCAACGAGTGCAGGTTCCTCAGGTGGATGTCAGGATTGCCGCGCTGATTTCCGAATGCTTCAGGTCGGCAACCATCCTCCTTCCGATGTCCTTGCTGCTCTCAATGTTTGTTCCGACGCCGCAAGTTGATAAAAAGTATTTGTATACGCCCTTGATGATGCCTTCGCGCTCGAGCGCGCGCATCATGTCCAGCGGGATAAGTCGGTGCGGGTCGTTGCTCGCATCCGTGGTGTCATAGCCGCCATGGATGGATTCGTAAACGCCTTTTTTCAGCTCGTCCACGCCTTCGATATCGTACTTGCCGTAGGTAACGGAGAACGACTGACGCAGTTTGTCCGGGTTGCCGACGGGCACGAGTCCACCCGTTGTAATCAGCGCGATGGTCGCGTCCTTGATGCTGGCAATCTTTGGTGCAGGGTTGACGACCTCAAAACCGCGCAACGGCACTTCCGTGGTAAACGGTTTATTGTATAACTTGTTGAGCAGCATCGCGGTAACGCGCTGCGCCCCCGTGTACTCATGATATTCGTTATACCGGTGTCCCGTCGGGAGATATCCTTCAAAGCGCGCGGCGAGAATTTTTTCTCCTTTTGCGAGCTTCAGCGCGAGCTTTGCCAGCGCAGGAAGTGATTTCGACATCCCGGCAGCCGTCTCGGTGGTTGATACGATGTAGTTGTCTTTCACAAACATCGCAACCGCCGGATTCTCATGCCACATGGCGGTGACGCTCGGAATGTTGGTTTCGCGTTTTACAAAGTCGCAAACGCGTGCGCAGGCAACGCCGTATCTTCCGGCGTTAAACGCCGGACCGGCAACGAACACGTCCGGCTTGACTTCTTCCAGAATTTTCCGGATTTCTTCGGATGCGGTTTGGAAGTTTTCGTCGTTGTTGATAAAGTTATCTCCGCAGACGATAATTTTTACGACTTCCATTTCGCCGCTCCAAAGTTTTTCGAGGCCGATCGCCGGGCCTTTCTTTTCGTCGATCACAGACAGTCCAATGTCGGCCATGGTCTCTCCGCCAAGTCCGGCATAAAACTGATTGATGTAATGTACTGCTCTCAATGCGGCCAAAACAGCTCCTCCTTCACAACAGAATGTTTCCTATCTACTCCCGAAGCGGGCGCGATTATTGTTCTGCCGGTTCGTTTCCGAGAACGACCGCGCGGCCGTATGGCGGGCTGGATACAATCAGTATCTTCGCGCCCGTTTCTTCGGTGAAGATGCAGTGTTCCACGTCTGAATCGAAGATGACAAGATCGCCCTGATTGAGCAGATACTTGTTACTCTCGACCATAACGATAACTTCGCCTTCCATGGCGATGATGAGTTCCTGCCCTTTGGCGTGCTTGTGTATGTTCCGCTCCGCCGGGGCGTTGGGCGGCAAGGTAACCTGGCTGACCTGAAGGTTGTTGCCTTCTTTTGCCGTGATGACATTGAACGCAATTCCGTCCGCCGTTAAATGATTCAACGCTTCGTCTTTTCGAAGCAAAACCACATCGGTGTCCCGCGTATCCAGAAAATGAATCAGATCGACATTGAAATATCTTGCCAGCCGCTGCAAATTGACGATGGAAATCGAGTATTTTTCGTTTTCCAAACCGGATAAATACGAGTAACTCATCCCCGTCTCTTCCGCAAGCTGCTGCAGTGAAATATCTCGAATCTTTCTCAGACTTCTGAGTTTTTGTCCAACATTAATGCCATCTTTGTTGTCCGCCATAGCCGTGTTACCCTACCCGTTTCTGCTTATTTGTCGTAATCTTACACGGGCGGCAGGCTCCCGTCAATCAAATCGACAAAGACCGTCTTCGAGATCATGTATTTATGGATGCCGGCGACGCCGATGCCGCTTTGCTTCCACCCCGTGCCCGGAGATTCGATCATCGCCTTGCTGAAATACGTGTTAACGTAAATCTGGCCGCCTTTGATCCGTTCGGCAACGCGCAGCGCGCGCTTGATATTGTTGGAGAACACGCCGCCTGCGAGGCCGTATTCCGTGCCGTTTGCGATGGCGAGCGCTTCCTCTTCCGTTTCAAACGGGGTAACGCACAGCACCGGCCCGAAGATTTCCTCCTGAAAGATTGCCATATCGGGCGTTACGTCCGCAAACACCGTCGGCGGAACAAAGTTGCCCTTCTGCAAATCGGGATCCGTGTAACGTTCGCCGCCGGTGATCAGGCGCGCGCCCGCTTTTTTGCCCGATTCGATGTATTTCCAGACGCTTTCGGCGTGACTCTTGGAGATCAGCGTGCTAAAGTTGACGCCTTTCATATAGTCAAATCCGTCGCCCGGAATAAACGATTCGCACTCTGTCTTCAGTTTGGCGAGAAATTCTTCATATATATTCTTGTGGAGAATCAGACGGGTTCCGGAAACGCAGACCTGCCCGGAGTTGAGCGTGAATCCGAATTTGGCCCATTTGACCACGTCGTCCACATCCACATCGTCGAATACAATGTTGGGGCTCTTTCCGCCGAGCTCCAGCGCGATGTCCTTAACGGTGTCCTTGGATACGCCGATGATGTTTTTGCCGGTTTCCGTTCCGCCTGTCATCGAAACCATATCGACCAGCGGGCTCTTGACCAGCGCATCTCCGATTTCGGCGCCGGAACCGGTGACCACATTTACCACGCCTGCGGGGAAACCCGCGTCGTGAAATACTTCTGCCAGAAGCATCATGCTCAGCGAAGCCCAGGAAGAGGGTTTGATTACGACGGTGTTTCCGGCTGCGAGTATGGCGCTTACCTTTTGACAGCCCATCATGAACGGGCCGTTCCATGGCAGAATCTCACCGACGACGCCACACGGCTGCCAAAGCACATAGTTGAGATGCCCCGCATCGCAGGGAACGACTTTTCCTTCCAGGCAGCGCGCTTTTCCGGCAAAATACTCGAAGGCGTCCACCGCCATCTGCGCTTCATAATACAACGCGCTCATATAAAGTTTGCCGCATTCAAGCGTTTCGATGACTGCGAATTCCTCGGCTCTCGCGGCGAGCAGCTTGCCCGCCTTCAGGAGCAGTTTGCTGCGCTCTTTGGCAGACATCCTGCCCCAAGGGCCTTCGTCAAACGCGCGGCGCGCAGCTGAAATCGCCTTTTCCAAATCCGTGGTTCTGCCCTTATAGGCTTTTGCAAATGGCTGGTTGTTGACGGGGTTAACGACATCAAACGTTTCTTTTGAGTCCGACGCTACAAACTCGCCGTCGATGTAGAGTTTGTAGGGCTCCTGTTTCACATACGACAAAGGATCCATATGTTTACTCTCCCCTGATTCGCAATTTGCTGGAAAC
>QKAN01000171.1 GCA_003246365.1 Clostridia bacterium
AGCCGAAAACGACCAGCGCGATAATGTCCACGCCATAGATGATGCCAAGTGTGATGAGTTTGTTTTTCATCTTCTTCATGTCGTGCACAATAAACGCCATGGTGAAGAACGGCAGGTAACCAAAGAGCCAGATGAGATACGGGCAGGAACGAGTCCACCAGGAATATTCCCACGTCAAAATGCCGGCATAGTTGAGGAAGCATTCTATGATCACGGCAAGCGTCGTATACAGCAACGTCATAAATACGCGGTTGTTGATGCCGAGAATCTTCGCCTTCGGGTCTTTCGGTAGCGAGAGACAAACCATAATGCCCATCATGGCAAACATAAACGAAATTTCAATGTTGTAACCGATTAATAACAGCAAAGCCGTGTCGCCAACGCCGGCTGGCGTTCCCCAAACGGGCGCAAAACCGGTTGCGTGAAAAACAATGCTGTTCCAGATCTCATTAAACAGATCCATTCCCCACAGCGCCGCGCCGCCAAGCACAACATTCCAGTTTTTCTCGCTGGCCTCTTTGTTGTAGATGTACATGACGATGAGCAGCATTGGGACGACATACCATTTGAGCGTAAGGGCGGGATTTCTTAAAATCTCCAGAGCACTGACAGAATATGCGGACATGAAATGCCTCCTTATATAAAGTTGACAGAAGTGTTAACTCTAGAATACTCACTTTCAAATCAATGTCAATGCGCCAATCATAGCGCTTTTCACAATTTGCAAACATTGTGAAGAAAACAGCCCAACGTGATGAACTCACAATACAATAATTGCCAATTTCAGGAAACGTGGTATACTCAAGTTACTTCAATAAGGGGGGATAAAAAGATGCAAAACTGGAATTATGATTATGGTTATATTCAAGCAACTCCTGGTATGACATTCTTAAGTCTCGCAATTGGTGTGCTTGCAGTCATCGCGATGTGGAAAATCTTCGTCAAAGCGGGCGAACCCGGTTGGGCGGCGATTATTCCGTTTTACAACATCTATGTACTCTTTAAAATCACCTGGGGCAGCGGCTGGAAATTCCTGCTTCTGCTGATCCCGTTCGCGAACATCGTCATTCTCATCATCACGATGGTGAAACTGGCAAAAGCCTTTGGCAAGAGCGGCGGTTTCGCGGTTGGTCTCATCTTCCTGAGCATCATTTTCTACTGCATCCTCGCGTTCGACCAATCGCAGTATCTTGGCGTACCCGAGAAAGCATAAGACTGTTTCCATTAAATAACATATGAATACACAAACGGACGTCCCGTTCAGGACGTCCGTTTTATTATGCTGAATTAGGTTCAACCCTCAAATATGCGCTTTTGGTTCGCTTGCGCACTCGTTTTTGGTGCCTAGCAGCATACAAAGACCGTGTTCCAGCGCGGGCAACACCGGTTCCAGATTCTCCCGTACCGCCTTCGGACTGCCGGGCAGGTTGACGATCAGCGAATCGTGATACAGCCCAGCAACCGCGCGGGAAAGCATCGCGCGGTTGGTGATGTTCAGGCAATAGGCGCGCATCGCCTCCGGAATTCCCGGCGCTAGGCGTTCGCAGACGGCGATTGTCGCCTCCGGCGTAACATCCCGCTTGGAGAATCCTGTTCCTCCACTTGTCAGAATTAAATTTGAGCCGACTTCGTCCGCGTGACGCCGCAGCTCCGCTTCGATCAACGGCTGCTCGTCCGGCACGATAGACGTCTCTATTACGTTATATCCCGCTTCACGCAACATCTTTGCCGCAAGCGGGCCTGCGGTGTCTTCCCGCTCTCCGCGAAAGCCCTTATCACTGATTGTAATAACAGATGCCTGAAACATAACGAATGCCGCTCCTTTAACAAAACTAACAAGATATTGTCAGTATATCAGATTTTATGTGTTTCGGTGAGCGGCATCACGCGGTCTTTCGGCAGGCAGAACCAGGCCTCGTCTCCGTTTGAAAACCGATCGCTTATTTCGCGGCTCATCTCCGCGCGAATCGTCGCGCTGCCGCCAGCAGGCAGCAGCGTCAATACACGCGTAAACACGTCGTCCGCCACGTCGGTCACACGGCAGAAAATTGCATTCTCCGCGTTCGCTTCACAGGGCAAAATATAATGCGCGCGCACGCCAACATGCGTTGTTTCGGTGTTCGCTGTGCCGTCGTAAGCAAGGGTATTGTTCCAATCCGGCACGTGCAGCCGTTCTCCGGCGATCTCCGCCGGCGCGCAATTTTTACAGCCCGTGATCAGCGCAGCCTGCAGCGTTTTTGGTTTTTCAAACAGATCCCTCGTTTCACGCAGCGGTTCGGATGTGCCTTTGTTCAGCACACACACCCGCTCGCTCATGCGGTATACCTCGCCGCGGTCATGAGAAACCAGCAACGCCACGCCGGAAAACTCGGCAAGCGTCTGGCGCACCTCTCTCTCCAACTGCCAACGCAAATGGCTATCCAACGCGGCAAACGGTTCGTCGAGTAAAATAGCCTCCGGCTCCCCCGCAAGCATGCGGCAGAGCGCAACGCGCTGCATCTGTCCGCCGGAGAGCTCGCGCGGATAGCGGCCTTCCAGCCCCGTCAGATGAAAGCGAGAAATCAAACTTTCCCGTTTCACCTTTCTTTTGTGCGCATCTCGTTCCAGCGAAAGACCCGCGTCAATATTCTGCAAAACCGTCATGTTGGGAAAAAGCGCATACCGCTGAAACAGATACCCGACTCTCCGCGCCTGCGGCGCAAGGTCGATTTTTTGTTTCGAGTCGAAAAGAACGCGTCCGTCGAGCACGATACTTCCCTCATCCGGCTTTTCTACGCCTGCAATGCAGCGGAGCGTCATGCTCTTTCCGCTGCCGCTCGCGCCGAGCAGCGCGGTAACGCCCGCCTCCGTGGAAAAGGAGACGTTCAGCGTGAATCCCTGTAATCGTTTTATGATGTTGACCGATAGTGACATGTCCGCTCCGATCAGTCGTTTTTTTGTTCTACCAGCGTTTTACGTTCTTTAGCTTTGCGTCGGCAAACAGATTCATCGCCGCTACAATGGCAAACGAAATAATTAATATGATGACCACCCAAACGCCAGCGGTGAGATAGTCTCCGTTTTGTATGACCATTGCGATGCGCTGCGAGATGGTTCCGGTTTTTCCCGCGATATTACCCGCAAGCATACTGGTTGCCCCATATTCGCCGAGTGCGCGCGCAAAGGTCAATATCGTTCCGCTGACCACGCCCGGCCCTGCCGAGGGCAGCACAACACGCCAGAAAATGCTTCGTTCGCTCATTCCGAGCGTGCGCCCCGCATAGATCAACTCGATATCCACCTGTTCAAACGCCGCGCGCGCGTTTCGATACATCAGCGGAAACGCAATGACGCTTGCCGCAAGAATGCAGCCGAGCCACGTTTGAACCACCTTGATGGAAAGCTCGCCATATAGAAACGAGCCAATCGGCCTTCTCAAGCTGAAGATGAGAAGCAGAAAAAAACCCGCGACCGTCGGAGGCAGAACCATCGGCATCGTCAATATTCCGTCCACAAACGCTTTGCCGCGTTTGCCCATACGCATAACGCCGCGCGCCGCCCAGACGCCGAGAAAGAAGCAAAACACAGTCGCTACCAATCCGGTTTTCAACGAAATCCAAAGCGGACTGTAGTCGAGGTTTTTCAGTATTGTCCAAACATCCTGCATACGTTCGCCTCCCTTCGGTGGTCAGTTGCCTTAATACTTTTTGCGGCATACGCCGCATTCACGCCGATAAAGCAGATACATTCTATCCTAACATATTCACCTGTTGCGATATAGAATCAAAAATACCCGCCGCCAAACCGCATGACGGCGGGCTTCTTTTCCTCAAACCAGCTCATGAAAGAAGTTTGAAGAAGGACGTAAACAGTAGAACTTATTCGTTGATCAGGAACATGTATTTTTCAAAGATCGCCTTTACCGCATCCGTCTGGAGGAACGCGATAAAGTCGTCCGCAGCTATCGTTTCTGCATCTGTCGCTTCCGCGTTGTTCACGCGGCAAACAGGATAAACGATATTTCCCGTTAAAGACGAATCCGCAATTTCAAGGATATCGATGTCGTCTTTAATCGAATACGCGTCGGAATAATACACCGAACCGACTTCGTTTGAGCCCTCTTTGACCGCTTCTTTCACTTTGCTTACGTTGCTGCACTCGTTGATTTCAACACCGCCAAGCGCTTCGGAAACTTCTACCGTGGTATATTCCTTTGCTTCCTTTGCTCCGTCGAGGATACCGAGACTGATGAGAATCTGTCTCGTGTATTTACCCGCGGGAACGCTGCCGTCCGCCAGCGCAATGCTCTTTGCATTCGCAAGATCGGCATAACCGGTAACGGCGGTGCCGCTGCCTTTGAGCGTGATCAACGCAAGTTTGTTGCAGAGCAGATCTACGCGTGTGCCGGCAATCATGTATCCCTCGTCTTCGAGCGTTTTCACCTGGCTGGTTGCAGCGGAGAAGAACACATCGCAGGCAAATCCTTCCTGCACCTGGGTCAGCAGCGTGCCGGAGCTGTCCGCATTGTAGGTGATGGTGACATTCGGTTGCGATTCTTCATACAGCGGAATGATCTCCTGAAACGCGCCTTCCAAACTTGCGGCGATAAAAAGCTGTACTTCTGCCGCTTCCAGCGGCGCGGCGGTGGGTTCCGCGGTTACTTCGGCCGTTTCCGCAACAATCTCGGTCGGCGCGGGCGTTTCTGCTTCAGCGGTTACCGTTGCCGCCGCACATGCGCCCAGCATAACCGTCATGATAACGGCGCTGAGAAAGGCAATCCATCTCTTCATGTTTGTTATCCTCTTTTTAATCTCTATTATGGAACGCGGAGCCGGCCGGACTTCCGCGATTGCCACCGAATCAAACAGGAAAAAACGGACGCCAAACGATCAGATTTCGTTACTCCTTGCCAAACCCGCAGTTTGGATAGGTGCAAACGTCGCATTGCAGGCAAAGCCCGCCGTTTCCTAAACGCGTGAGGTCTCTTCTCGAAATGCGCATGCCCGCGATTACGCGCGGCAAAACGATATCAAAAATCGATGCGCGCGAATACATGACGCATCCCGGCAGTCCCATCACGGGCACGCCGTCGTCATAATAACCGAGCAGGAACATCGCCCCCGGCAACACGGGTGCGCCGTAGGTAACGATATTCGCCCCGCTGTCACGAATTGCCGCGGGTGTGCGGTCGTCCGGGTCAACGCTCATACCGCCCGTGCAGAGCACCAGATCCACACCTGCGGTGCGAACCTCCGCAATTGCCTGCGCAATGTGCTCGGTCTGGTCGTCGCTAACGCGCCGCTCCACGAGCGGAACGCCGAACGCGGCAAGTTTCTTTTCCACTACGGGGGTGAATTTATCGGTAATTCTGCCGTAAAAAACTTCGTTGCCTGTGGTCACGATGCCGGCTTTGAGATTTTTGCGAAACGGATGCAGCCGCATCAGCGGTTCCGGTCCGACGAGCGTCTGCGCTTCTTCGATGCGGCGCCGGTCGATCAAAAGCGGAATAATCCGCGTTCCGCCGAGTTTGTCCCCCGCTTTCACGGGCGAATTCGTGTGCCGCGTGGCAACCATGATATCCGGCAGATCGTTGAGCGCATCCAGGCGTTCAACGTCCACGGTAAACACACCGTCTTCCGTTGCGAAAAGTTCGATTTTGCCTTCCTTTACGTCTCCGCGCCGCATATGTTCGCTTTCGCAGAGCGCCGCCAGCAAATCCGCGGCCTCGTTTTCGTGCAGCGTGTTCTCGTCCGTTTCCCAAACGTAAAGATGGTCTTTGCCCATCGAGAGGAGCATAGGAATATCTTCCTCGGTGACGACGTGTCCTTTTCTAAACTGCGCGTTCTTCGATATGCCCGGGACGATGCGCGTTAAATCATGGCAGAGCACATGCCCGACTGCATTTTTGGTTTCGATGAGCTTCATACGCGTATACTACCATTATTTTTTCGAAAAAACAACGGTTTTAGATTAGATTTTTTGCAAACCTTACATTTTTTCAGATAAAACAACGGTATTCCTCCTTCCAACGATTGTATTGATTATATGATGAAAAAAAACGGGCCGAGCCCGTGTGAGTTTTTTTCAACGCCAAATTACGCCTCAACAGCAATTTCATCGCCCGCGGCAATTTCGCCCGGCGTGAGTACGCGCACAAAGATTCCCTCATGCGGCATGATGCAGCGTCCAACTTTTTTAAAGATTTCGCAATGCTGATGGCATTCTTTCCCGATCTGCGTTACCTCCACGCGGCATGCGCCGATGCGCAGCACCGTGCCGACCGGAAGCGTGAACAGTTCAATTCCTTCGGTCGTGATGTTCTCCGCAAATTTACCGGGCGTCAGCCCGTCCACACCCATCGCGGTCATCTTATCGACGCTCTCCTGCGCAAGCAGGCTGATCTGCCTGTGCCAGTTCCCTGCATGCGCATCCCCCACGATGCCGTGATCAACTTTGAGCTCTACACGATCTACCGGGTACTTAAACGTTCCCTTTTTGGGGCTGATGTTGATAGAAGTAATCTTTGCCACGTTATCTCCTTGCTGATAGAATCTCTAAAATTCTAATAAATCCCTTTACGGGCGTTTCCCGCTATTTCGTTAACCGCCGATATGGCTCATGTTTTTCCCCGTCAAAAAACCGCTGTCAAAGCAATGTGTTTCCGGTTTTTGCCGGATCGCCGCGCGGATTGTTTCAATCAACACCGCATCGTCTCCGCTTTCCAATGCTTCTTTGAGCGAATATTCCTCATTAGAGCCGAGACAGGGGCGCAGCATGCCGTCGCTCATTACACGAACACGGTTGCAATCTGCGCAAAACCGGTGCGAAACAGGGTTGATGAGTCCGACGCGGCCTTTATGCCCCGGCATCTGATAATCCCGCGAGGGCTGCCCAGCATAGGCCGGTTCAACAGGCTGCAGCGCAGGATGCGCGCGCAAAATCTCTTCTCCGGTTACGCGAAGATCCGTTCGGTCGGTTGCGCTGAGCGGCATATATTCGATGAATCGCACGTTGATCGGTTGATCCTTTGTCAGCGCGATAAAATCGTCTATCTCGTCGTCGTTTTGCCCGCGCAGCAGCACCGCGTTGATCTTGATCGGCTGAAAACCGGCTGCCAACGCCTCATCTATTCCGCTTAAAACTTTCTCCAATGAACCGCCGCCCGTAATCTCGGCATAGCGCTCCGGTTTTAGAGAGTCTAAGCTGATGTTGAGGCGGTTTAACCCGACCTGTTTGAGCTGAGCGCACATGCCGGCAAGGTGCTGTCCGTTTGTGGTGATGACGATTTCCTCAATTGCGTCGATCGCGCGGATACCGGAAATGATGTCCAGTAAGTCGCGCCGCAGCATCGGCTCCCCGCCGGTCAGCCGTACTTTTTTGATGCCGACCGCGGTAAATGCGCGCACAATGCGCAAAAACTCTTCTCCGCTGAGCTCGCTTTTCTTGGGGCACTCGCCTTCGCCCGCGCGACAATATGCGCACTTGAGCGTGCAGCGTTCGGTCAGCGAAAGGCGCAGATATGTGATTGTTCTGCCAAATTGATCGTTCATTCAGCTCCTGATTGATTGAAAAATCTATTACGCGGCTATTCGCCGGTTCGTTCAAATTCGTCGCCCGTGCGGACTTCTCCGCCGCGCACAACGCGCGCAAACGCACAGCTTTTCGGCAGCGGGCAGGTTTCCCCCTCGCGCCGTATAGCGCAACTATCATAACAACGTTTGCCAACGCGCGTAATTTCCAGTTGGCAGGCTCCGAAAGAAAGCCTCTCTCCCACGTTGAGAAGGGAATACTCCAGTCCCTGCGTCACAATGTTGCCCATAAAGCGTTCGGTGCAAAGGCCGCCGCTTGCGCGAACCGCCTCCGCTGCCTCGCCCGAAAGCAGGCTGACAGACCCGTCCTTCGCGCTCCGGTGATCGCCGACGACCCCCAAGCATTCCTCTAATATAAGGCAGTCTACCGTTTGCCGCTCGCCGTTCTCCGGCGAGAGCGTCAGCCGTTCGGCTCGCATTCGCCTGGCTCGCGTTCAAAAAGGCCGCTTTTGCCACCGCTCTTCTTTAGCAAGCGCGTGGTCACGATTTCCATGCCGCGGTCAACCGCTTTGCACATATCGTAAATGGTCAGCGCGGCAACGCTTGCGGCTGTCAGCGCCTCCATCTCCACGCCTGTTTTCTCGTCGCAACGTACTTCCGAAACGATGTGGACACGATCCGGCGGGCAAGGGATTAAATCTACCTTCACCGAAGTTAGCGCAATTGGATGACACAGCGGAATCAGCTCGCTCGTGCGTTTTGCCGCGAGGATACCCGCAATACGAGCCGTCGCGAAAACGTCTCCTTTTGCCGCCGTTCCGCTTTGAATCAGCGAAAACGTCTCCGGAAGCATAACAACAAAACTTTCGGCAACCGCCTCTCGATGTGTTACGTCCTTTTCGGAAACGTCTACCATGCGCGCCTCGCCGCGCTCGTTTACATGGCTCAGGATATCCGTCATCGCAAACCGCTATCCTCTCTTTTGATGTTCGCCGCGTAAGGCGCCGTTTTTCATCTTTCTATTGTAAGTTGAATCTCTGCTGAAGCGCAAATCCTTTCGGGTTGCAAAAAACCGATATGGTTTTAAAAGAATACCGCCGCAGGATAGCTCTATCATACGGCGGTGCAAACAATTTTTCAAGTGTATACAATTTGTTTTGCAGGATATATTATACAGAATTTCACGTCTCGTCGATTTCCTTCTGCGGCCAGAGTTTTTTAATGCGGCCCGGCTTGTCGTAAGTATACCCGCCGAGCGCATCCAGACGGCGCAAAAAACCTTCGCTGGACAACACGCGCAGGAAGGCGCGCACCTGCGGATTTTCCATTGCGGAAAGCGAAACCAGCAGATCGTAGGTCTCCTCGCAAACAGGGATAAAGTCCAGATCATATATCCGCGCGGCGGCAAGTATGCCGAGTCCGCAATCCGCACTGCCCGCGTGAATCTGCGCGGCAACAGCGGTATGCGTCAGTTCCTCGCGTTCATATCCCGATATCTCCCGCGCGGAAATTCCGTTTTGCCGGAGCAGGTAATCGAGCAGCACGCGTGTTCCCGCGCCGCGCTGGCGGTTGGCATACCGCAGATTGTCCATTGCCAGATCGGCAACGCTATGTACGCCGAGCGGGTTGCCTTTTGCAACCATGAACCCCTGCGTACGCCGCACGCACTCGATCAACGCCACACCGCCTTCGGGAATCATCTTCTCTACATATGAAATGTTATAGCTGCCGTCCGTTTCATCCAGCAGATGGATACCGCCAAGCTGCGCTTCCCCGCGACGCAGTGCAAGAAGCGCGCCCATGCTGCCGACATGCGCGCTGCCGACATAGGCGTGGATATCCTGCCGTCGCAATTCATCCGCCGCTTCATCGATTAAAGGATCGTGACTGCCAAGGATGCGCACCGTCCGCGCAATGCGTTCAATCGGGCGGAGCAACCGCACATGCGCGCGGTCGCCCGACTCATATCCCTCGCAGTTCTGCGGAATATCGAGCAGGCAATCCGCCTTGGTAAACGAAGTGATTACGCCCGCGCCAGAACCAAGCGGCACGACGGAAAGCCCGCCGTCCTCCCCATATCCGAGCGATGCACGCACAAATTCGCGATATTTTAAAGAAGAAACAAATTTTCGTCCCATTTTGACGCAGACGGCTTCCGGCATCTCCCGTTCCCGCATGAGCATGCTGTCGATAACGGGTTTTACCAATTCTTCCAGCACGATGATGCCGGAGACCGGATAACCCGGCACACCGACAACCGGTTTATGATCGATTGCGCCGAGTACGGCGGGTTTTCCCGGACGAATTGCCACCCCGTGCACACAAACCTCGCCGAGCGCGCGCACCGCAACCGCCGTGCCGTCGTCCCGTCCTGCGGAAGTCCCCGCGCCGAGCAGAACCATGTCGCATTCTTCCGCCGCCCGTTGCAACGCCGATTTCACTTGTTCCGGATCATCCGGAACAACCGGATAAACAACGGGTTCCGCGCCCCATTTGTTCAACATCGCGGAGAATATAGCGGAGTTAAACTCCATGATTTCGCCTTCGCGCGGATGGTCACTCGGCGGAACAATCTCGTCCCCTGTTGGAAGAATCGCAACGCGCGGATGCGCAAGCGCAGAAAACGAGAGAACCCCGCCAGCTAGCATCGCGCCGATGTGCGCCGGTTCAATCTCGGTATACGACGGCAGAATCATATCGCCCGCAGAGATATCTTCGCCTATTTGGCGCACGTGTTGCCAGGGCGCGGCGGCAGCCCGCAGCGTAACGCCGCCCTCAGAAAACACGCACTCTTCAATCATGATCACCGCGTCGCAATCTTTCGGCAGCGGATCGCCGGTATCCACACGCGTAAATTCGTCGTCACGCAGAAAAACGGGCGTCGTCTCCGTGGCGCCAAATGCGCGCACGGCGGCCAGCGCGATGCCATCCATGGCACAAGCCGCGTAATGCGGACTGGAGAGCCTCGCGTACACCGCGCGCGCGCTGACACGCCCGAGAGATTGCGTCACGGATATTTCCTCGATGCGGCAGCTTAGCCCGCGCTCATTTAAAAACTTTAAATAGGTTCTAAGGGCCTCGCCCAGCGGAAGATTGCTCAGGTATTCGTAGTCCACTCTTTTTTCCTCTTTATATAGCGTAGTTGCGAGATTCAAACTGGTATCGAATTATAAATCTAATGATATGGTTGGTCAATCAAACAATATGACCTCGACGCGCGCCCCCTTGGGCAACCCCTCCGTTTCCCGCGGAATGCGCACATACCCGTCTGCCTGTGTCATCGGCGAGACCAAACCGGATTTCGCGTGGATCGGAATCGCTTGCTCTCCATCCAGCCGCACTAATAGCAGCTCTTCGCGGCCGTGGTTGGAAGGAACGGCTTCCGTCAGCGCCGCTTTCGTCGTTCTTTCTTGCAGCATGGCTCCGGACAAGGCAAAAATAAGAGGGCGTACCATCGCATGAAACACCAGATACGCCGCCGCCGGATGCCCCGGAAGACCGATGACCGGCATTTCGTCGATCTCTCCAGCCAACGTGGGTTTGCCCGGTTTGAGCGCAAGTCCATGGAAAAAGACCTCACCAAGCGAGGAGAGGCACCGCACCGCAGCATCTTTCGCACCAGCGGAGCTGCCGCCGGAAAGCAGCAGCAGATCGCAATTTTCCGCCGCAGATCGCATCTCGTTCAACAGCGTTTGTTCGTCGTCCGGTACACGCCCTAAAAAGCGCGCATCCGCGCCTGCCTGCTCACAGGCGGCTGTCAGCATCGGCCCGTTACAATCCCTGATTTGTGCGTTTTGCGGTGTTTCAGCGGGATCGATCAGCTCGTCCCCCGTCGAGAGAATGTGCACGCGCGGGCGACGGCGCACTTCAATTTGCGTAACGCCGAACGCAGCAAGCAGACCGATTTCACGCGCGGAAAGTCGGGTACTCGCGCAGAGCAAAGTTTCTCCCTCTTTTCCGTCGTCTCCGCGAAACACAATATGTCTGCCTGGCGCCGCGGGCGACTCCACGGCGACCAATCCGCCCGGAAGCGTCTCCGCATCCTCGAGCATCACCATCGCATCCGCGCCATGCGGCAGTTCGCCGCCGGTCCAGACAGCGGCACATTCATCCGCATTGAGCGAGAGCTCCGCACGCTCGCCCATTTTCACTTCTCCGGCAAGCCGAAGCAATGCGGGCAGCGCAGCAGACGCGCCAAACGTATCCCGCGCGGAAACGGCGAACCCGTCCACCGCACTGCGGTTAAATGAAGGCAAATCGTCATTTGCCTTCACATCTTCCGCCAAAATGCGGCCAAGTGCATCAGGCAACGCCAAACGATCGGTTTTTTTGTTTGCTTTTTTAATTTTTCGCAGAAGAAGCGCGCGCGCCTCGTCCAACGCGAGAACCTGCAACATTTCCGGTTTCAAAATTCCTTTCGCAGTCCCAAATTAACCACACATGGTATGAAAAACGATGTATTTTTTTGCAGAATTTTTAATCATTATACCAAAGTGAATAAAAATTTGGTATCTTTCCCCCACTCCGGCAAAAATCCTGTCATTTCTTATGCAGAACTTCCTTGAAATAAGAAAAAAAATAATTTATGAACAATTCATAGTAACCCCAACAACTTGTGTTGTAAATAACAATTAGATACAAGGATTTGATTTTTTTCACTTGACATTATATACGCAAAACGATAGTATAATATTAAATTTCCATGAATATACCGTAACTCAATTGTTACGAGATAATGGATAACAAAGAAATCCGCTTCATGGTTGGTTGAACGTCCATTCGTTAGGGGAATTGCGATGGGACAAACGGGTAGGTACACACATTATATTGCTGCTCCACCCAACCGCTCTGCACGTCGAGAACGGTCTGTTCGTTATGCAAGAAAGCGCGCTAAGCGCAGAGTATATGCACTCGTCGCATTCATTTTATTCTTTGGTCTCGCTGTCATATTTGCATACAAGCCTGCAAGCGCTGCAACAAAAACGTTAATCGAGTCTTTCCGCGTTGCCGAGGAAGTTGAAACAGCCCCCGCAAGCGAAGTTGTTTCCGAGAGCGTTGTGCAGTTTCAATCGAATGCAGATTCACCGGTTTCCACCAGCGTGTCTGAATTTGCTCTGCGGGACGCAAACGCACTCTCGATCAATTCCTGGCAGGGTGCGAAAAACTGCGGCGAAAGCTTTACCGTTACACTCAACGGTGTCTCTGAAACCGAGCCGATTCAATTTGATACCACAAACTGCACCGTATTCCCGCTGAGCGGAACCGGTGCTGATTCCTATACCGTAACCGTTACCGGTTCCGGGGCTTATTCGCTGACCGCAATTTCCAGCGGCGTGTCCGACCTTTGCCGCGACACGCGCACGGGCGTAGCGGGACGCGCGGATCAAATGCCGCTAAGCATCTCCGGCTGGGGCAATGGAGACGATTATTACGACCACTTCCGCATTCAGGTTTCCGGCGGCAGTACAAACGGCGCTATCTCCTTTGTAACCGACGGCTGCACTGTGTCCCCCGCAGTCGGCACGGCGGATACAGTGTTTGAAGTGACCGTTACGCGCGTCGGTTCCTACGAACTCACCGCCATGATGGACGGCAACGATAACTACAACAGCGCATATTCCGCGCGGTTGAGCGGCTGTTCCAGCAAATCCAGCCAATCGCCGATTCATATTGACGACTGGGTAGCGGACGCCAAGAGCGGCGAAACCTTTATCGCGCGCATCTACGGCGGCACCACAAGCGAAGCGTTGACGCTCAATGCAATCGGCTGCACCGTCAACAAGATTTCTTCGGAAGAATACGAAGTGGTCGTCGATTCCGTCGGCCCGTATGCGCTAACTGCGACGCGCGCGGGCAACTATGGTTACAACAGCGTGTCCGCTTCGGTCAGCGGCGTATCGGAAAAAACAAGCGCCAAATCGCTTACCGTCTCCGGTTGGGCTGAAACGAAAAATTGCAACGACTCGTTCCAGATCAACATCAAGGGCGGCGCATCCGGCGCGCAGATCAGCTTTGCGGCAAGCGGCTGCACCGTGTCTCCCGCAACCGGAACGACGGACACGAAATACACGGTAACCGTAACCTCTGCGGGCGGATATTCGCTCAGCGCCATCATGGCGGAAACCGACACCTGTGAAGCGGGCGAAACGCGCACCTATCACGGTCAATCCGGCAAGGGCTTCCAAAGCCAGATTCAGGTTGAAAACTGGATCGATAACGCCCCCGCGGGAAGCACATTTGAAATCACAGTAAACGGCGGAAGCGGCACCGGCACGGCGACGCTCACCACCGACGATGGCTGCGCCGCACGCCTCAAAGCCGGCGAGTCGAATGTTTACATCATCGCCGTCTATCCGCTGGCGGGTAAAGAATATTCCATCAACATCGCCAAAGCGGGAGACGCAACCTATGAAGCGGCATCCCCCGTTACCATGGCGGGAATGACCAGCGGTGCCGCGCAAACAGCGCTTGCCATCAAAGGATGGAAAGACAACGTCTATTCGGGCGATTCGTTCGAAATTCAGCTTTCCGGCGGCAACGGCAGCGGCGATCTGGAATTCGCGCTCAGCGGCTGCAAGATTACGCCGACAACCGGCACAATCGACGATTCGTTCACCGTCACCATCACCGCGCTGGAAGGCGATCCTTATTCGCTGACCGTAACCCGCGCCGGCGACGACAACTACACTGCCGCTTCGGTGCAGCAGTCCGGAACCGCTCGCTTCTTCGAAAAATCTGCGGTAGATACGCTGCTTGAACCGGTTCAGGTCGGCACCTATTCCTGGGTTTACATCTGCGGCGGTATCGTTCTCCTCTTCGGCGTCGTTCTGCTGATTATGCAGATTCATAACGCACCGCGCCGCCGTCGCCACAGATAAGATCAACTTCACGGAGCCTGCCATACGGCAGGCTCTTTTTTGTTGTATAGTAGGATGATAATTCGTTTACTGTTACTTTAGATAGAAAGCCTGGCTTAGCTGAAGAAGAAGCTATAAAATAATAGCAAGATAGATATAAGATGCAAACAAACAGAGCCTGCCGTATGGCAAGCTCTGTAAATGTTTTGTGCTATTGCTTTACAGTTAGTCGAGTTTTAAATGATAACTCTGGAAACTGGCAAATATGTTCCTCAACCCACCGGTGTTTCAGAAGGTTCCGGCGTTGCCGAAGGCTCAGGCGTCAGTTCCGGTGTAGGCGTCGGTTCCGCAAGCCCTGTCAGAACCTCCATTTCAAAGTAGAGATCGTTATCGCGCCAGCCACCGGAAGTCGCGCTCGTGCCGCGGGAGTTGATCGTACAATCCGGTAACGCCTCAGCCAGCGATGCCAGCGCATCTTTATCGAGACCGTTGTTCATGATCCACAGCCGCGTCAGCTGCTTCATTTCCAACAGTGAGGAGATATCTGTAATCGCCGTACGGCTGCAGTTCAGGTTCGTCAGGTTCGTCAACCCCAACAGCGGATTCAGCTCCGAGATATAGTTGATGTAAATCTCCAAGAACTCCAGATTGCTCAAAGCTGCAATCGGGGTGATATCCGTGATTTTGTTATCCCCCACGCAGAGAAGCCTTAGGTTCGTTAGATTCTTCACAAAGGACAAATCGGTAATTTTGTTTCCACCCAAATCAAGATAGACCAGATCTGTGCAATACTGAAACGCCGCCGTGTCTTCGTCCGTCAGTTCGGAATTACCACCGCCAATATAAGCGCCCGCATCGTTCGGAAACGTCTTGCGGTTTTGCGTCGTAAACGCTTCGATATCCGTGCGTACCTGCCAGGCACCGATCTGCACATACCAGACGAACTTCACAGCGGGAAACTGCGCCATGAGTTCCACCATCTGATCGTTTGTCAGCCCGGTTCCGCACATATCGCAGTTGGTCAGATTCGGCAGATGACTTAATCCTTCCGCCACTTCCTCCACGCTCGTGAACGTCTGTCCCTGCAGGTCTAATTCCGTCGTTTCGGGCGTCAACGTCTGCCCAAACAATTCGAAACTAAACGAAAACGCGATGAGCGGAAAACGCTCTTCCAAAGCTGCCATGGTTTCAAACGAAATCGTACGCCCCGTCAGGTCGCAGCTTGTGAGCTTCGTCAGCGGCGCGAGAAGATCGATTAGCTGCGTGTCATCTGTGATGTCCGCCGTCGTCAAATCCAACGTGGTCGCGTCCGTGTTTGCCTGAACACCGAAGATATCCAGCGTGCGCAGAAACGTGATGTTGGGATAGCGCGCTTCCAGTGCGGCTCCGTCCTCCTGGCTCAGGTTTGTGTTGGTAATATCGGCGCTGATCAGTCCCGGCAGATAATAGATATCCTGCATCAGCGTTTCCGCGTCAACATCTTTGCCGGAAAGATCGAGCGTTGTATCCATGTTCGTCAGCGTGACCCCGTCGATTTCCAACTGCCAATAAAACACAACGTTCTGCATTTCAAGGCTCTTGCTCATCAGCGCGTCATAGCAACTGCAAGCGGTAGCGTCTACCGAGGTCAGGTTGGGAAAATACTTCAGCAAATCAAGCGATACCGCATCCGTATCGGCAGGAAGCGCAACCTGCGTTACCTGATTGTCAAACCGTTGGCTCTGAATCGGAACGCTCCAGTAAATGGTTACGTTCGGCAGCGCAGTCTGCAACGAAAGGTATTCTTCCGGTGTGATAACCGCGTTGCGAACGTCCAACATTTGAAGGTCTTCATACTTGAGCAGATCTTCAACGTCGATCAGCGTCGCGTCATCAATTACAAGTTCTGTTGCGGAACGATCCTTGAGCAGGTCGCAACCAGCAAAGGAAAGCGCAAGTGCAATCATAAGCAGCGCAACCAGCGCGCGGCGAATGACGGTAACAGTTGTTGCGCGCTTAGTTTGCGCGCTGGAATAAACGGAATGTGTCATCATAATCTTCGCTCCAGAATGTCTGGGTTTTAATCAGAGTATATCCATCGGGTATATCGTCCCGATTTCGGGTTACAATAAATTCTGCACTCTTTTGCGCAATATAATCGTTCTGTGCCTGCCCTATTTCGCTTAGTCCAACGTTTGACGTTGCAAAGAAGCGATATTCCGGAATCACATTGGCCGCGAGATAGAACCCCGCGTCGGGAAACGCAAAGCAGAACAACGAAATCTCATCTTCTGTTTTGCAGGCCTTCATGGTTTCGGCAAAGCTGACTTGCGGGGTGTCCTCGCGGTTGATGCTGAGCATATAGCGGTTGTCCGAAATCAGCAATGCAAACGCGAGCATCAACAGAGAAAACGCGCCGACCGCAGATTTTCGAATCCAGGGTTTCCAACGATCCGCCGGAAGCTTAGCTTCCAGAAGCCGCGCAACCGGAGCAAGCCCCAGCGCTGCAAAAGGCATCAACACTAGTCCGTAATACCGGTAACCCTGTCCGCCCATATACGCCCCGCAGGCGAGCAGCCCAAAGAGCAGCACTGCGTTAATTTTTTCGATCGGCTTAACCTGTTCCTTCTTTCGCGTCAGGAGCCAGACAAATCCGAGAACGATCAACAGCGCGATTTGCGGGTTACGGAAGAAAAACGCACCGACACCCTTGACGATGGCAAGAATCATGTTCGGCAGCACCGGATCGGACAGATACGAGTATCCGAACATGTTCTGATAAAAATAATAGTAGAAAAAGTCTTTCAAGCCGCCAGTCGCCGCAAAATATATGACCCACGGAATGCCGACGCTGAACATGACGCCAAGAAACAGAAGGCTCGACGTAATGGCGCGGCGGACGTTTTTTATGAGCAGTTGCGAAACGAGCATCACGCCCATCCAGGCAATATAAAACGCAAGCAGCGTGAATTTGCCAAACAACATCAGTCCGGCGAACAGCGCATTTCGCGCAATCACGCCGAAAGATACCGGCGCCGGATACTCGTTTTTGAAATACCGCAGCGAGTCAAACAGCGACCAGGCAAGCAGCGGCATCATGATTTCTTCAAAACTGCCGCCATGCGAAAAACTCAAACTGCCTAGGATAAATGCCGAGAGCACCGGCAACGCAAGCAGCGCGGTGCGCTGTTTTGCATACAGCGAAACCATCCGGTAAGCCGCATAGAGAAAGAATGTAAACGCGACGGTCTCCAGCAGATACACGCCGAAAAATGACTGTCCCGAGACGAGCGACGCCAACCCGTAAAGCAGATACGCCGTAGGTCCTTTTTGATCATATAGGTCCAGATACGGCACCTTGCCGTGCATCATACCTTTTCCGATGGTGAAGTAAATGTTTACATCTACCCAATCGTTCAGCGGATACAGCGGCGAACTCTTGGTGCACAAAAGAAGGAACACAGCCGCGCACAGCAAGCAAAGAGGAAGTGCCCATCGTTTGCCGTTGCCTGCCTGTATTTTTTCCATTTGCCGTCCCCTTTCCGGTCGCGGTGAATTTCAGCAATTTATTATA
This sequence comes from Clostridia bacterium, assembly GCA_003246365.1. Classification (GTDB taxonomy): domain Bacteria; phylum Bacillota; class Clostridia; order Christensenellales; family CAG-138; genus UBA7703. The sequence continues at coordinate 17,919 of QKAN01000171.1, forward strand.
CGGGAAATCACAGTAATCTGCAATCGCGTCAAACCGAAATCCGCTCGAACCAAGCGGCCATCCGGTCTCTTACCAGACGCAACAGATGCTTTTTTCGCAAAAAAAGAAAAAACCTCTTTTCGACCAGTCTGGCTGCGTCAAAAAGAGGCGATTTCCTTTGCCAATAGCAGCTTATTTGCTGCGGCTAACCTTACCGGAACGGAGGCACCGCGTGCAAACATTCATCTTCGTCGATTTTCCGTCGACGACGACATGCACGCCCTGGATGTTCGGCGCCCAGCCGCGTTTGGTCTTACGGTTGGAGTGGCTGACCAGATTGCCGGACATGACACCCTTGTTGCAGACTTCACAGTACTTACCCATGCGAGTAGTCCACCTCCTTGATAAAAATCGAACAGAACTATATTACCACGCGATATCCCGCGATGCAAGCGTTATTTTCCCAAATCCTCAGCTTTTTTCAAGCATTTACCATCTTCAGAACATCTCCGGAAATCCGGTTTGCCGCAACGCCTCGTAAAGCACGAGCGCAACGCTGTTGCTCAGGTTGAGCGAACGCAGCCCTTCGCGCATGGGAATGCGAACCGCATCTTCCCTCCTGCGGGTGAGTAGCGCCTGCCCCAACCCCGCCGTCTCCTTGCCAAACACGAGAAAATCTCCATCCTGATACGCCGCGTCGGAATAATTTTTTGTTGCATGAGTCGAGAGCAGAAAGAACCGCGCCTCCGGATACGCCGCTTCCACCTCGGCAAAGCTGTCGTGATAAACGACATCCAGCTCGTTCCAGTAATCGAGTCCTGCGCGCTTGAGCTGCTTGTCGTCAACCGAAAACCCAAGCGGACGGACGAGATGCAGTTTTGCGCCTGTTACCGCGCAGGTGCGCGCGATATTTCCTGTGTTTTGCGGAATTTCCGGCTCAACCAATACTATATGAAACAAATCGACTTCCTCCGATATCATAAATACGTGTTAATGCTCTCTGCCCGCCATACGCGCCGCTTCCAGCATCAGCAGCATCTGCTCGCGCACATCGTCGGGCGCGAGAATTCGCACACCGCCGCCGAACTGAAACACCCAGCCGAAAAACGGAGCCGACACGCGCACCGGCGCAAACAGCGCATAGGTTTGTTCGTCTATCTGCTCTATCGGTACATCCGCGCCAAAGCGATCCACCATTGCCCCAAAGAGGCTACGGTCAAATGCAAGCCGCACCCATCTCTGCGCGGCGGGTACCATGGAAAACACCGTGCTGGCATACGCGCCCGCGTCAAACGAAAGGTCGTTCGGCGCGGCTTCCTCCTCCAGCGCGATCACATCCGTCATTTTATCCAGACGGTAATGCGCAAGACCTTCGCGCGCGGGATGATCCGCAATCAGGTAATAGTGATCTTCCGTATAGATCAACATGCAGGGGTTTACGACGTATGCCGCGCCGCCGCGTCGCGGCAAAAGCGCCTTTTTCGCCGTATACTGGCAATAAAGGAACGAGAGCTTGCGCCCCCGCTCCAGCGCGGACAGAATCTGCGCCGCATTTCGATAGGCACGCTCGCTGTCCGCCTTGTGCGGGTTCGCGCCGCCGGGTCGCCGAAGCGATTCCGCTTCGAATATGCTGGTTAACGAGGCGAGTTTACCCAGCAGAGCATCGGATCGTTCTTTGGAAAACACACGGCTCGCGCGCACCATATCGGTTAAAATCAAAAGCTCCGTCCGTTCAAAGGTTCGCGTCGCCAGATAATATTCGTTCGCTCTTCGCCGCCGTGTGCGTATGTCCATGCCGGTCTGCTGCAACAGCGCGATATCTTCGCAAACGGCGCGCCGATCCGCAGAATATCCGTTGAGCTCCAAATGCTCCATGAGTTCACGCACGGTGATTGCATGCTTCTCATCGGTGCGCTCCGCGAAATATTTTCTGATTAACAGCAACCGCGCCCGAACGTCCGCCATAGTCGTAATGCCATAAACGGAATCTGATTATCGTCCTGCACCGGCGATCGCGTCGATGCGGGAGAGTTCATCCGCAGTAAAGGGAGCCGCTTTGAGAATACCGAGATTCTGGATGATTTGTTCGGGCGATGAAGCGCCGATGAGCACGCTTGTCACCTGCTCGCCGCGCAGCACCCAGCTCAGCGCCATCTCGGAAAGCGACTGACCGCGCGACACAGCAATTTCGTTCAGCGCGCGGATCTGGCCCAATCTTTCGTCCGTAAGCTGCTCTTTTTTCAGGAACGGACCGCCTTTTCCGATGCGGCTGTCTTGCGGGATGCCGTCCAGATAACGGTTGGTCAACATGCCCTGCGCCAGCGGACTAAAGCAGATGATGCCAAACCCCGCATCGGCCGCAGCCTGTTCTAAACCGTCCGGTTCAATATGCCGGTCAAAAATGGAATAGCGCACTTGATTGAGTACAAACGGGCATTTCAGCTCGTTTAGAATTGCCGCAGCTTTTCGCGCTGTTTCACTGTCGTAGTTTGAAATTCCCGCATAGAGCGCGCGTCCGCTCTTCACAGCCGTGTCGAGCGCAAGCATGCTCTCCTCCAGCGGCGTTTCCCGATCCATACGATGGTGGTAAAACACATCCACATATGGAAGTCCCATGCGTTTTAGGCTCTGGTCGAGGCTCGCGAGCATATACTTTCTGCTGCCCCAGTCACCGTAAGGCCCCGGCCACATGGTGTAGCCCGCCTTTGTGCTGATGATCATTTCGTCCCGGTAGGCGGAAAATTCTTCCCGCATGATACGCCCGAAGTTTTCCTCCGCGCTTCCCGGAACCGGGCCATAGTTGTTGGCAAGATCAAAATGTGTTACCCCGCGGTCAAAGGCGGCGAAGCACATGCGCTTCATGTTTTCATAATCGTCGTTCGTCCCGAAGTTATGCCAAAGGCCGAGCGATAATAGCGGCAACTTTAACCCTGTTTTGCCGCAGCGGCGGTAGGTCATCGCGTCATAACGCTGTTCAATCGCTGAATATGCCATATCTATCCTCCTGTACTGCCGATGTTCTCAATGCGCTCGTGTAAAAGAGTTATTTCTATACGATTCAGTTATTGTATCATATTACATCGTGATCCCCAATATGCCGCATTGCGCCTGCGCGATGGTTCGTGACAAAACATTCATATAAAAATAAGAAAACGTTCATTGACTTTTTGCCCTAAATACAGCAGAATGAGGGAGCGGAAAAGACGCAGCGACCGCCGTTTGCGCTTTTTTAGCACGATAGAACACGAATTCGGAGGTCGTTCTTGTGATTACCAAAGTACCCGTCGCCACCATCGAGATGCAGACAGGCAGCATCATCAAATTAGAGCTGTATTATGATATCGCCCCCAATACGGTAAAGAACTTTGTTCACCTTGCCAACAAGGGTTATTATGACGGCATGATTTTTCATCGTGTCGTGAAAAACTTCGTCATTCAGGGCGGCGACCCGACGGGAATCGGAACAGGCGGTCCCGGATATCGCATCAAAGGCGAATTTTCAAACAACAAACATCACAACCCGCTTTCGCATGAGCGCGGCGTGGTCAGCATGGCGCGGCAGGGCAACCCATATAATCCGCCGGCTGCCTACGACACGGCAGGAAGCCAGTTTTTCATTCTGCACGCGGACGCGAAATATCTGGATAAAGACTATGCCGCTTTCGGCATGGTGGTTGATGGCATGGATACCGTTGACGCCATTGCCAACTGTGTTACCGGCGTAAACAGCAAACCAATCGTCGAGCAGAAGGTGAAAACCATTCGCGTCGAAACGTTCGGCGAAGAAATCGGCGAACCGGAAACCATCACGGATTAATCCCCCTATTTATTTCAGGATGGTTAAATCGCGGTAAATTTTGCACCCAGCGTTCAAATTATATTGACAGGAACGCGCCTATCTGTTAAAATACATAAAAATATTTATGTATTTTAACAGCGGGGCGTGTTTTTTTATACGCGTCGCAATATCGGTTTTTTACAAATTTCGCGAACGGAGTGTGGTAATTATGGAATTTTCCGGCATAGGCGAAGCGGTTTCAGAGTTGTATCGCAATCTTCGGCTATCGCATTATCGTAATCTCTTTGGCCAGCTCCGCGAAAAAGCGGGAAGTTTGAGCGCAACCGAAGCATTTTCCGCAGAAGTGATCTATCTGCTCGATCGCCCGACCATCGGCGAATTTGCGGACTTTATCGGTATTTCTCAACCGAACGCATCCTACAAGGTCACCTCGCTTGTAAGCAAAGGATATCTTGAACGCGTCAGCAACAGCGAGGATCACCGCGAAGCGCATCTGCACGTGACAAAAAAATTTCTCGACTATTACGGACGACAACTGCCGGATATGAAAAGCGCGGTGTCCTCCGCTCTGGTTTCCTTTACCGAGCAGGAGATTCGTCTACTTTCCCGCCTCTTTGGCAAATTGAACCAGCATATAACGGCAAAAACCTGATATAGAGACATATTGATTTCGTTAACATCCCGCAACATCGCACAAGGGGGCAATGCGCGTTGCGCGATCAAATGTAAAATGGGGGTAACACATGGATTTGTTCGAAAAATGCGGTCGTTTGACCGCGGTCAAGGAAACCCGTGAGGCGGGAATCTATCCGTATTTCCACGCACTGGAATCCCGGCAGGATGTCGAAGTTATGATGGAGGGCAAGCGCCGCATCATGCTCGGCTCAAACAATTACCTCGGCTTAACCATTCATCCGGAAGTCATTGAAGCCGGTTTAAAGGCAATGGAAAAGTATGGTTCCGGCTGCTCCGGTTCCCGTTTCCTCAACGGCACGCTGCGCATGCATCTCGAAGTAGAGCAGGAACTCGCGCGGTTTTTGCATAAGGAAGCAATCGTCACCTTTTCCACCGGATTTCAGAGCAATCTGGGCATCATCAGCGCGCTGGTTGGAAAAGGCGATTATGTCATCTGCGATAAAGAGAACCACGCCAGCATCTACGACGGTTGCCGCCTTTCCTACGGCACAATGGTGCGCTATCGCCACAGCGATATGGACCACCTCAAGCATGTGCTGGAAGAGATTCCCGATTCCGCAGGCAAGCTTATCGTAACCGACGGTGTATTCAGCATGGGCGGCGATATCGCGAAATTGCCTGAAATCGTCGCACTTGCCAAGCAATACGGCGCGCGTGTCATGGTAGACGATGCGCACGGTCTCGGCGTCATTGGTGAAGGCGGCCGCGGCACGGCGAGTCACTTTGGTCTGGAAGACGATGTAGACGTCTATATGGGGACGTTCAGCAAGTCTCTTGCGAGTCTTGGCGGCTATATGGCGGCAAGCGAAGAAGTAGCGGAATATGTACGCCATACCTCCCGCCCGTTCATCTTCTCCGCATCCATGACACCCGCAAGCTGCGCCTGCGCGCTGGCCGCGCTCCGCATTCTTGAACGCGAACCGGAACGGGTTTCCCGCCTGCAGGAAATCTGCCGCTATGTGCGCGCGGGGTTGACCGAACGCGGAATCCCGCACAAATATACGGCGGATGTGCCGATTATCCCGATTTATACGTACGAAACCATTCGTACTTTGACCATTGCCAAGATGCTCTATGAAGCAGGCGTTTATGTCAACCCCGTTTTGCCGCCCGCCACGCCGGCATCGGAATGCTTGTTGAGAACGAGCTATATGGCAACGCTGAAAGAGCCTCTGCTCGATGAAGCGATGGATATCATGGCAAGCGTATTGAAAGAGGAAGCAAGATGAAACAGATTTGCGTTTTGACCGGCGGCAGCAGCGGCATCGGCAAAGCGACCGCCGAACTGCTCGCGAAAAATGGATACCTCGTTTACGAACTCAGCCGCGGCGGCGCGGACGCGGAAGGAATAATCCATATCACCGCGGATGTAACCGAACCGGAGCAAGTGCGCGAGGCGGTCAACCAGGTAGTTGCCGCCGAAGGCAGAATCGATCTGCTGGTCAACAACGCAGGGTTTGGCATCTCCGGCGCGGTGGAATTCACCGATCCGAAGGATGCATTCAGCCAGCTCAACGTCAACTTTTTTGGTGCGCTGCACTGCATTCAGGCTGTTTTGCCGACCATGCGCGCGCAAAAGAGCGGACATATCGTCAACATCAGTTCTGTGGCGGCTCCCATCGCGATTCCGTTTCAGTCGTTTTACAGCGCGACAAAGGCCGCAACAAACTCTCTTACCCTCGCGCTGCGTAACGAAGTAAAGCCATTCGGCGTTGTCGTAAGCGCAGTTTTACCCGGAGACGTGAAAACAGGGTTCACCGCAGCGCGTAAAAAAAGCACCGCCGGCGCGGACGTATATGGCAAAGCGCTCGATCACGCGGTCGCCGTCATGGAACACGACGAACAAAACGGCATGCCGCCGGTTGCCGTCGCAAAAAAGGTGTTGCGCGCCGCGAGCGCAAAGCATCCCGCGGCATTCTATACGGTCGGCTTCCAATATCAGGTGTTTGTGGTTTTGAATAAGATCCTGCCCGCCAGCTGGACAAACGCGTTGGTCGGCATGATTTATAAATAAGGTTCGGTTTTCGCAAAAAAGCCGCTTTCTTTATCGAAAGCGGCTTTTATGATGCATATCAAATCCCTTTGCTAAAACAGCACAATTCATCTATCGGCAATTCTTGTTGTAATCTGCCGCAAAGTTGCCGTTTTCCTTCCATTTCAATCTCCACATTGTTCGGTATTCTTTTTGTAATAAGTTAGGGGGATTCTCACAAATGGAAGTTAAAGAGCAAAACAGATTGACCGTTGGCCAAAAACGCGTCCTGAAACTCGCGTTGGATGCGGTCATGTTGATTCTTTTAGTATTGATGTATAAAAAGCAAGTTATCAGCATGTCGTTCCATGAGATCGGCGGTCTTGCGCTGATCGGTTTGTATGTCATTCATCACATTATAAACGCGCGCTGGATCGGCGCCTCTACCAAGCGTCTCTTCTCAAAGGGCACATCCGGACTGGTTCGAGCACGTTATATTGTGGACGTGCTGCTTCTCGTTGCGTTTTTAACCGTCGGCATCACCGGTATCCTAATCAGCGAAGTCGTGTTTTCGTTCCATGTAATGGGTAATTACAAGGTGCTGCACTATTTTGCCGCTGCGGCTGCGGTTCTGCTCATGGGTGTTCACCTCGGTTTACATGCGGACTATATCTTCGGTAAAATTCTGAGAAAAGGCGCGAACCGCATTGCAAAAATCGTTCTTGCGGCGGTTATCGCCGTCATGATCGCATTTGGTGGATATAGCCTGTTTACGACTTCGTTCCTCAGCTACCTCACAGCCCCGCTGCAGAGCGCGCAAATGTCCCACGGTGAGTTTTTACCGAGCGGAGATATCGCTCTGGATGGTTCCAACGGTAGTCTTCCGAGCGATCTGAGCGAACTGCCGGAATTCTCCGGCACCGACAGCGCCGCACCGCAGTCCGGCGACGGCAATATGCAAGCGCCACAAGGAATGGAAGGCGACGCGCAATTCCCGCAGGATGCCGCACAAGCGCCGCAGGACGCCGGTAGCGACCATTTCGGTGGCGGTTCTGGAATGGGTCAGGGCGAAGGCTTCAACCACACAGAGGGCAACGGTGGCGGCAATTCGACGAGCGCGCTGATGTTGATTGCGCAATACGTTAGCATCATTACGCTCTTTGCCGCAATCACCTACGGCATTCTGAAGCTTACCTGCAAACGCAGAACGCCCGTCAAGGAAACGGTCATCGTTGTTGAAGAAGCCGCGCAGATTACGGATGGCGACGCATAACCCAATCATAAACCAAGCAATTCACAAAACCCTCGACCGTTAAATCAGTCGAGGGTTTTGTTTTATCTTTGCGTTATTAGTTTTTAAGCGATACAGGATTCGACGTTCGTATCTTCCCAAATGCTAATATTGTTTATTTCAGCGCCTTTGCAACGATCTCCGCCGCCTTGATGAGCGGATAGCCCGCCGGAGAAGCAGTCAGGAGCGGATGTGTGCCGATCTGCGCCACCAGCAGGTCGTTGATCGTCATGCTGTTTTGAATCGCAATGCCGATGACGTTCGTCAATTCGCCGACGCTGCGCCCGCCCAGGGTTTCGCCGCCGAGTATAACGCCGTTTCCTTTGGACACGATCAGCTTGACCGTCTGCTTCTGCGTGCAATCCAGGCAGCCAGGATGCGTATCCACGCCCGTGAAGCTGCCTGTCACAACCTCAAAGCCTTCAGTTTTTGCCGTCGCTTCGTTCAAGCCCGCAACACCGCAGGCAAGCTCACCGATGCAGGTTGAATAAATACCGATCGTTCCGCGGAATGTGCAGATTGTCGAAAGCGAGTAGAGATTCAGTCCCGCAACGCGCGCTTCTGCGCAGGAAGTCGACGCAAGCATGACGCGGCTGATTTTGCCCGTCAGGAAGTCCCGTTTTTCGGAGCAATCGCCGGCGGCAAAGCAATCCGCCAGAGTCGTCCGCTTATATTGATCCGTCACGATAAAGCCAGCCGAGTTGATCTCCGCGCCCGCCTTCTGCGCAAGCTCAACGTTGGGCTTGTATCCCAGCGAAAGCACAACCGCATCGGCATCCATTTTTTCGCCGTTGTCGAAGAGTACGCCGGATACCGTTCCGTCGCCGAGAACTTCTTTGATACCGATTCCGGTGCGCACCTTTACTCCGCGTTCAATGAGTTTTTCGTTCATCGCTGCGGCAAACTCATCGTCAAATGCTAAGCCAAGAATACGCGGCAGAATTTCAACGATGGTTACGTCATATCCTTTTTTGTTCAGCTCGTCCGCAACTTCTACGCCGATGAATCCCGCGCCGACTAGAACGATTTTCTTCAGGCCCTGCAACTGCGCATGCAGTTCATCGAGATAGTTCTTGTTTTTCAGCACTGTAAAGACGTTCTTTTGATCCGCACCCTTGAGCCACTTGGGAATGACAGGCTGCGATCCCGTCGCAAAAATCAGCTTTTCATAGGAAATCTCTTCGCCGCCAACAGTTGTGGCAACTTTCTTTTGCGCATCGACCGAAGCAATTTCATCGATGCGGATCTCCACGCCAAGCTTTTCCAATCCGCCATCCGGTAGAATGTTTTTGTCGCTTGTCCCGATGGTCCCGAAGATATATGGAATACCACAGGGGATCATCACCTTTTCTTCCTTGCGAACCAGTGTCACTTTCTTTTCCGGGTGGTTGGATTTTGCGCTCATCGCCGCAACGAGGCCTGCCGCGCTTCCGCCGATAACCAATACGTCTGTGTTCATGTAAAAACCCTCCTGTTAATTTATTGAATTACGATATTATAATATTATGATTTCGTAATATCGAAGTTAAAAAAAGATGTGTTTCTTAGCCTTGCAGAAAAATGAGCACAAGCTCCTTCATTCGCTCGTCCGCCAGCGAATAGATCACTTCTGACCCTAGCCGGGTGCCTTTGATGATACCTTTGTGTTTTAAAATTGATAAATGCTGAGAGATGTTAGACTGTGACATATCCAGGCAATCCTGCATCTGCGTGACGTTTAAATTTGTGTGCGTCAGTTTATTTACGATGCAAAGGCGCGCAGGATGGCTCAACGCTTTGAAAATCTCAGAAACGTCCGTTAGTTGCGTGCTAAATTCCGGCATATCATGTCCAACTTCAATCAGATTAGTTTGTTTAAAGATAAAAAGTACTCGATATCGATTTATCGGTATTATAATATCATAATATTGTCATATGTCAATTACCAAGAATGCAGTTTTTTGCTATTTTGAGTAAAAACATGGAAAACATTTCCAGATTTGTTCGTCTAAAAGCTATTTATTAAATATGTTTTGCAGCTGGTAAAGAGACCGCAAAAAATATCAATTCATTGCGAGATACCATTTCCCCTGAAGTTGCACCAACGGGATTTCAACGTTCTCTTCTGTCTGTTCAGTCCCTCCGGACTTCATTGTGAAATCTATAGTAACGATTGCCCGCTGGCCGCTGATTCTCTCGCTCTTTATTTCGTATTCGACACCATATCCCGCTCCATATGCATTCGCAATGTACATCAATCCCGGTGACATGCTTAAAATTGTATCTCCAGAAATACCAAATTGACTTCCGGCTATGTCCGTAAATCCTCTGATTAAGTTTGCTGCATCCGGTTCAAGGCAATCAATCATGGTCTCCATATCTCCCCTGTTTGCTGCGGACATAAAAACCCGAACCGTATCGGACGGCTTTCTTGCGCCGCAAGCAGATAAGCAGATCATGATCATTATAAAAATAATAAGGCTGAAATATCTCCGAACTTTCATAAAACTACCTCAATGAAAATTATTTGAGATCGCAGTAAGTTTAGAAATGAAATTAAATTCGAAAAACATTATTAAAATGAACATATCACAAGAAAGAAACTTGTCAATTAAGCTCGCCTTTCCTCGACATTATCTCCTTTTTTTGCGCTTATATATGATAAATAATCCACGCACAGAAAGCCGGTTCAAAGGAAAGAAAGGTTTGCCTGTTCGAGTAATAAACAATCCGAATTTCCTATCTGTTTGAAAACAAAAATCACACCCATGTAAGGGTGTGATTTTTCTTTTTGGAGCTGATGAGCAGATTCGAACTGCCTACCTCCTCATTACCAATGAGGTGCTCTACCGACTGAGCTACATCAGCGCTCGCAACGAACATTATAGCGAAGCCAGCCGTTCATTGCAAGTGTTTATTTCATATTTGCGCGGATTATTCCTCGACCCGGATGACGCTTTCCACCTCGTTGACGCAATCCAACTTCTCGATTTGCTTGAGCGCTTCGTTTACACCAAACTCGCTCGCCATATGCGTCAGGAAGGTAATCCGGGAGGACACACCGTCGTTTTCACCCAGCTGGATGACGCTCTTGAGGGATACGCCATGGTCGGCAAAAGCGCCGGCGATTGCCGCCATCGTGCCGGGTTTATCCGCAACATGAAGACGAATGCAATAGATGCAGGAGAAGTCTTTCACCAGTTCGATGTCTCCGCTCATGCTTTCTTCGTTGACAAACGTCATATATTTATGTGCCTTATCATGATGGCAGGCATAAATGATATCGCTCACCACTGCGCTCGCGGTCGGCATACAGCCCGCTCCGCGGCCATACAGCATGACATCGTCCACCGCATGACCCGTCAGGAAGATGGCGTTGAACACGCCGCGTACGCTCGCTAACGGGTGCGTATCGGGAATCATCGTTGGGTGTACACGCACCTCGATGCGATTACCTTCCTTCTTGCCGATTGCAAGAAGTTTGATACGATAGTTGAGTAGCTGCGCGGTCTCGAAATCCGACTTTGTCAGTTTCGTGATCCCTTCGCGGTAGATCACTTCGATCGGCATATGCGCGTGGAACGACATGGAAGAGAGGATCGAGAGTTTATACATCGCATCAAAGCCCTCTACGTCCGCCGTAGGATTCGCCTCAGCGTATCCGAGCGCCTGCGCGTCCTTCAACGCGTCTTCAAAGCTCTGGCCGTTCTCGGTCATCTGCGTGAGAATGTAGTTGGTCGTGCCGTTGATAATACCCATCACGCGGGTAATATTGTTGGCCTGCATGGAATCCAAGATCGTGCGGATAATCGGGATGCCGCCGCCGACCGTCGCTTCCAGATACAGTCCTGCGCCGGTTGCCTTCGCCGCTTTCTCAAACGCGGGCCAGTTTTTGCTCATAACCTCTTTGTTTGAGGTCACAACCGTCTTGCCGGCATCCAGCGCTTTGATAATAAACGTCCTCGCCGGTTCGATACCGCCCATGCACTCGACGACGATGTCAATAGAGGGATCGGACACAACTTCATCAAACGAAGTCGAAAACAATTCCCGTGGTGCGAGCGCAAGGTTTGGTTCATGCTCAAAGTCTTTGATGAGTATTTTGCGTACCGAAAGGGAGATTCCCTCACGATGCGATATCTGCGCGCCGTTTTCACTGATAATGCGGTATACGCCGCTGCCAACTGTTCCAAACCCCAAAAGGGCTACCTGATATTCTTTCACAAATCCTCCTATTTCTATGCCTCCCGACTTGTAAAAAGAGCGCCGTAAGCGCTCTTTTAAGAGGGAGCGTTAAAGCTAAAATTTCTATTCTAACAAAGCCGCACCGATAGCGGTTGCAAACGCTGCGTGGTCGGGCACGATAAACTGCACCTTGTGCAGAGCAGCAACTTCATCCAAACTGCGCTGCGCGATCGGCCAGTCCGTTATAGTCCCGACCAGCACAATAGTTCGAGTCAGATGCCGCTTAGCGGCAAACACCCCCATTACACCGATCGACTGGAAAATCAAGTTGCAAAGTCCGGCTGCGATATCCGCGCGCTCGGACGAATCGGAAAGCTTACTCATGTTGGCGACCGTTGCGCCGGGTGTCAGGTGCGAAAGCGTGCCTTCAAACACATCGCGAAGCTGGAGATCGATCGCGTGCAAATCGCCCTCAGAAGCCAATTTCTGCAGTTCGTCCATATTGTTCGTTCCGCACAACTTTCCACTGAGTCCGCGAAGAAGTCCGCCGCCAAGGCCGGTTCCGCCAACGTGCCAAGCACGAATCGGTGTAATGCGCGTAAACGACGTGCCGGTGCCGACGCTGACAACGAGCGTATTATTCTTTTTTGAAAGCTTCACTGCGCCGCGCGCAACAGATGCAAATTCTTCCTTATGAACGGTAGGAATTCCGTGTAAGTCTTCTTTGATAAACGACGTTCCGACGCCGGTTACTGCGATGCGTTTGACACCCGTAAATCCAAAGCTTTCAAGCGCATCGTCAAAGCTCTGCTCGTCGGGCTTGCGATATTCCTTGATGCACTTTCCGTTTTTCACCAGCGCAAATTTGGTTGTGGATGCACCGATGTCGATGCCAAGAACCAATTCGCGCGGACTGATTGCCGCAACGATCACCGGAACGAGCACAACCGCCGCAACAAGTTCGATGGTTCCGTTGATTGCGATAATCGCGCCAAAGATTGCGCCGACAAGCGGAACTCCATTTAACAGCGCAGAGAATAGCTTGAGCGCGGTGAGAACAAGAACCGTATTCGTCAGCGTCGCCGCAACTGCTGAAACCGCCGCCGTCATTCCGGAACGAATTTTGAGTTTTCTGAGGCCTTTTGCAACAAGACCCGCAACCAAGCCCACAAAGACGCGCGGCACAACAGAGACAAGCGGATTGACAAACGGAGCCCAAAGCGGATTTGTCAGTGCGCGCAG
>QKAN01000013.1 GCA_003246365.1 Clostridia bacterium
AATGGATTTTTCAGGTTTTTCTATACCGTTTCGTGGAAATGGTATTGAAAGAGCTCTTTTTTGATGATACATTCTAAGTTAGCAGGTTGTTTATACATTTTATTGATGTATTTGATAGAATGGATAATTTATCTAAGACAAACAGGACTAGGCATCTACGATCATAAAGGAGTTCAAACATGGGTTATCAAGCATTGCGCACTATGCGTGCGCTGAACAATGCCCAATATGGTACAACTGATTCGGTATGTATTCCCAACCTGCCGCAGGCAAAAAGGAATTACGGAAAAGAAGCGTTGGCGTTTATTCGCGATTGTTGCGAGGATTTGAAATTCGACAACAGCACGGAAGAACGCAGAAATCTCACGGATTCGGATGGAAGAAGCGCAGGGAAGAATCAGGTTCCTTATAATATGGAACGCGATCTGGATCGACTCAGTTTCGAGGCGGCGGTTGGAAGATTTCTCGCATCCGGCGCTAAAGAGGACGCCTTTGATATCTATTATTGCTACTGTGAGATCTTCAAACCGTTCGGCGCGGGATATGATTCTACGGGACTGTTGCTGGAATTGCTGAGCGAACATGAATCGAATGCGAGCTCGCTTTTGATGAAACACCGCGATCATTATTCGCATAGTGTTTATGTGTTTTTGATCGGGCTTGTTGTATATAAAAATCATGCTGTTTTCCGGTCTGCATACAACGCAAAGTATGGGTTTTTGGATGGGAAGGAAGCGGCTTGTCATTTTCTGGAGTTCTGGGGACTTGCGTCCTTGTTTCATGATATTGGGTATCCGTTTGAAATAGCTCATCAACAGATGAAATCCTATGTTTGCAAACTGGACAAAAGCAACAACGACGCATACGGATTCGCCCCTTATGTTTCTTATCGGAACATGGATGAGTTTGTCGTGTCCAGACTCGGAAATTTAAATGATCTTTTCGCAAAAGCGATCATTGAGCGACTGAGTGAAAGTTACTTAAACCGTACGGAAGTGGAGCCGTATTACGCAGAGCATCAACTTCAAAAAGCGCTGAAAGACCGCGCGATCCATGAAAATCCCGCAGAGAAGGATTATCTATTTATGGACCATGCATATTTCAGCGGACTTATAATGGCAAAGACCTATCTAAACCGAAATAAAGAAGCGACGCGATATGATAAATTGCCGCAGGTAGTGATGGACGCGTTCTGCGCTATCATGTTGCACAACAGCTTGTTTAAATTCACCATGCGCTCGTTTCTGCACACACAGGAGCCGTTGCATCTGACGGATGGGCAACCGCTCTGCTATCTGCTAATGCTCTGCGACGAGCTTCAGTGTTGGGACAGAACATCCTACGGTCAAAACAGCCGCAGCGGCATTTATGCGTATGATTTCGATCTTGTTTTCGAAGCGGATGGTATGCATTGGGTTTATTACTATGATCAATGCTATGAAGAAAAAGTGCTGAAAGCAAAATCCTATCAGGATATGCTGCACAACGGATATACGAAAAAGTCCGGCGCTGTGCGGCAAGGCCGAAGCAAGTTTGTAGATGATATCGATGAAATTATTTTTGTCAAAGATTTGGTTCCCGCGTTTGAGCCGAAGGTAAAAGAACCAGATCCAAGTGAAATTATAGAAGTGCGAATTGAAAAAAAGTCGAAGAAAACAGGACTTTATCTTTCCGACAGCAATTATCTCAACTTGTATCGCTTCGCTCTTGCGCTCAACGGCCGTTATGCAGGGGCCAATACTGAGGACGAGATGAAAATTGCTTTCGAAGAAAATCTGTCTCTCGAATATAAACTTTCCAACATTGCACAAGCAAAAGGGTTCGCCGCCCAGCTGGAATCCATCGGATGTTTCTATACCGATCGCGCGGTGGATTATATTCCGGTTACCGATTTTCAAGCCTTAACCAAGGAAGACGGACACGAAAACGACTTGCTGAAAATCGCCATAGCCGAGCATGAGCGCTGGTGCGTGGAAAAGCGTGCAATGGGTTGGAAATATGGAACCGCGCACGAGGGAGCGATCACGCTCTCCGACGGAACAAAAAAGAACGACAGCATCATGCGCGAGCGTACGCGGTTGCATCACGATTTGATTGACTATTCACGGCTGGATGCCGTGGAGCGGTTTAAGGACATAGACCCGATGATGCATATGCTGGATTTGATTCGCGAATATGACGGTCTAACGATCTATCGTACTGAATAAAGACATTTATAATTTCGCAGGTAACAGCAGGCGATATGAAGGAGCAAATGTGGGAATTCCAATTGTAATCGGTGTAACCGGACATCGCGCGCTGCGAGAGCAGGACATTCCAGTTTTGCGTCAGATCGTTTCGTCTGAATTGACGAAATTGACAGCGGCTTATACAAACAGCTCTTTTGTCATGCTGAATTCAATTGCATCAGGCGCCGATATGCTCTGTGCGGAGGCGGCGCTTGCGCTCGGCATGCGCCTCGTTTGCTCTCTGCCTATGCCGGCTTCGGAATATCGCAAAGACTTCTCCGGGGAGGATTTGGCGGCGTTTGACGCGTTGCTGCAAAAAGCAGATAAAGTATTCGTTGCGCCGGATATCGAACGCAAGAATGAAGATTTAACACGAGATTATCATTATCGTCAAGCGGGCATATACATTTCGGCGCATAGTCATCTGCTGCTTGCCTTGTGGGATGGGTCAGCTGCAAAACAGGATGGCTGCGGAACAGCGGAAGTCGTCGATTTTATGTTAAACGCCAATTATCAGGATAAATATAACGACTTTAAAGCAACAAACGACGGTGCAGTACTGCATGTTTTTGCACCGCGTGAGAGCGACGATGATGAGGCGCTGGTTCCCCGTGTAAGTCTGTTGGAAAACGAGCCCGGCTGTCTGGAAAAGATGCTAAAAAGAACGGATGCATTTAATGCAGATGCGAAAAGGATTCCAGAAAGAAAATCAAACGCAGAACCGCTTGTTCCGGATGATACCTTAGTAGATATGCCGGATAGCTTGAAACAGATTCACGCGGTTTACCAAGCGGCAGATCGCCTTTCTCTTTGGTTTCAAGCCAGATATCTGCGCGCTATGAAATACTTTTCTTTGTTCGGCGCGTTGCTGGTGCTTTTTTTCTTGCTTTATGATGAGATGGAAAGCAATTTGTTTTTGCTGTGTTACGGCATATTGATACTTGTTTATGTGTTGCAGTTTGTTCGAAGCAGCAAAATACGCGCACATGAAAAGCATCTTCAATATCGCATGCTCTCCGAGACTATGCGCGCTCAATTCTATTTGCGGGCGGCGGGGATGAGGGAGAACATTGGGAATGCATTTACATGGACGCAAAAACAAGAATCTACATGGGTAAAAGATGCCGTTTCAGCGTTGTTGGTTGACGAGCTCCCGAAACAGGAGATGCAGGACGATACGATCAAAGCGCTATGGATCGACGGACAATTCACATATCATCAAAGTGCATTTCGGCGCACATCAAAAAAGCATCGTCTCAGTGAGTCTACTGCGACATGGATGATGATAATTTCTATTGCCCTGTTTTTTGCCGTGTTGACGCTTGAATTCTTTTTTGATTCATTCATGACGCAAACATTGTTCACCAAACCGTTTCCGCCGATTCTGATGTATCACAATGGACAAATCTTTACGCTTCGAAATTTGATGAAGATTTTATTGGGCGCAATCTCAGCAATTACCGTTTTTGTCGCAAACTATTACGGAAAGCTATCGCTGGGCAGAAAGAGCATTGACCATGAGCGAATGTTCCGACTGTATGCGGCGGCAAAAAGCCAGTATGAATCAAATCGAATCAGCCACCATCAAGTTTTTCATTCGCTTGCGCGAGAGGAAATTATAGAAATTGGAAACTGGTTTTCCTATTGCCGGGAAAATTCACCCTCGTTTCGGGTTTAATTAGCTTTCAACTCTAGTTGTAAATGACATCATGTCGCGATTGTCGCCAGATTGTGTTGAACTGGCAATTAAAGTTTCACAACGATATTTTGCAATAGGTCGGCACAGATATCACCCTTATCTGAAGCGTGATTCATATGGCTGTAGATTTCGCGATACTTCAAAATCTTTTTAAAGTCGTCCGATGCGAACAATTCCACAATAGACTCATGATAACGTTCGTTTAACCGGTTCTCCAGCTTTTTCACTTTCGTAGCTTCCGAGAGAACGGTAGCATGACCACGTTCCAGATTTTTCACGCAGACAAGGAGCCCGTCTGCCATACTCAGTAGAATAGCAGCCATCGATTGCAGATTTTTATCAGGCGGAATATCGTAAATACGCAGGTCTTTTACGGTTGTCCAGGCATAGTCCGCTAAATCGTCAATAGCGGTGGAGAGACGAAACAGGTCGTCGCGATCGATCGGCGTGATAAATGTGCGGTTAATCGCGTCGACAAGTTGGTAATGAACCTGATCGGCTTCATGTTCTTTCACTTTAACGAAATCGCCGTTTTCAACGGTTGGATTTTCGCAAAAAACACATAAAGCACTTACGGTATCGCGTATGCTCTGTGCCTGTTGAATTAAGGTACAGAAAAAATTGAGACATTCTTTGCGTTTAAACATATGTAAAAACTCCTTTCAGGAAATCATAGACTTATTCAATTAAGAAGCAACCAATCATTAAAATATGAGTCTGAAAAGATAGAACAATCCGGCGCCGATGAGCCCAGCAATCGGAATGGTTATAAACCACGAAAGCAAAATGCGGCTTGCGGTGTTCCATTTTACGGCCTTAAACCGTTCTGCGGCGCCTACGCCCATGATGGAGGAGGAGACGATTTGGCTGGAGGAGACCGGAGCGCCAAGCATCGAGGATACGAGCAGCACTGATCCGGCCGTCATTTGTGACGCAAAGGAATCGATCGCCTGCACTTTATAGATGCCTGTGCCGACGGTTTTGATGATTTTAAATCCGCCAAATGCGATGCCGCAGGCAAGACTCATAGCCGCTCCTGCAATGACCCATATCGGAATGTTTGCCGTAGAGCCGCCGTAGATGCCTATCAAAATCATGATGATGCCAATAGACTTCTGCGAATCGTTAAAGGAATGGTTGAATGCTAAAAAAGTCATATTAAACCACTGCGCATATTGAAAAAACGTCTGCGCGCGAAGGCTTGCGTTCTTTGTTAGAAAGCGCAGGAGATGTAGAATGCAGAATCCGACTGCAAAGCTGGCAAAAGGGGTTAGAAAGATCATTAAAACAATCTTTGTCCAAAGATAGTTCCAGGCGATTGCTCCGCCGCCAAAGGCCGCAAGTCCGGCGCCAATCACGCCGCCGATGAGCGCATGTGAAGAGGAAGCGGGGATTGCATAGAGCCAGGTTGTGAGGTTCCAGATTATTGCGGCCAGAATTCCGGCAGAGATGAAGGCCAGCGCGATGCTCTTGGCTGCTGGATTTGTATAGCAGCTTTCAGAAACCAGCTTTTTAATGGTGTTGGATACGCTTGACCCGATTGCGAGAATAGCAAACGGGGAGAGAACCTCGACGGTTGCGGCACAGGCAAGCGCAGGGAACGGCTTCATCGACCGACTGGCAATCAGCGTTGCAACCACATTGCAGCCGTCATGAAACCCGTTTACATAGGTAAAAGCGAAAGTTAAAATGACCAAAATCCAAAAAGTAACTTGCATTGACAATTATATCACTCCATAACGCAAACGTTTACGAAAAAGGTTAAAAGAAAACCCCATAGAGAACTACAAGGTATTATTATATTATCAAAAACAGCTTCGATAGTCAACAATACTTGGAAAATATGAAGCATAAGAGTCATGCAAACCACATGACTCTCATGTTCATACGCCTACTTATGCTTACTTGCAAAGCAGGGAGAGAAGACAGCCGTGCGAAAATACACCCGCAAATACGATTGCGACCATAGATATCAGTTTAATGAGAATATTGATTGACGGACCGGCAGTGTCCTTGAACGGATCGCCAACCGTGTCGCCGACGATTGCAGCCTTGTGTGCTTCGCTGCCTTTTCCAAGATAATTACCGGCTTCAATGTATTTCTTGGCGTTGTCCCAGGTTCCGCCCGCGTTGGACATCATGATGGCAAGGACAAACCCGGATACGGTTGCGCCTGCAAGAAGCGCGGCAACAGCATACGGTCCAAGGAGAATTCCCGTGACAAGGGGAAATATGATCGCCGTCAACGCAGGCAACAACATTTCTTTTTGTGCGCTTTTGGTGCAGATGTCTACGCAGCGCTCATAGTCAGGTTCCGCCTTGTAATCAAGAAGGCCGGTAATTTCTTTAAATTGTCGCCGTACTTCGACGACTACGCTCTGCGCCGCGCGCCCAACCGCGCTCATCGTCATAGAGGAGAACAGAAACGGCAACGCTCCGCCGATGAAAAGACCCGTTAACGTAGCTGGATTCATAATATCAAGCGTAATCGAAAATTCAGGGTTAATTAACTGCACAGAGTGCATGAAGGATGCAAGCAGAGCCAGAGAAGTGAGTGCGGCAGAACCAATTGCAAAGCCTTTTCCGGTTGCTGCGGTTGTGTTGCCCAGAGAGTCCAGCGCGTCCGTACGGCGGCGCACCTCGGGATTCATGCGGCTCATCTCCGCAATACCGCCGGCATTGTCGGCAACGGGGCCGTATGCATCGGTAGCGAGTGTAATGCCAAGGGTAGAGAGCATACCAACTGCGGAAAGACCGATACCGAAGAGGCCGAGGTTGAAACTGGCACCGCCGCCAGCGACATAGAAAGAGGTTAACACAGACATGCCGATGATGAGAATCGGCACCAATGTGGATTTCATACCCAGTGAAATGCCGCTGATAATCACGGTTGCGGGTCCGGTTGTGGCCGCGTCTGCGACGCGCTGTGTATGAATGTAGGAATCCGATGTGTTATATTCCGTGAACTGACCGATCAATATTCCAGCGACCAGACCGGAAACGATGGCAAAGAATATGCCGATATGCTCTTTGCCGAGTACAAACCAAACCAGGGCGAAAGCGGCGATTACGATCAGCACCGAACTGACATATACGCCCTTCCGAAGCGCCGACAAAAGGGATTTTTGCTCCAGGTTATCGCCTGATTTTACGAAGAAGGTACCGATAATGGAAGCGACAATTCCGATTGCCGCCATGATCATTGGAATGGCAACTCCTCGAACGCCAAGGTCGGCTGCAACAGCAAGCGCGGCAGTTGAAATAATGGAACCGATATAGGATTCATACAGGTCGGCGCCCATGCCGGCAACGTCCCCAACATTGTCTCCAACGTTATCCGCTATGACGGCGGGATTGCGCGGATCATCTTCCGGGATGCCAACTTCCACTTTACCGACGAGGTCAGCGCCGACGTCAGCTGCCTTGGTGAAAATACCACCGCCGACCCTTGCAAACAGCGCCATGGAAGAAGCGCCCATGCCGAACGTAAGCATCGCGGAGGTAACGCCGACAACATCAAGTTTAAAGCCATAGGTGAGCAAGAAGTACCACATGGATAGATCAAGCAATCCAAGTCCAACGACCGTAAAACCCATAACACCACCGGCAGAGAACGCGACGCGAAGTCCTTTGTTCAGGCTTTCGCTTGCAGCATATGCCGTTCTTGCGTTTGAAGAGGTCGCGATACTCATGCCGATAAAGCCGGACAAACCGGAAAAGAAGCCGCCAGTTACAAAAGCAAAGGGTACGAAGGGATTTACCAAATTAAAACGGCTTAATGTGAAAAGAACTACAAACATGATCGCAAAAAAGATTGCGACACCTCTGTATTGGCGCTTCAAATAAACCTGAGCGCTTTTTTTGATCGCTGCGGAAAGCTTGGTCATTAACTCAGTACCGGTTGAATAACTCTTAATGCGATGCGCTAAAAACAAGGCAAAAAACAGAGACAGCAGCGCTCCGGCAGGAGCAAAAATCATTAATTCCATAGGTCCTCCAAAAACGTCATTTTGATTTATCGTTAAGGTATGCGTAAACAATTTGTTTGCACAGACGCGGGCATTCAGCAAAAATTAGGAAACAACAAGAATTTTGTTTTCGAGCATATAGTTAAAGTTCATTTGCAAGGTGCTTCAACGGCAAAACAAGGCTAAGAATACGGTCAAAACGATCTCTAAAGGGTATCTACATAACGCAAACGTTTACGTAAAAGCTGAAAATAATACCGCGTCTAGCGCGGACTTGTTAGGACTCATTATGAAATGTATTCGGAATTCTCTGCCCATGAGGGGCCACTCTTGTATGTGACCCCTTCATGGCATTTACAACAAAGTCAGAGTTAAATCAATATACCGGATACCATGCGTCGGCAGAAAGGCCGGCTGCGATCGCGTCTACGATATACTGCAGCGGTTCAGGATCGCCGTCGTCATAGGAGACTACGGTCAGGTCAGGATCAGCAAAGTCTTTCATAGAAATTTCATTGCTGGCAAATCCATCGCCATTCGGCGTAAAGAGATCGATATCGGGGATCGTCAACGTCGTACCATCTTCAAATACAAGATAGATTTCGTACGTTTCCGCATACGGACGGAGGAAGAAATTGAACACGTACAGTCCGCCTTTGCCGGATTCCCAAACTGTAATCGGATTTCCGCTTTCGTCGACCAGATTCGTAACCATGTTCTTGTACATGGTGTAATCGCCGCCGGTTTCATAGAAATAGAATTCGGTTACGCTTTTTCCGGTCTTATTTTTGATTTCAAGACCGAGTGTTTCATAACCCGGATACGTATTGTCCGAAGTTTTGCCTGCGGCAATCACGGCATCGACTTTTGCGATGTCTTCCGGATCATCCAATGCTTCGAGTTCCCATAGGGTCGGATCAACGCCTTCCTTGAGCGAAAGGTTGTCATACATTTGCACGCTGACTCCGCTCCATGTGGCGTTTGTTCCATCGGCAAACTCTACATATACCTCATACGTAT
>QKAN01000210.1 GCA_003246365.1 Clostridia bacterium
GTAGTGCTTTGTCAGAATCGGCGGCACAAGCGCTGAAAACTTCATATCGAGATTAAAGAAATAAATGACCAGACTCAGCACAAACAAAGCCGCAATCACGATTGCCACGATGAGGAATATTTTTAATACGATAACCATAGCGGTTCCCTCCTTACGCCCTTCCTAATCCTTTTTTTCGCGCGAATTCCGCCGCGCCGAGCGCTCCCATCAGCTGCGGATCAGTCTTCAGTTCGATTACCTTGATCTTCAACACCTGTTCAATCGCTTTTTTCAGCCCGGCGTTTTTTGCGCAGCCGCCGGTCAGCGTTATGCTGTCCGTCGCCCCTGCCTTTTTCGCCATGACGAAGCAACGCTTTGCAACGGACATTTGAATTCCCGCCGCAATTTCGTCCATCGGCTTCCCCTCGCCGACCAGTGTGATCACTTCGCTTTCGGCAAACACCGTGCACTGCGCGGTGATCGGAATCGCATTTTTCGCCGTGAGCGATAGATTCGAGAACTCCGTCAGCGTCATTTCAAACGAACGCGCCATCGCCTCGTAAAACCGTCCGGTTCCCGCAGCGCATTTGTCGTTCATTGCAAAGGTTTTCACCGTGCCGTCCGTGTCGATTTCAATTCCCTTGATGTCCTGTCCGCCAATGTCGATAATCGCCTTCACCATCGGATCTGTCACATGCACGCCCATCGCATGGCAGGAAATTTCGGAAATGTTCTCGTCCGCAAACGGAACCTTGTTGCGGCCGTATCCTGTGCCAACCAGATAGTCCAGTTCTTCTGCCCGCGTGATTTCCGGTATCTTCTGAATCACGTCTTCCATCGCCAGCGTTGCCGAAGCGCGGCTGTCAATTTTGCTTCTCAACGTCGTATCCGCAACCATTTTTCCGGTTTCGTCCAGTATGACCGCTTTTGTAAATGTGGAACCAACGTCACATCCGCCGTAGTATTTCAATTGAAAGAATTCCTCCTTGATTTGTTGCCGATTGCCTGTTTTTCTTTACCAGGCGTTCGCGTCGTCGAAATTTTCGAGCGACGCATCCAACGGTTCTTCCTTGAGTACGGAGCGCATGTAGAGATTTACCTCGTTTCGCATGTCCGCGCGGGAAGCCGCCCGCGGATCCATGAGTCCGTGCGTCGCCCAGACGATGTGAATTCCGCGTTTGCGGCCTTCTTCCTCAAAGATGCCATGATACCCGCTCATCGATTTGCAGCCGATGTGCTCATACAGGATGACCATATCCGCGTCATACTCTTCGCAAAACCGCCAGAGGTCTTCCACGCCGACCTGATATCCGCCGTTGGAGCGGTTTCGCATGTTCATGTTCATGTACAGGTGCGCCATATCAAGCATCGCCTGATCGCGGTCAGTCGTGCTGCATATCTTTGTGGACGTCAAACTCAGCATGTCGATGATCGGCAGGATACCCCAGCAGTTTTGCAACCAAATCGGAAACGCCGTATAATACTGCGCCTGCACACCCCAAAGAATCGCCCGATGCCGTACCTCGGACACGCAGGACACTTTGTTCTCGTATGCTTTCCATGCAAGTTCCGTAATTTTCCTGTCGTTTGCAAGAAATCGCGGATCGCGGCCGCCGCCAACCTGATAATACGCGTCGCGATAAAGCGCAACATTATTGCCGATGACCTGCGGATACTCCGTTCTGGACATATCCAGCCATTCCAAAAACAGCTTTGTCTGTTCGTTGAATGTTCCGATACATTTAAAGTAATTGTCCCAATCGAATGTTTCACCCGTCTGCTCTTCGATAAACCGGATGCAATTTGCGATTTCCTCCGCACCGTATTCCTGCACACTCTCCTGCGTATGGCGAATCGGAACCGCCAGCTGGAATGTCGGAATCCCGAATGCACGTGCTTCGATTCCGTTGCCCATGAGGCTGCCGTCGCAGGTGGTATTGCACTGAACCGCGCAAACGCCTACGATCGGATAATCGTCGTCCAGCGCAACGCCCAGCTCCGCCGCCGGCATGGGGCATACATCGCCGGGAATTCCGTATTGCTGCGCGCGGTCGATATAGTGAATAACGCCCTCTTGCGTAACGGTTGACGGTGTATAGATAATTGGAATTTCGCGGCAGACCATGTGCAGATTCGGAAACCCGTTCATGATCTGCGACATCATATTCTCATCGAATACGACGACCGTTTTATTGAATTCTTTATCATTGCCGCAGAGCGGATCCGCGCGGAACAGATTTCCGATCGTTTCGCAAACATGCTCAACGATAAAGTCAAACTCCAAATGTGCGATGCGCAGCTGCGCGCCGCGAAGGCCTTCCGTGTGCCGGTCTACAAAATCCGGCACAGACAGATAATTCATCATCCAGCGATAGCGAAAAAAGCCCTTCAAGTTGGCGGGCTTTGCCATGAACGCGATCATGACGCCCCAATTTTTCAGCCATCGCGTATAGTCATACCAGGTGTCTTTCCATCCGCGCCACTCTCTGCGCGTTTTGGTTTTTCCGCCGTGATAAAGCGTGCCGAGCGGTTCGCTGTTGATTGCTTTTCCCATCAGTTTTTCACTCCCTGCGCTTTTTTAAATTCAATGCTCTCTACAAACGCCTGCACACGTGTGCGCAGCTGTCCGGATGAGCCGATTACATACGGTCGGTCGATGGAGAGCACCGGATATCCGAATTCTTCATTCATCAGATGGTTTGCCGCCGCGCGCTCATATCCCCAGTAGTCGCAAAATTTGATCTGCTGATAGATCAGTCCGTCCGCATGGAACTCTTTGGCAAGTTGATCCACGTATGCACGACGGGAAACGATTTTTGCCGTATCCATGAAGCGCGGGCACTGTCCCCACTCCAAATATTGCCTGCAAATCTGCGTCAGTGCGTCTTCCTGATCATTTAGTACGATTTCCTGCCGTCCTGGAAAAGAACCAAAGCAGTAGCGATCCGCAACCACCATTGCGCCGCTTTCTTCGATGAGCTTAATGACATCCGGATCGTCGATTTCCGACCCGACGAGCACCGCCCTGACACGATATGCTTTCTTTTCGTCCGGAATTCGCGTTTGCAGTTCCGCCAGCGTTTCACGCAACGGCTCCGCCATCAAGTCCTTGGGGCCGCAATAGGTTGCCGCGCAAATAATATGAAACTCATATCCGGAAATGCGCGGGTTTTCTTCTTTTCTGAATTCGCCAATCTGCGTAATCAGGCGGCAGACTTCGTTGTGCTCCTCAACCGCTTTTCTCAGCGCAGCATCCGAAACGTCAACGTTCAGATGCGATTGCAGGGGTTCCAGCACATGAATACGCATCTGCTTGATGTAATGCTTGAGCGCGGTTTCGTCCGATTTCATCGGCACATCGGAATAATCGACAAAGAAATGCTCCTTTGTGCAAAGATTTTGACGTTCAATGTTTTCGACGCAGCGGTTCATCATCGCGCAGGCGTCGGGCGCAATGATTCCGTCCAGAAACTGTAATCCGCCCTCTTCCGCCAGTTCCAGCACCGCGCGGCAATATTCGCAGCTCAGGCTGGTCATGTAGTAGGTTCCGATTTCCATGGAACCGATGTGAGGCGCGCGCAACCGCACGGAGAAACAGCCGGGAACATTCATCAGCACTTCCGGAATCAGGCTGCAAACCTGACCTACTGCAAAGCGCCCGTTCCCCTGCGCCGTCCGCACAAGGTCATTGTTCGCTTCCAGAAGCACATTTTCAAAAAAAGTCAGATGTTTCAGGTCCTTCATGCACTCTCTCCTTTTTCTTTCAACCTGTATCTAAAACAATTAAAACCAGGCAACTATGGGTTGTCAGCTTTTCGCGCGTTGATTGTGCAGCTCTCGCATGCCTTCTACCTCGTCGCACAACGGTTTCATCTTGCAGCTTGCGCAGTCCGCAGGCAGGCCGCTTAGAATCGTGTTCAGTGCCTTGATGCGCGCGTCAACGTCAATCGCGCTTCGGTAGAGAACCTCAAAGTCAGCGGATTGATCCGTAACAAACAAGATTTTTGCCGAAACGAAATTGGGCAGTGCTTGATACGCGCGGATGAATGCGCCGCCGATTGACCGGAACGAAAGTCCGTGCGCAATTGCATCTCGACTCACCCGAACCTGTTCACGATGGTTTTCCGGCGAACTGCGGATCATGAACCCTTTCGGAAACACGCGATATTTCACAAACGCCGCGTCGCAAAGTTGGCGATAGCGTTCATCCTCTGTTGTTTCCAGCGAAGAGACGCGAACCAGAGAAATGCGTGCATAAGAACAGTCTGCGTCGATCGATTCCAAATCGGGTCCGCAAAGAATGGTTTCGCTCTGCGCATCCACCGATTCTGAACTCGTCACGCAGCAATAGTTTACGGCGCGCTGATCGCTTCCGCCGAGTTCAAACGCCATGTCACGCTGCAGGATAAGTTCGCTCTTCCCCGCGTCCGGCCAAGCATCATCAGGGTCATATGCCCAGCGTTGCGTCGTCAACGGATTTAAACGCATCAGGGAATCGGTTATAATTTGGTCAAACAGTTCCATTCTTTTCTTCGCACTTACGTTGCTTCGTCAGCACGCAATGATTTCCTTAATGATAAACTCGCGTCCGCTAAGGGCATCCAGGTGTTCCGAACCGCACTTCGGACATTTTAAGTTGTAACGAACGCCCGAAAACTCTTCCCCGCAATCCTTACAGCGCACAATTCCGGGGATAATTTCCATCTTCAGCTCGGTGTTTTCCATAAAGGTTTCATAAACCGCCGCCGGATAGCACTCTTCCACAAAGTGCGGAACAACGCCGGAAAGCTCCCCCACCTGCAAAACGATGGTTTGCACCTGGGTGAGCCCTTCCTGCCGCATAATGTTCTCTACGGTTTTTACAACCGAGCTGATGATTCCTAATTCGTGCATATGTCCGTCCGAAATCCGGTTACTTCGTCGTCAGCGCGTCTTTTACCGCAACAGTCGCGATCTTCGCCGTGCGTTTCACAACGTGCTTTGCCACTTCGATCGGCATTTTCTCGAATTCCGGGAACTGCCTGTCATATTTTTTATAGAGGGAGATCGCGTCAAATTTGCACTTTGTGGTGCATTGCCCGCAACCGATGCAGAGATATTCGTCCACCACGGTTGCGCCGCAGCCGAGGCAGCGTTCCGTTTCTTTTTTGAGCTGTTCTTCGGTAAACGTTACGCGCGTGTCCTTAAAGGAGCGCGCCTTTGCCTTGTCATGCGCAGGTTTCTGGCGCTGCGTATTGTCGTAGTTCTCAATTAAAATATTGTTTTTATCCAGCGCGTGATATTCCCGCCTGTCGCGTCCGGCGGTCAACGTCTGTCCCGGCTGCGCATAGCGGTGCAGCGAGATTGCGCCTTGCTTGCCTGCCGCGATTGCGTCGATTGCAAACTTCGGTCCGGAAAACGCGTCTCCGCCGACAAAGATATCGGGTTCCGCGGTTTGATAGGTAAACGCGTCCGCCGCAGCGGCGTTGCCGCGCCCGAGTTCAACCTTGCTGCCCTTGAGCAAATCGCCCCAGAGAATCGACTGCCCGATCGAGAGCAGCACATAATCCGCCGGAACAGTGATGACGTTGTTTTCGTCGTATTTAGGCGCAAACCGACCGTTATCAAACACGGAAACACATTTTTTGAATTCCACGCCGATTACTTTGCCGTTCTCGGTTAGAATTCGCTTTGGACCCCAGCCGTTCTGAATCGTAATTCCTTCCTCGTTGGCTTCTTCAATTTCTTCCGGTAGAGCGGGCATTTCGCTTTCACTCTCCAGACAGAGCATAGTAACGCTTTCGGCGTTTTCACGCACAGCGGCGCGCGCAACGTCGATTGCAACATTGCCGCCGCCGACAACGATGACTTTGCCGGGCAGTTTCATGTCTTTGCCGAGGTTCACATTGCGCAAAAAGTCGATTCCGGTAAATACGCCTTCGGCATCTTCGCCTTCAATTCCGATTTTGCGTCCGCCTTGCGCACCGATTGCAAGATAAAACCCTTTATATCCCTGCGCGCGCAGCTCATCCAGCGTAATGTCTTTTCCGACTTCTACGCCAGTTTGGAATTTGACGCCGAGGGCTGTGAGCACCTCGATTTCCGCATCGACAACCTCTTTTTCAAGGCGGAACGACGGGATTCCCATCGTCAGCATGCCGCCGAGGCGCTGCTCTTTTTCAAACACGGTAATATCATAGTTGTCTAGCGCAAGAAAATACGCGCAGGCAAGTCCGGCAGGTCCGGCGCCGACAATCGCAATTTTCTTGTCGCTGCAGTCATAACGTTTATTCGGAATGAACCGTTTGTCCGCGCTGCGCTCGATGTCGGCAATAAACTTCTTCACTTCGTCAATCGCAATCGGTTCGTCGATTTCTCCGCGCGTGCATTCCGATTCGCAGCGGCGGTTGCAGATGCGTCCGCAGACCGCGGGGAATGGATTTTCTTTTTTAATCAGTTCCAGCGCGTCCATGTATTTGCCCTGCGCGGCGAGTTTGATGTACCCCTGAATTGCAATATGCGCGGGGCAGGCGGTTTTGCACGGCGCGGTTCCGCTGTCCACAACATCCTTCCGGTTTTCGCGGTAATCCACATTCCAGTCCGCCTTGCTCCAGGCGTGTTCGGTGATCTTCTTCACCTCCGGCATCGGCGCTATCGGCGTCTTGGTGCAGAGTTTCTGCCCCAGCATCAACGCGTTACCGGGGCAGTTTTCGACGCACTGTCCGCAGGCGACGCATTTTTCCTCGTCAACCTTTGCAACATAGTTGGAGCGAACCGCATCGCGCGCGCCAAACATTAAACCGACGCGCAGACCGAAGCAGGAGCAAGCACAGCAGTTGCAAATAGCCGCCGTTTCGCCGACTTCCTCGATATTCGGAATGTTGTGCATCAATCCGTTTTCTTCCGCTTTTTTGAGTAATTCTTCCACTTCCGCGCGCGTAACCTGACGGGCGCGTCCGGTGCGGATATAGTATTCCGCGCCTTTTCCCATCTGGATGCACATATCTTTTTCCAGATGGCCGCAGCCTTCTCCGATCGTGCGGCGCGATGCTCGGCAGGAGCAGGAAGAAACGGAGTAAATATCGTATTTGTCTAAATAGTATGAAATGCGCTCGTAAGAAACTGCCTGCGTGTTCGCGTCTATCGAACTTTCAATCGGAATCACGCGCATCAAGCCCGACCCCATCGGCAGCATGGGCGACATGGTCGCCATGCGGATACGGGTGTATTCCTCAAACGCGCGTCCAACTTCGGGATGTTCTGCTAATTGTTTGGGATTGTTGACCAGCATTTCCATGATGCCGGGCGCAAAAATCTGCATGTAAAAATGATCTTCGCCTTGCGCGTCCTTGTTGACGCGAAATACGCCGATTTCGGCGAGTTCCAGAGCAAGCTTTCTCGTTTCTTCAACCGGTTTGCCGGAGCGCTCCGCCAACTCGGCGACAGTGCGGTTTTTGCGCAATCCGGCCGCGATTGCAACATCCGCCTGATCATCCGATACGACTGATGCAAGCGCATAATACTCCGGTGCGTTTTCATCAATCTTGTTCATTACGCCGGATACGCCGCCAACGATTTTTGCCAGTTTCACGATTTTCGGTCTGAGAGACATAACTTGCCCTACCTTTTCTCAATTACTAAAATGATGCCGGTCCTAACGCATACTTGTATATTGTGTTTGATTCATTCTGTTTGAATGGTGCGGTTTTTAAGATATGCGTTATCGATTTCGATTGTTGATAATTATTTTTCACGTGGTCTTACCACGCAATACTAAGAATATTTCAAACGCGAATAAAAGTCAATTATTTCTTGCATTTTAAGGCTTATTGCATTATAATTATTTCGTGGTCGTGGTCTTACCACATATCAGAAAGGTGTTAACAATGCAATTCGGAGTGATTGAAGCCCCTACTATTAAGGAATTATTTATCGATAAAATCGTCGGTATGATTTTATCTGGAAAACTCAGCGTCGGAGACCGGCTTCCACCGGAACGGGATCTCGCGGAAGAGATGAAAGTAAGCAAAACCGTCGTGCACGCGGGGCTAAAAGACCTCGAACGCATGGGGTTTGTTTGCGTGAACGCGAGACAAGGCACCTTTATCGCCAACTATGCGGAAACAGGAAATGCAGAAACACTGACCACGATCATTAAATTTAACGGAGGAAAGCTCGACAAACAAACCGTAATTTCATTGCTGGAACTCCGCATCGCCGTAGAAGGCCAGGCCGTCCGGAAATTTGCCGAGCGGCATTCTGCGGAGGATATTTTGTTTTTACGGCGTCAGCTTGACACCATAGAAATCTTCGCCCAAACAAAGGGGGCAACCAACCGTCACGAGTTGGCGCAGATGATATTTGACTGGCACCACGCAATCTGTCTGCGCAGCGGAAACGACATTCTTCCGCTTGTGCTCAACGCATTTAAGGAAGTCAGCGTATTCTTTTGGGAAACGTCTTTGCAGATTTACGGTTTACAACGCAGCATGGGACATCTGGAATCGATATTAACCTTGCTGACCGAGCACAAGGGCGAAGAAGTTGTGAAGTATATGTCCGACGGTACAGATTACTATATTACGCATCTCTAAGCATATCAAAAACGCAAGGAAGCGGCATGATCAAAGCAATCATGCCGCTTTTGATTGTTTTTTTGCTTTTATATTCTTTTCATTATTTGCAGTCGATAATTACGATGCCGTTGATCAAATCGGCGCTCAGCAGCGTCCCTTTCACTGTCAACTCCT
>QKAN01000243.1 GCA_003246365.1 Clostridia bacterium
AGAAGGTGAACAATATTCGGTGTTGTTTTCCGATTATTCCGATCAGCAGTATACTGCGACCGCACGGGCCAGCACGGTGTCCGAAAATGTGGTGGTCAACTTGTTGGAGTTTAATACGGACATCGGCAAACTCATCGGTACACGCACGGTATCGGCAACCATCAGTAAATCCGCGCAAGGTTTGGTTGTGCCGCTGAAAGCAATTGAAATTGTCTCCGGCATGCCGGGCATCAACATTGTCTATGGCGATACCGTTTTGCGCGTTGAAGTTGACATTCTTGCGCAAAACGAAAGCAAGGCGGTCATCCGCACCCATAACGATTCGGATAATCTTACCGCCGGAATGAAGTATTTAAAGCCATGACGCAGATAGCGCAGAATATCGCTCAGGTACAAGAAGAGATGGCAAACGCCTGCGCGCGATCAGGACGCGACAACAAGAGCGTTGAGCTGGTCGTCGTCTCAAAGTATCAGAGCATTGAGCGAATGCAGGAAGTTGTGGATGCTGGAATTTTCACCTTTGGTGAGAATCACGCCCAAGAATTGAACGAAAAGAAAACTTTTTTTGAACAGCATGCCTGCAATGTCCATTTTATTGGACAACTGCAAACGAATAAGATAAAATATGTCTGCGGTTTTGCGGACATCATCGAATCGGTGGATCGGCAGAACCTGGCGAGTCTCCTAGACCAGAAAGCCGGGGCTCGCGCAGTCGTTCAGGATATTCTCATCCAGGTCAACATCGGTGCGGAAGACCAAAAAGGCGGGGTCACCGGTGAGGACTTGGATTCTTTCGCTGAATCTATCAGTCTTTTTCAAAATTTGCGGCTTAGAGGGCTCATGTGCGTGCCCCCTGCCGTAGAACCGGAAAAGGCAAGGTCGTACTTTCGGGAAATGCATGCGCATTATGAGCGGCTCAGAAAGCAGCTTGACCCAAGCGTGTTTAACACACTGTCGATGGGCATGAGCCACGATTTCGCAGTCGCAATCGAAGAAGGCGCAACGCAGGTTCGTGTCGGCACCCGCATTTTCGGCGCACGGGACAAAAAATAAGCGGGACAGAAGTTTGAAGAAATGCCGCGTATCTATGAACGCGGTTGACGGTTTTCGGAGGGAAAAGGATGGCAAGCCTTTACACAAAATTCTTAGATTTTATCGGCATCGAGGAAAGCGACGAGCTTGACGACGAAAGCCGGGAAGACGGTTATTACAGAGACGAAGTACCGGAACGAAACGTCGGTGCTTTTAATTCCGGACGTGCAGCTGCCGCACCCAACCGTAGAAACGACCGGATGCAGAGCACTTCCGGCGCAAATCTGCCGATATCCGGCGGAATGAAGATGATCGTGTATCATCCTGTCAGTTATGAAGATACGCAGAGCATCATTGACAATCTGAAAAACAGAAAGCCTGTCATTGTCAACATGGAAGAACTCGAGCTTGATACTGCTCAGCGAATTCTGGATTTTCTTTCCGGCGCTGTTTATGCGCTCAACGGTACGATGTGCAAGATTTCGCGCGGTATTTTCGTAGTTGCGCCAAACAACTATGACGTTGTCGGCAATGGCGAAGACGATTACGGCGATCTTGTCTAAACCATTTACGGTTAATCAAACAGGATTCACTGGCACATCAGAACGTTGGTGTGCCAATTTTATACCGGCGATAAAGCCAGCGTAAGGAGGGGAATCCATGCGCACTGAAGAAATTATCAACAAGGTGTTTACCCGCTCGTTTATGGGTTATGATATCGAGCAGGTTGATGCGTTTCTGGATGAGATGATTGAGGCATTGGAACGCTATGAGGCGGAAAAGCAGGAAATGCTGATCGCCATGGAATATCTTATGCGAAAGCTCGAACACGGACAGAAAATGCCGTTGTCGGATATGAAGAAAGCAATTGGATCCGGTCGTCCGCAACAGGGACAGAACGATTCGAATAACGCGTTTGAGTCGCGCACCGCGGAAACAAAGGCTGCTGCCCGTTCCATTACGCGAGGCGGCGCAACAAAATCCATGCGCGCGCCGAAAATTAGCCGTGTTCAGGCGGAACAGGAAGCGCGCGAAAAGATTATTCAACAGGCGCAGGCAGAACAACCGCCGATCCCGCCGGATGAAGCGGAGGAACGCGCAAAGAGCGTTGCCGCGGCCGCAGCAAACTGGCTTGACGAATTGCTGATTAACATTGCGGAACATGAAACATCCGAGTATGAGAAACAGACGAATTCTGCATCGACGGCGCAGCAGGATCAAAACGAGGAATCGATTTCGCAACAGGAAAGTAAAACGAACGACGCATGAAACAGAAATTCGCATTTCCTCCGGCCAGCCGGGAAGATATGGCTCAGCGCGGAATTGAACAACTCGATTTTATATTTGTCTCGGGAGACGCATATGTAGATCACCCGAGTTTTGGCGCGGCGATTATAACGCGCTTGTTGGAAAGCCGCGGATACTCCGTCGGCATTATTGCCCAACCGGACTGGCACACCGCAAAGGCGTTTCAAACGCTTGGCAAACCGCGGCTGGCATTTCTCGTTTCTTCCGGCAATATCGACAGCATGGTAAACCATTACGCGGTTTCCGGCGCGCACAGAGACACAGACGCATATACGCCAAACGGAGAAGCCGGTAAACGGCCGGACCGTGCGACCATTGTTTACGCAAACCGCTGCCGGGAAGCATATAACGGCGTACCGCTGATTATTGGCGGCATCGAAGCGAGTTTAAGAAGATTTGCGCATTATGATTACTGGGATGAGCGTGTGCGGCACAGCATTCTTTACGACGCCTGCGCGGATATTCTTGTATACGGAATGGGCGAGCGGGCAATCGTGCAGATTGCGGATGCGTTGAACAAGGGAACCTCTGTAAACGAAATATTGGACATTCCCGGCACATGCGTACGCGTCGCAAACGCGCAGAATGCGAAAGACGCGATTCTGCTTCCGTCCTATAACGACGTCGCAAAGGACAAAAAGAAGTATTGCGAAGCATTTATCGCACAAACGCGAGAACAGGATGCGATTCGCGGCAAGCGTTTGCTGCAGCCGCATGAAAAAGGCATGCTTCTTTGCAACATACCCGCAAAACCGCTATCTGCTGCTGAGTTGGACGAAGTTTACGCGTTACCGTTTACGCGAAAGATACATCCGTCAACGCAGGGACATGTTCCCGCGCTGGATGAGGTTTCTTTTTCCATCACTTCAGCGCGCGGTTGTTTTGGCAACTGCAACTTTTGTGCGTTGACGTTTCATCAGGGACGCGTTGTAACCGGTCGCTCGCATGAATCAATTCTGAAAGAAGCGGACACGCTAACCAGAGATCCTGCGTTCAAAGGTTACATACACGATGTCGGTGGACCAACCGCGAACTTTCGGCATCCTGCCTGCGCAAAGCAACTAAAAAGCGGCGTCTGCGCGGACAAACAATGCGCCGGATACGTTGCATGTAAAAATCTGGACACTTCAGAGGAAGATTATGTATCCCTGCTGAGACAACTTCGTGAGTTGCCGCGCGTAAAAAAGGTGTTTGTGCGCAGCGGCGTACGCTATGATTATTCCATGCTGGATCGTGACGACACATTCCTGCGCGAATTGATCGAACATCATGTTAGCGGACAGCTAAAAGTTGCACCGGAGCATGTTTCCGACCGCGTGTTAAAATATATGAACAAACCACCGCATGCGGTTTATGAGAGATTCGTTCAGAAGTTTGAAGCGATCAACAAGAACCTCGGTATGAAGCAGTATCTGGTGCCGTATCTCATCAGCTCGCATCCGGGTTCGACACTACAGGATGCAATTGAACTTGCGCTATATCTAAAGAAAACAGGGCACAGACCTGAGCAAGTGCAGGATTTTTATCCGACGCCGGGAACTGCATCCACCTGCATGTATTTTACCGGACTTGATCCATTTACGATGCAGCCGGTATATGTTGCAAAAACCAGAGAAGAAAAAGCCATGCAACGCGCGCTGTTGCAGTGTCATGTTCGAAAAAACTGGCCGTTGATCCGAAAAGCGTTACGCGCGGCAGACAGGGAAGATCTGATCGGAACCGGAAAAGGATGTTTGGTTCCGCCGGATCATCTTTCACCGGAAGCAGCGCGTCCCGCACCGAACAAACGCCAGCAGACAGGGGCAGGACGACAGACACGCAAGGATAATCGAAGCGGCGCAAAGAGCGCATCCCGGCGAACCGGCGGAGGACCGCGAAGCAGGCACCGCTGAACAAGAGCGGACGCCGAAATAATGAGCTGAAAAATGTATGTAGTATGGCAAGAAGTAATTGACAAAATCCGCTTTAGCCGATACAATACATAAGGTTGCGTGGAAATGCGCGGTAGTTTTGTGCGCGCTGGCAGTAAGAAACGTGCCGATTTCCTCGGCGGATAAGGCGGTGGAGATCATGCGGATTCGAGTTGGAAACGCGA
The DNA here is from genome assembly GCA_003246365.1 of Clostridia bacterium. GTDB lineage: Bacteria > Bacillota > Clostridia > Christensenellales > CAG-138 > UBA7703. The sequence continues at coordinate 4,436 of QKAN01000243.1, forward strand.
TTCGCCAAACTGGCGAACCTTTTTCCTTTACGGCTTCAGAACTCTTTGCTCCGCAGACCTATGGCGAGCGGTCAGTTACGTTTGCAGAACCGGTTACGGTGAATGGAACGTATACGTATGACGGCAAAGCGTTTACGGTTTCTGCAAAGGCGGAAGCACCAATCAGCACAACGTGCGCACGTTGCACGAAACCATTTATCGAGCGTGTTGACTTTTCCTTTAGCGAACGATTTGTAAAGGGAGAAGACGAAGCAACCGACGACGAAACGTATTCATATTCCGGAGACGAGTTATTGCTTGACAAAGCCGTGCTGGACAACCTCTTTTTAGAGCTTCCCATCGCGAGTATTTGCCGAGAGGACTGTAAAGGTCTTTGCCCGGTTTGTGGAGCGGATCGCAATGTAACCCAATGCGATTGTATAACCAACGAAGCAATGGGCGAAAGCTAAAGCCCAAACGCTATCAGATGAAGAACAGGAGGGATTATCATGGCAGTACCCAAGAGAAAAACGTCCAAGGCAAGGCGTGACTCGCGCAGAGCCGCAAACTTCACCGTATCCGAAGTGCAGCTGAACGAATGCCCGCAGTGCCACTCGCTCGTACCGTCCCACACGGTATGCAAGACGTGCGGGTATTACGGCGGCAAGCTGGTCGTCGACATGGAGCAGAAGGAAAAGAAGAACGCCTGATCATCCGTCCTTCGAATCTGTCGAATTCCTCGACAACAAGTTTTGCAAAAGCAAGAAGACTTACCGTGCGAATGCGCGGCGAGTCTTTTTGCTTTGTTTTGGAATACGGTACATTCGTTCGCGTTGCATCAAAGCTGGATTTTTCGTATAATAAGCCAATCGACGCGCCGTGAAATTCAACACATTTATCTGCAATTATTTATTATTGCGACGCGGGGATAAAAATGGGACAGCGGCAAGAAACGCGCCGCAGAATTGGGAGAGTAAATAACATGAGAATTGCCATCGACGCGATGGGCGGCGACAACGCGCCAAACGCCGTATTGGAAGGCGTTAAGCTCGTTTTGCCGGAATTAAAGAGCGACGTGGAGCTTTCGCTTTACGGCGACGAAGCAACCATTCAAAAAGGGCTAGCGCAGCTGGGGATCACAGACAAGCGTGTTTCGGTTGTCGCAACCACGGAAGTGATCAGCTGCGAAGAACAGCCGACGCTCGCGATCCGTAAAAAGAAGGATTCTTCAATGGTGCGCGCGGTGGAAGCGGTTGCCGATGGTTCGGCGGATTGCGTGCTTTCCGCCGGTAGCACAGGCGCGCTACTAACGGGCGCAACGCTGATCATCAAGCGCTTAAAGGGCGTGAAGCGTCCCGCATTGGCGACGGTAATGCCGACGGTGGATTCTTGTTCCTTGCTGCTCGACTGCGGCGCAAACACGGACTGCAAGAGCGAATACCTTGTGCAGTTTGCACTGATGGGCTCGGCTTATATGAAGAGCGTCATCGGCGTAGAGAACCCGCGCGTCGGGTTGCTAAGCAACGGAGCGGAAGAAGAAAAGGGAAACGAACTGACCAAAGAGACGCATCAACTGCTCAAAACTGCGCCGGTGAACTTTACCGGCAACTGCGAAGCGCGGGATGTGCTCGGTGGCGAATTCGATGTTGTCGTGTGCGATGGGTTTGACGGAAACATCGTACTTAAAGGTACGGAAGGCGCGGCAACTTTGATCATGGATCTACTCAAACAAGGGCTGATGTCAAGCATGCGCACGAAGATCGGCGCGTTGATTTGCAAACCCGCGTTCAAGTTACTCAAAAAGAAACTGGATTACACCGAATACGGCGGAGCACCGTTGCTCGGCGTCAACGGCGGCGTGATCAAGGCGCACGGCAGTTCCAACGGGAAAGCGTTCCGCTCGGCAATTTTGCAGGCGGAGAAACTGATTTCCTCCAATGTAACGCAGCTTCTTGGCGCAGAAATCGCCAATTTCGGGTTGGAAGAATAACTCGTTACGCGCGATGAGGATTGACATACCGCGCGGTTTCCGATAGAATACTACGCGAATGAGACGCGTAAATAACGCTTCGAAAAGGAGTTTATAAACATGTTTTTTGAGAAAGTTCGAGATATTATCGCAAAACAGTTGGATATTGACGCTTCGACCATCACGATGACCAGCCGGCTCATCGACGACCTCAAGGCGGATTCGCTGGACATCGTCGAACTCATCATGGATCTCGAGCAGGAATTCAACATCGAAATTCCCGATGAAGAACTGCCCAAGGTACAGACCGTCGCGGACATCGTCGGCTATCTCGAAAAAGACTGACACAACACCAAATGAAAACGACCCGCATCCGAACGCTGAGATAGGGTGCGGGTTTTTTTGTAAAGCGGTATCATCATATCGCAGTACGATTCTCTGTTTTTCTTACCCAACAATATTACCGCATCAAAGGAAACCGAATGCCGGATATGCAAAAAGAAATCTCAACGCTGGAAGAAACCCTTCAGTATGTATTTAGCAACCGTTCCCTTTTGGAAACGGCGCTGACGCATACCTCATATGTTAAGGGAGACGGAAAGCGCATGGCGCATAACGAGCGGCTGGAGTTTCTTGGCGATGCTGTTCTGGAACTCTGCGTAAGCGAGCATCTTTTTCGCGATTATCCCGAATTGCAGGAGGGCGCGATGACGCGCCACCGCGCGCGGCTTGTCTGCGAGCCTGCGCTCTTTAGCGCGGCGCAGACGCTTGGCGTTCCTGCATTTTTGCGCCTTGGCAACGGCGAAGAACTCACCGGCGGCCGCGAGAAACCGTCTATTGTTTCGGATGCGCTGGAAGCAATCATCGGCGCTATCTATCTCGACGGCGGACTGGAACCAGCACGCCGTGTGATTCAAGAGCGCGTCATTCGTCTTTTGGAAGAAGCGCGCGTAGACGAAACGGACAAAGATTTTAAAACCCGTTTGCAGGAATATATACAAAAGGGACATATTGGATTGCTCGAATACGAGTGTATGGACGAAAAAGGACCGGAGCATCAGAAACGCTTTACCATCAGTGCGCGGCTCAACGGAGAATCGATTGGCACAGGCACAGGTCTTAGCAAACAAAGTGCAGGTCAGGCTGCGGCAAAAGCCGCGTTGATTCGACTTGGCGTATTGGAGGGTGAAGCATGAGACTCACAAAACTGGAGCTGAACGGCTTCAAGTCTTTCGCCCGAAAAACGGAAATTCGATTTGGACAGGGTGTTACCGCCATCATAGGACCAAACGGCAGCGGGAAAAGCAATATCTCCGACGCGGTTCGTTGGGTGCTTGGCGAGCAGAGTGCAAAAGCGTTGCGCGGTTCCAAAATGGAAGACGTTATCTTTAACGGTACGCAATTAAGAAAAGCGCTCGCGTATAGCGAAGTGACGTTAACGTTCGACAATTCGGACGGAATGTTGAAACTTCCCTTTGCTGAGGTTGCCATTACGAGGCGCGTTTATCGGTCCGGCGAAAGCGAGTATTGCATCAATCGCAATAACTGCCGCCTCAAAGACGTGAACGATCTGTTTTTTGACACCGGTATCGGCAAAGACGGATACTCCATCATCAGTCAGGGCAAGGTAGAAGAAATTCTTGCCAACAAAAGCGGAGATCGCCGCGCAGCTTTTGAAGAGGCGGCGGGGGTTATGCGTTACCGCGTTCGAAAAGAAGAAGCGGAGCGCAAATTAAACAATACAGAGAAAAATCTTGAACGGATAGAAGACATTTTAAAAGAACTGGCGGACAGACTCGGCCCTCTCGAGGAGCAGAGTGCTTCTGCGCGCACATATCTGCGCCTGCGGGATGAGCTGAAAGACCTGGAAGTCAATCTCTTTTTGTATCAATATGACCGGGCACACGAAAAGCTCGAACAGATTTCTGAAACCATGCGGCAGATGACGGAAGAACGCGATCTGGCGGAAGCGGGGGAAACTACGCTTCTTTCCGCGTGCGCTTCGCTGGAAGAACAACTGCATACGCTCGACGCCGCGTTGGGAACGCAACAAAATAAATTGATGGGGTTGGTCTCCGAGGCGGAAACTCGCGTTGGCGCAAGCAACGTGCTTGCAGAACGACGTGAAAACGCGATTGCGGCGCAAAAGCGTATTGATCAGGAGCGTGCGACAGGCAAAGCCCGCATCGATGAGCTGGCCGGTGTAATCGCGGGCATGCAGGCGGACGAATCCGGACAGGCGGCATTGAACCTGATCGAAAAAGAAATGGAAGCGGCGGAAGCGA
>QKAN01000144.1 GCA_003246365.1 Clostridia bacterium
GGCATGAGCTTCGGCGGCAGCCTGATTCGTCCGGAAGCGACGGGATTCGGCGCGGTGTACTATGTCAACGAAGTGTTCAAACACGAAGGCGACACGATCAAAGGCAAAACGTTCGCGCTCTCCGGTTTCGGAAACGTGACATGGGGCGTTGCAAGAAAGCTCGAAGAACTCGGCGCGGTGGCGGTTACGCTATCCGGCCCGGACGGATATGTATACGATCCGAAAGGCGTGTTGGGCAAGAAGATCGATTACCTCGTGGACATGCGCAACAGCGGCAGAGACAAGGTGAAAGATTACGCAGACCGCTACGGCTGTGCGTTTTACCCGAGCGAAAAACCCTGGGGCGTACCGGCGGATGTGTATATGCCGTGCGCAACGCAGAACGACGTAAACATGCTTTCGGCAAAGAAGATTGCGGCCTCCGGCTCAAAGTATTACATCGAGGTCGCGAACATGCCGACGACGAACGACGCGCTGAACTTCCTGCTGGAGCAGAAGCATATGATCGTAGCTCCCAGCAAGGCGGTCAACGCCGGCGGCGTTGCGACGAGCGCGCTGGAGATGAGCCAGAACAGCCAGCGGCTGAGCTGGAGTGAGGCGGAAGTGGACGAAAAGCTGCACAGCATCATGAAAAACATCCACGACAACTCGGCAAAAGCGGCGGAAGAAAACGGCCTTGGCTACAATCTTGTAGCGGGTGCGAACATCGCGGGCTTTGCCAAGGTTGCAGATGCGATGATGGCACAGGGGATTATCTGATAACGAAACGAACAAAAACCGCGTCCATATGGACGCGGTTTTTCTCTATGTAAAGATGTATTTTGGTTGTGAATTTTGAAAAATCAGACGGAAAAACAAGCGATAGAATTGGTGAAACGAGTGTAATTCCTGATGTGCGCTTTTGCATTTTCGAACGAAAAAATCAAGAAAGATAGCCAGATTTTACATTTCTAAAGCGCTTTTTTTCCGATGAAACATCTATACGACTTGCAAATTGTTTGGTATACTCATTCTAATCAAACATGGAGGTGAGCATTTATGGCAACGGTAGAACAACTGATTAAACAGTATGAAACCGACAAAGATTTGCAGGCGGAAGTCGCAGCGATCCTTGCCGATGGAAAAGTCACGATGATGGAATTCATGGCTTTTGCGAAAAAGCACGATGTGGCAATCTCCCTTGATGAGCTGCCCAAATATCTGGAGCAGGCAAAGAAACTCGGCTTTATGTAATCCTTGTGGCGCTTCTCACGTAACGTTACCAATGGGAACAGCGTGAAAAAGATAGATCCTTGAAGCGTGTATTCATATTATTTTAATCGGGAGGTAATTGTATTATGAGACTCAATCCGCCAAAGAAGGTAACATTCTGGATTTCGATCTTCGCGTTTGTCGTTGGCGCCGCTCTGTCCGTCGGCCTGATTCCCGGCCTGAACATCGTCGGCTACATCGTATCGCTGCTGGCTTATCTGCTGCTGGTTCTCGGCCTGATCATCAAAGGTCTGTAAGAAAAGCGCGGAGAAATCCGCTTCACACAATTGAACAAGCTATAAGCGGGCGATGGCTAACATCTGCCCGCTTTGCTTATTCGTAAGGTGAGAAAACGTTTTGTGTTGCGCCTTTTGGTCGTCTGTACGAATCGCGCGCGATTTGGTATAATTCGGGTAGTATAAAGATCAAAATTTCGGGAGGTAGAAACTATGAGACTGAATGCACCGAAACGGTTTACATTCTGGGCATCGGTTGTTTTGTTTGTCGTCGGCATGGTTGCGGCGTTCGGGCTGATTCCGTATGTTCCGTCTCTTGTTGGCGTTATCGCGCTGACCGTTGGATATGTTCTGCTTGCGCTGGGCAATATTCTCAAAGGGTTCTAATACCCATCTTCAAGAACAACAATCAAATGATTGCAATCAAATTCCGCTCTTCTTGAACGGGATTTGTTTTTTGACAAAATTCAACAGTGAAATCGGATGAATTTCATAGTATGATAGAAAAAAACGGGAGGAAAGATCATGCGATTTCTTTATGTTTGTCCGAAATGCAGAAAAATATTTAGTGCTGAAAGCGAAATTCCGAGTAAAACTCAGGAATGTTTTGCTTGTGAAACAAAACTGATCTATTCTGGATATACTAAGGATGAATGGGATCGCAAAACTACAGAAGAAAAAGCTGAAATTAAAGAAACGATACTAAAACAGTTTGTAGAATCTGAAGTAAGTATCGAAGTACAGGTGTTAAAATTAATCGAAAATATGGATAAGAATATAGGCACTGTTAAAAATATTCTTGTATTCTTCACTATTCTGTTCGTAATAGGTGCTATTTATATGTTTATTATGTTTTCAAAATACATGTAGTTATATTTTCACGATGTATTAGAAGGGGATCCAAATGGATCCCCTTTTATAAATTATAGTTCCAGGCGATACACCACTTCGCCGTATTCAACCCGTCCGTCCGGTAGAAAACCGAGACTTTCATAGAGCTTTTTCGCGACGTGGTTTTCCGGTTCAAAGCTGATGTAAATGCAGTTGTGATCCTCGTCCGAGAGACCGCGGATATGATTGATCAGCAAACGCATCGCCTCTCTGCCATATCCTTTTCCCTGATACCGCTGGTCGATCATGAGTCGGAAGATCCAGTACTGGTGATCGTCCACATCGAGGCAATACATTGCAAACCCGACGGGTTTATTCTCCGCATACAGCGCGAGCGGAACGCATTCCGGCTGAACATATGCCTGCGCGAGAGAATACTGATTTGTGGCGACAAACGTACTCTGCTCCGGTGCAACGGAAAGGTCCATCACCGGAAGATAGTTGTATCGGTCGATTTCAACCAGTCGGAGCATAACGTTCGGCTCCTTTCACTCTCTCGTGTTCAGCGGTTACTGCTGGGCCTCCTGCTTTGCGTTTTTCATACGCAGTTCCTTTTTCAGGATGCGTTTACGCATGCGGATGTTTTTCGGCGTCACTTCAACGAGCTCGTCGTCCGCAATGAACTCCAGACACTGTTCCAGAGAGAGCACAACGGGCGGGGTCAGGCGCAGCGCTTCGTCCGAACCGGAAGCGCGCATGTTGGTGACGTGCTTCTTTTTGCAGACGTTGACGACGATGTCTTCGATGCGCGCGTTTTCGCCGACAATCTGTCCTTCGTAAACGGGAATGCCGGAACCGACAAACAGCTTGCCGCGATCCTGCGTGTTAAACAGACCATAGCTTGAGGTGTCGCCCGTTTCGTGCGCAACGAGGGAACCGGTCTTGCGCTCTTCAATGGGTCCTTTATACGGTTCGTAATCGTGGAAAATGTGGCTCATGACGCCGTTTCCGCGTGTGTCGGTCAAAAGTTCCGAGCGGTAACCCATGAGGCCGCGGGCAGGGACGAGGAACTGCAGACGAACGCTGTTTTCGCCCTGGTTCGTCATGTCCGTCAACTCCGCCTTGCGCTGGCCGAGTTTTTCCATGACCGCGCCGACATATTCGGTCGGCACGTCGATGGTGAGTTCCTCGATCGGTTCCGTGGTGTTGCCGTTTGCATCTTTGTGGAAGATGACCTTCGGACGGGACACCGCAAATTCATATCCCTGACGGCGCATGGTTTCAATCAGGATGGAAAGGTGCAGCTCGCCTCTGCCGCTGACGCGGAAGGTATCCGTGCTGCCCGTTTCTTCCACGCGCATCGAGATGTTGGTTTTTACTTCGGTTAAGAGACGGTCGCGCAGATTGCGTCCGGTGACATACTTGCCCTCACGGCCTGCAAACGGACTATCGTTGAGCATGAACATCATGCTCACGGTCGGTTCGTCTATTGAAACGAACGGCAGCGGTTCGATGCACGCAGGATCGCAGACCGTTTCGCCGACGTTGAGGCCTTCCATACCGGCGACGCAGATGATGTCTCCGCAGGGCGCTTCTTCAACCTCGACGCGCTTGAGTCCTTCATAGCGGTAGAGCCGCGTGATTTTGCTGTCGACTTTGCGGTTGTCTTCGCCGCCGCAGATGACAACGGGCATGCCGCGCTTTGCGGTTCCGCGTTCAATGCGGCCTACGCCGATGCGGCCGACGTATTCATCATAGTCGATGGAGGAAAACAGGATCTGCAGCGGCTCGTCCGGCTGGAACTTCGGCGCGGGGATTGCGCTGAGAATCGTGTCGAACAGTGCGATCATGTTGTTAGCCATGTTGTCCGGCGAAAGACCGCTCATATTATCGCGCGCGCTGGCATAGACGACGGGGAAGTCGAGCTGCTCCGCGGTTGCGCCGAGTTCGATAAAGAGTTCCAGCGCCTGATCTACCACTTCCGCGGGACGCGCGCCGGGACGGTCGACTTTGTTGACGACCAGTATCGGAATTTTATTGAGTTCGAGAGACTTGCGCAGCACGAAACGTGTCTGCGGCATGCAGCCTTCAAACGCGTCAACGAGCAGCAGAACGCCGTCGACCATTTGGAGAATGCGCTCCACCTCGCCGCCGAAGTCCGCGTGACCCGGTGTGTCGACGATATTGATGCGTGTGCCGCCGTAGATGACCGCCGTGTTTTTCGAGAGAATCGTGATACCGCGCTCCCGTTCGAGATCATTGGAGTCCATAATGCGCTCGACGTCTTGTTCGCCCCTGCGCAGCACGCCCGCATCGCGCAGCATCTGATCGACCAAAGTGGTCTTGCCGTGGTCGACGTGCGCAATGATTGCGACGTTTCTAATGTCCATTGGAATACCTTCTTTCTTAATACGAAAACAAGTTATTATACAACCGATTAAGGAACGAGGACAAGCGGTTTCGCACAGATATGTCTTTTTTTACGGCGTGTTTACAAAAAACCCGCATTTTTCAGTACTTTTTGCGTGTTTTCAGCCGAAAAAATATTTTTAAAAGCCTATTGACAACACGATAGAGTGAGTGTATAACTGTATTAAGTAAGTAATACAGCAACACACGAAAGGAGGAGACAATATTGGCTTGGCAATTTTCATCAAACCGTCCCATCTATCAGCAGATTGTGGACGAGATAGAGCTGCGCATTCTCAACGGCACATATGAGATGGGAATGCGGCTGCCCAGCGTACGCGATTTGGCGGTGCTGGCGGCGGTCAATCCAAACACAATGCAACGCGCGCTTGCGGAATTGGAGGATATGGGATTGGTTACAACACAGAGAAACACCGGACGCACGGTGACGACCGATGAACATGCAGTCTCCCGCGCAAGAGACGCGAAAGCGGATTCGCTGGCGGAGACGTTTTTAATGCAGATGAAGGCGCTGGGATTGAGCAGGAAAGAGGTGCTCGAACGCCTGGCGAAAGGGGAACAGAAGGAGGGGGAACATGCAGTCCATTCTTGAAACCAGAGCACTGACCAAGCGATACGGTTCAACGCTTGCGCTCAATAACGTAGACCTTTCCCTGCCAAAGGGAAAAATTGTCGGTCTTCTCGGGCCGAACGGCAGCGGCAAAACAACGCTGCTCAAGATCGTGGCGGGACTTTTAACGCCGACGAACGGTATGGTTCTTGTTGAAAACATGCCGGTTGGCGAGGAGACGAAATCGGTGATTTCGTACCTGCCGGAGCGCACCTATCTGCCGGATTGGATGACGGTGGAAGATTGCCTCGATTACTTTGTAGACTTTTATGCGGATTTCGACGTGCAGCGTGCGCGGGAGATGCTCTCCCGGCTGAATGTTCCGGCGAACAAGCGCATGAAGCAGTTGAGCAAGGGTACACGGGAAAAGATGCAGCTCGTGCTGGTCATGTCCCGCCGGGCAAAGCTCTATCTGCTGGATGAACCCATCGGCGGCGTAGATCCGGCGACGCGGGACTACATTCTCGATACGATTATCGGCAACTATGACAACGAGGCGACAATCCTCATCTCCACGCATCTGATTGCGGATGTGGAAAAGGTGCTCGATGAGTTCCTCTTCCTCAAAGAAGGCGTCATCACGATGCACGACACGACGGACAACGTTCGCGAAACACAGGGCAAGTCGCTGGACGAGCTGTTCAGGGAGGTATTCAGATGCTAAAGAAATTGATCAAACACGATTTCCGCGCCCTTTCGCGGACGCTCTTCCCGCTGCAGATCGCCATTCTCGGCGGCGGACTGGTTGCAACGCTGCTTTCCGCGATGAGCATCCGCCTCAGCGATGCTTCATGGGCGGGAGCAAACGGCTCCGCCTTGCTCAAGGGCTTGATTATGGCGATTTCCGTCACGACGGCGGTGCTCATCGGCATCGGCATCATGGCTTCGCTGTTTGTCACGATCATACTGATCTGCTACCATTTCTACCGCAGTTTTCTCTCGGACGAAGGGTATCTTACCTTTACGCTGCCGGTTTCAACGGGAAATCTGATCTGGAGCAAATTACTGACCGGTATGTTCTGGCTTATGATTAACGGCGTTGTCGTTACGATTACACTGCTGATCTACTCGGTGTTCGGCACAACCACTAATACGCTGGTCAACATGGAAGTGCTGCAGGGCATTAAGTACTTCTTTGCGGAGTTGATGCCGCAAGCCGCAGAGTATGTGAGTATTCCTCTCATGATTGCGGAGGCCGTCGTCATCGGTATCATCGGACTGGCGGCGCAACTGCTTCAGATCTATTTCGCGATCATTGTTGGCGGACAGGTTGCAAAGAAACACCGTGTTCTCGCTGCGATCGGTATGTATCTGCTCATCAATATGGGCGTTGGCATCGTGAGTTCAACGTTCATGGCGCTGGTGACCTTCGGCGAAGGCGTATCCAGTTTTGTGCTCAACAGTGCGCAGGAGGTAGGTACGTTTATGACAAGCGTCTTCGGCTGGTATGGCGTGCTTTATGCGGGGCTTGCAGTGCTCTTCTTCCTCGTATCGCGCTCGATTCTGAAAAAGAACCTGAATCTCCAATAAACAACGCAACGCGGGGCGGCATTTGCCGCCCCGGATACACAAAAATTCTTCCCGATCCTTTTCAAAACGAAAGAAAAGGGATTTTTATAGAGGCGGCTTTAGCCGCCTTTTTTTGATGCATTATATCTATGAATTGCCGTGTGAACCCGCTATATCTGAAAACTTCTTGCGTTTCGCTTGCCCGCACCCCTATAATATCCCTCATGAAAAGGGTATTAGGCAGCATCCGCCGCGCAGACGAGCGGTATCATATGATTGAAAACGGAGACAAGATCTGCGTCGGCGTTTCCGGTGGCAAAGATTCTCTCCTTCTGATGGAAGCGCTCAAGCTCTATCAGCGGTTTTCCTATACGAAGTTTGACGTAATCGCCGTTATGCTTGATCTGGGATTGAAAGAGCAGGACACATCGAAGATCAGCGAATTTGCCGAGCGAATCGGTATGGAATTCCAAGTGGAGAAAACCGACATCGGCAAAGTCGTATTCGAATATCGAGAGGAACGCAGCCCCTGCGCTCTCTGCGCAAAACTGCGGCGCGGCGCACTAAACACATATGCGGTCGAACACGGCTGCAATAAAGTTGCACTCGGACACAACCGCGAGGACGTGATAGAAACGTTCTTCATGAGCATGCTTTACGAGGGCAGAATCAACACGTTTGCGCCGGTGACGTATCTTTCCCGCCGGGATGTTACGGTCATCCGCCCGCTTATTTTCCTGCCGGAGAAGCATGCGCTTTCCGTTGCGCGCGCGCGGGAATTGCCGATTTTACCGCCAAACTGCGATATCGCGGGACACACAAAGCGCGAAGAAGCAAAGCAGCTTGTGCAGCATATCGCGGGTCTTGTGCCGGACTTTGAGGAAAAGTTTATGCACGCCCTCTCGACGACGGAAACATACGGCCTCTGGGACAACATGCGGCTCAAAGGCGACGAACGTCATAAACGATGAAGCAGTTCCGCGTGCAATAACATACTATGGCGCGGCTGGATCCAGGTGTAAGCTAAACAGATACAGCAACGAAATAATGTAATTGACGCATTTCGACAAGCTATGCGTTTTTCGTTGTACAATGGAGCATCGGTTTGAGGGTGAAGAACGTGGATCGGTTTAACTATAAGAAAACGACTGGCATTACGGCATTGTCCGCAAGCTTAAGCGACTTTCGATATAAGAAACACGCACATCAGGAATACGCAATCGGTGTTACACTGCGGGGTGCGCAACAATATCATCTCGACGGATCAACACAAACCTCCTATCAAAACGGCGTGATGCTTTTTCATCCCGAACAGCCGCATGACGGTATGTCGCGCGATGAGTCGGGCATTGATTACGTAATGCTGTATATTGAACCTGACATTTTTTTGGATGCGTTAAACAGAAAAAACCTGTTCTACTTCAAGGATTCTTTGGTTTATAACGACGCGCTTCGACAAAAGATCATGAAATTGTCTGCCGCAGTTTTAAGAGGAACGACCGCAGCGGCGTGTGATGATCTGTTGGTTTCTCTTGCGCGCGCATTTCAGCCGAATGTCGTCGATCCATACTTACATGAGGAAACGTTCATTCAAAAAACGAAAGAAATGATACACAACGTATCTTCCGGTGTGATTTCCCTGGACGCGATCAGCGCGGAGCTGGAAGTTTCAAAATTTCAATTAATTCGCCTGTTTAAAGCCAGCGAAGGGATTACACCGTATCAATATTTTTTGAATTGCAAGGTGGAAAAAGCAAAACAGATCATAGAGGAGACAAAGGACGTCTATTCGGCTGTGGCGGGTTGCAGTTTTGTGGATTTAACGCATATGAACAAACACTTTGTTTGCAGATATGGAATTACTCCGTTTGAATATCTGTCTTGCGTGAAGAACTAAAATAATCGGCGAATGCGAATTTGCCTGCGATAAGGAGAAGAGAATGGATTTCGATACGAAGATTAAAATTGCATTGCGCGACGATTTGGAGATGTGGCAAAAGCTCAACGTAACAGCGTTTTTGATGACCGGAATATCCGGCACGCAAAACATTATCGGTCAGCCGTATGTGGATAAGGACGGCGTTCAATATTTGCCGATGTCCCAACAACCCATTATGATTCATTCTGCGTCCGGCGCACAAATGCAGGAAATGCTACAGAAAGCGCTGACAAAGGACGTGGTCATTTCAATTTACACCGAGGAATTGTTTAAAACCTACAACGACGAAGATAACCGCGCCATGATTGCGCAGTTTGCGACGCAGGATCTGAATTTGGTGGGGGTTGCTATTCGCGGAAACAAGAATCAGGTCGACAGATTGTTCAAGGGTTTTGATTTGCACAAGTGACAATACCTGAGAAATCGAGACAAAATTGGCATTTGCGTATGTTCTAATAAAACAACTTTTCCGGAGACTCTCGTTTCGCTTTCAGCTTGAATAGAATAAAAAAGAACCGGTCGCAAGACCGGTTCTGATTCTGCTAAGTCCTCTATGGGGTGTGGTTTATGTTTGCTTAGTCTGCTACGTAAGGCAGCAGAGCGACGATGCGCGCGCGCTTAATGGCGATAGCAAGGTCGCGCTGATGCTTGGCGCACATGCCCGACATACGGCGGGGCATGATCTTGCCGCGCTCGGTAACGAATTTTTCAAGGGTACGGATATCCTTGTAATCAATCGTTGCGGCTTTATCGGCGCAGAACTTGCAAACCTTGCGGCGGCCACGTTTCATACGGGGACGCATTTTGCGGTCTTCCATGTTGCAAGCCTCCTAATCGAAATTTTTATGTCGCGGAAAATTCCGCGCGGTTGTTAAAAGGGAATGTCGTCAGACTGGATGTCGGTAAATCCGGCCATGTCCTGCGCGTTTTCTGCGCGGCTGGAAGGCGCGGTTCCGTCCTCCTGCTGTTTAGGCGAGAGGAATTCGACTTCATCCGCCTGCACGTCCAGAGACATGCGCGTTGTGCCGTCCTTCGCCTCATAGGTGCGCGCCTGAAGTTCACCGATGACGGCGACCTTGCGGCCCTTGCTGAGGTATCTGGCGCACGTTTCGCCAAGCTGACGCCAGGCGTTGATGCGGAAGAAGTCCGTCGGGCGCTCTCCGCCGGCTCCGCTTCCAAAGCGGCGGTTAACCGCGATGGTGAACGAGCAAACGGTGACGCCGTTTGGTGTGGAACGCACTTCCGGGTCATGCGTCAGGTTTCCGATGAGTGTGATTTTATTCATGCTTCATCCATCCTTTCGGCACTGCGGGTTCGTTACGCTTCCTTGCGTGTTACGAGATAGCGGAGAATCGCTTCGTCGATTTTAAAGTTACGCTCGAGTTCCTTGGGAACCTCTGGCGCACAATTAAACGACATCAAGACGTAGTAACCCTCGGTGTTGTAATCGATGGGATACGCAAGACGTTTCTTGCCCCATTCATCGATTGCCGTTACTTCACCGCCGTTTGCTTCGACGATCCCTTTGAACTTTTCGACGGATGCTTTGTTGGCTTCCTCGTCCTGCTTGGGTACGATGATGTAAAGAGCTTCGTATTGATTCATTCATTTCACCTCCTTATGGACTATTGGCCCGGCGTCTCATGCGCCGAGCAAGAAGGACGTTAGCGGAAGCGAGTATATCACAAGAAACCGCCTATTGCAAGTGGGATTGTGCCGGAAAGGCGGATTGTTCGTCGCAGAAACGAATAACAATCAAGAATATATCCGGCCGTTGGCGACACTGAGTTTTTATGTTGAAATAAGTGCAACGCATTTAAAACCAAATCTATCGATTTTTACACCGTTGAGAATACTGTTGAATGCGTTCTCCTGTGTTTACAAGCCCCAGTGCGGCGTACGGAAACATCATGACAAAATAGAGCAGCGTATATTGCGACTTTGCTTCAAATAACAGATGATACAGAAATCCGCCAAGAATCAGCAACGGCAGCAGCGCGACCGCCGCGCGCGACCCGACGGCAGAAGGGGTAGCCGATTCATTTTCTTTGCCGCGGAATCGTTTGCCGAACAGCAGAGAGAGCATGCCGACACCAAACGCTGCGTAGATGAGTGTATTTTCGTGCTCGAACCATGTTGCGAAAAAGTCGCCGAGGGTTCCGCCGTATACGTTCTCCGCAAATGCGGGCAGCGCCGACTGGTGCTCCTTTACTTCGCTGACCCAGATGCTTTCAAACGAAGGCTCGTTCCACTGACTGAGTGTTTTCTGCAGCAAAAATTGGCCAAGATAACCGGGATCGGCGGAAAACGCGTCCAGTCGAACCGCCAGATCTTCGGCAATCTGCTGTTTTGCCGCATCCGTGTCCCAGCCGGATTGCTTTAGGATGGAATAGGAATATTGGTTATACCAGCCCGGTGCGCGGGTGGATTCCGAAAGGCCCATGACGAGCCAAGCTGTTTGCGGCGTACCGGCACCAAGCGAAACGTCTGCGCGCTGCTCGTATTCTGCCTGAACGGCGCGCGTCAGCAGCAGCGGCGCGAGGACAACCGCGGCGCAACAGACGAGTTTTGCCGCGCGAAAGCGCTCCGGCAAACTGACAAGCAGCGTGATTGCGATGGCAGCCACGCCGATCCAGCTGTTGCTCTTGAGAAGGACACTGATGGCGCAGAGCACCACGATGCCGAACACAAGCCGCCCCCTGCCGCCGTTGAGCAGCCGGATTGTCAAAACGCAGGCCCAGAGCATCGCTGCAAAACCGGGCAGGTTGCCATATAGAAAAGAAGTAAACAAAATCGGCTGCGGACAGAGCGCAAGCAGTAGTGCGGTCATAAGAGCAACGCGCCGATCTGAAAAAAGCTGCTCGCACAGCGCGACAAGCGCGACTTCGCCCGCCGCGAGGGAAGCGGCATTGACCAGCCAGAGCGCCGTATACGCCCCGTCCCCGAACAGCCGGAAAAACGGCTCGTAAAACGCGACGAGGCCGAGCTGATAGGGGAACATCTGAAAATACTGTAGTTTCGAGCGAAAGAAAGAAAAATCGCCCGCTGCGGCAAGTCGGGCGGCTTCCACCACGCGCGCGGAATCTGCCTCCGGTATCGAACAGACGGAAAGCGCCCAAATGCAACTTAAACCGAACACCCAGACCGCGAGGACAATTTTGGCAACGCGGGTTTGATTGCGTCCGACCGTGCGGGTAAAACGGGAAAGCGCATACGCGATCAATCCGAACAACCCCAGCAGGATGATGGCGTTAAAAATTGCGGAATCCGATAAAAACAGGATATGCTCTTTGCGGAAGTTTTTCGGGTCGATTACGCTGGTTTGCAGAATACTTGCGATCGCGAGAAAACCGGCGACGGCAAACAAAAGCGCATAGACCGCGCCTGCAGAAAAAGATGCGGTGCGGCTGAAACGCAATTGGTTGCGGGAAAGGTTGGAGTAAGGTTTCATTGTAAATCCCAATTCTTTTTCGTTGACGATAATCATACTGCTTCAAACAAAAAACGGGAGCGCGGTCAAATAGACCGTCCCCCCGTTTTTTTGCGTTTTAGTGTTAGTTCGGCGGGTTACTCTCCTGCCAACCGCTTGATCGCCTCCGCGATGAGGCGCGTGTCGAAGCGGACGCTCTCGATGGTGCAGGATTCGTCCGGCATATGCGCCTGCGCGGCTTCGCCTTCCGGTTCAACCCCGAACGCAACCGCGTTTTCAAACGAGCGCGCATAGGTTCCGCCGCCGATAGAGAGCGGTTCGGCTTTTTTACCCGTCGCTTCCGAATAAACGGAAAGCAGCGTTTTGACCAGTTCGCAATTCGGGTCGATGAAATGACCCTTGGAGATTTTCTGGTAGGTGCGCGTAAAACCGATCTGGTTGAACTTTTCATCCAACACGTCGAGCAGATGCTCCGGTGTGACGCTGAAGGGGAAACGGCAGTCCAGTGTGATGGAAACCTGATCTTCGCCCCATTCGATCATGTTTGCAGAAAGCGTGAGCCGCCCGGATTCGTCGGTTACGTCGAGGCCGAATGCTTCGCCGTGCTGGTCAAACCCAAGCAGCGCGGCAAGCGACGACGCGGTTGCGAGGTCTTCTGCGTTCAGCGGTTGTTCCTTGAGCGCATCCAGCAGCGCAAGCAGCGCGTTTTGCGCGTCCTGCGGGGTGGAGGCGTGTCCGGCTCTGCCGACCGCACGCAGTTCGCCTTCCGTTCCGGAGAGCAGCATGCCTTGCTTTGCTTCCACCGGTTCGGGCGTAAAGGGCAGGCTGGCGACTGCTTCGCCCGGTATTACGTTCGGCGCGGTGCCGCAGGAAATGCGCACTTCGCTGCCAGTAAGTTTTTTCACATAGGTTGTTTGCCCAATGTTTTTTTCGGAGTTGATCACCGGATATTGTCCGTCCGGCGTGAACGCCATCGTGGGTTCCGGTTCGGTTTGTTTATAGCGGTCAACACAGCTCCAGCCGCGCTCTTCGTCGCATCCTAAAAAGATACGTACGCGCCGCTTGAGCGGAACGCCCGCTTCTTTGATTGCCTTAAGCGCATAGAGCGAGGAGACGGCGGGGCCTTTGTCGTCCATAACGCCGCGGCCGAGAAGTCGTCCGTCCCGCCGCGTGAGCGCAAAGGGTTCGCAGGTCCAGCCTGTGCCCGCGGGCACAACGTCCAGATGCGCCATGATCATGAGCGTTTCTTCCGCGTCGCCGTAGTCGATTACGCCGCAATATCCGTCCAGCGAGCGGGCGGAAAAGCCCATTTCGCTTGCGAGGTTCAGCGTATATTCCAATGCGTTGTGAATATGCCGCCCCAGCGGCATGCCTTCTTCCGGTTCGCCCTGGGATACGCTCGGAAACGCGATCAGTTTTCCGAGGGAATCCAGCTGTTCGTCAAAATTTTTATCGATCAGATCGTAATAGTTTGGTTCCATATGCTCTTATTAAGCCTCCGTTTGTCGGTTTCTCAACTGCATCTATCATAGCCGCAGAGGGGGCAAAATGCAAGCCGCGTAGCGGCGTTGACAATTTTGTGTGGCGTTGATACCATTTGGATTATGGAACAAAGTAAGCAGACGATAACCCAAACGCTTCCTTCCGGAAAACGGATCACGATCACGCTCGACCGGGAAGAATCCCAGCGCGCTTTGCAGCGCGGGGAAATTGCGGTTTATGATGACCGGTTTACGCCCGATCCTTCGTTTCGGGTGTTGCGATCGTGCGATATCCGCAACAAGCGGCTGCGGCGCGAAGTTTTAGCCGCGTTGATAGCCTACGATGCAGACTATCCTTCCGAACCGCGCTGGCACCGGACGCTGCCTTCGCTGGAGCGGGAATGGCTCGCGCATAACTTTGCGTACCGTGTCGGCTTTTTGCGGAGCCGCGCACAGGATGTCGATCTAGATAACCACGCGGAAGGGAAAGGTGCGTTTCGATATTTTATGAAAAGCGCATGGGAAGTTGTTTTCGGATATCTCCGACCGAAAAAGCATTGAATAAATTTGAAAAAAAGCAAGCAAAAAGACGGCATTTGCCGTCTTTTATTGATTTCGTTGCCTACTGGAATAATATTGTAATCAACAGGGTGGAGATCGTGATGACTCCGTTGAGCAGATTGTGCGCGAGCATTGGACCGATGATGCTCTTTGTCCGCACGAGCAGCCAGCCGTAGAATGTTCCGAATAGCACGCACGTTGCCAGCTGGGCGGGAACCAGGGTAGTGATAGAAAATGGATCGAGCGTATAACCGACGTGCGCGAGCGTGAAGATCAGCGTTGAGCACACAACGGCAATGATCTTCGCAGAAGATTCTTTTTTTATGAACGTCCGGAATACAAATATCATCGGCGGTATGACCATTGCACGGAACAAGATTTCTTCGCTTGTACCGGAGAGCAAAATTTCAAACAAAAAATTGCCGATGACGTTGCGCGTTGTCAGGGGATAGGGGAACGATCCGTTTAAACCAAAGTACTTTGTCAGTACATATGTCAGAACAAATTGAATCACAAACCAGATAGCGCAAAACAACAGAACGCTCCGCATTGAAAAACGGAGTTCGTTTTTGTTGAATCCGAACGCCGTTAGTTTTTTGCGGAAAACAAGAGAGAGCAGCACAATGACGAGAAGGGCGGCAATCGCCTGGAATACATGGTGAATCGAAATCACCAGATAGCTTTGATCGGGGTCAAGTCGCATCAGCGACGCCGCGCAGCGCTCCGCTAGATGATAAGACGCGCTGCTGATGACGGAAGTCAGCGCAAAAAGCGCGACGGTCAACAGCGGAACGGTCAGCCAAAGCAAGTATCGTACAGCACGCTGATTCAGTGGTTTTGACTCCATTTTTTCCTTTCGCGCGTTTGTCGCAACGCCGGTTCATAAAAAACCGCCGCACAAGGCGACGGTTGAACTTTGATTAGATATTACAATCCCAGCGATTCGTGCACGTCCCGCATGCCGAGGATGCTTTTTTGGATGACGTCTTCAAGCGTCATGCCGAGCATTTCGCAGCCGCCGCGGATCACGTCCCGGTTGACGCCGGCGGCAAAGCCTTTGTCCTTAAACTTTTTCTTCACGCTGGATACTTCCATATCCATCACACTGTGGCTCGGGCGCATATATGCCGCCGCGGTGATAAGGCCCGTGAGTTCGTCGATCGTATACAGCACGATCTCCATTTTCTTTTCCGGTTTTACGTCCGAACAGAGACCCCAACCGTGCGCGAGCACCGCATGGATGACATCTTCGTCAAAACCCGCTTCGGCAAGCAGACGCGGAGCAACCTGAAGATGCTCCTCCGGCCACTGTTCGTAGTCCACATCGTGCAAAAGGCCGACGATGCCCCAGTATTCCTCGTCTTCGCCGAGTTCGCGCGCAAAATAGCGCATTACGCCCTCAACCGCATAGGCGTGTTTCAGCAGAGCTTCGCTTTTCGTATAGGTTTGCAGCGTGTTCAGCGCGTCCTGTCTTGTTTGTTTCATAATTGTTTTTCGCCTCGCAATTCAAAAAAATATCGTTCTGTTTCGCGGTGAATTGCCGCGGACAAAGTCGCCATCGAAATGTGACGGCGTAATTTTGTATGCTTGTTGGCCAGACAAATGAGGTCACATGGACATTTCTCAATATCATATAATAAAAATATAAAAAATGGCAATATATTTTAGAATATTTTCTTGACAGGTGACATTACAGATGATATCATTCATGATTGACTTATGATCGCATAACTGTCGCAGTATGCCCAAAAACGGGGTTTTCGGTGGTATTTTATCACAGAAAACAGGAGTATGGGCAGTTTTTTACCGGTCGTTGCGATTTTTAGTCCGGCAAGGGTTTTGACGAGAAAATATGCAAAGGTGCGGCTTGCAACCGTACCGGCAAGGGGAGTACGCGATGATGCATGACGTTCAAATGGGCAGACAGACGCGAAAGAGCTTTTCCAGAATTCGGGAAGTTCTCGACATGCCGGATCTGATCGAGATCCAAAAGAATTCTTACTATCGATTTCTGAGGGAGGACCTGAAAGAAGTTTTTGACGATATTTCCCCGATTACCGACTATTCCGGGAAACTGGTTCTGGAATTCGTCGATTATCGCATCGATCTGGATAATCCGAAATATTCCATGGAAGAAAGCAAAGAGCGCGACGTAAACTATGCCGCGCCGCTTCGCGTGACCGTCCGCCTGATCAACAAAGAAACGGGCGAGGTCAAGCAACAGGAAGTCTTCATGGGCGATTTTCCGCTGATGACGCCGCAGGGCACGTTCATCATCAACGGTGCGGAGCGCGTTATCGTTTCCCAGCTTGTCCGTTCGCCGGGCGTCTACTTCTCCGAGAGTTTTGACAAAGTCGGCAAACAGCTGTTCTCCGCGCAGGTCATCCCGAACCGCGGCGCATGGCTGGAGTATGAAACCGACAGTAACGGCATCCTGTATGTTAAGATTGACCGTCAGCGCAAGGTGCACATCACCGCGCTGGTGCGTGCGCTCGGCTACGGGTCCAATCCGCAGATTCTTGATCTGTTTGGCGACGACGAACGTCTTTCCGCAACGCTGCAGAAAGACCCGACGCATTCCGAAGCAGAAGGCCTCATCGAAATCTACAAGCGCCAGCGCCCCGGCGAGCCGCCGACGGAAGAAAGCGCACGCTCCCTCCTAAATTCGCTGTTTTTCGACAAGCGTTATGATTTGGCGCGCGTCGGACGTTATAAATTCAATAAGAAGCTTGCCATTCGCGCGCGTTTACGCAACCATGTGGCAGCGGATGCCATCATTCATCCCGTTACCGGCGAAATCCTCGTGGAAGCGGGGCAGACGATTGACCGCTTTGTGGCGGGAGACATTCAGAACGCCGGTATCAACGAAGTATGGCTGCAAGTTGGCGACAACCGCGTAAAGGTTATCGGCAACAACTTTGTGCGCGCGAGCGACTGGCTGGATTTCGATCCCGCCGAAGCCGGTTTAAACGAAGACGTGCATCTGCCGACGCTCAAGGCAATTCTCGCCGAAGGCGCGGACATGACGCAGGACGAGCTTAAAGCGCTGCTCAAGTCGCGCTATTATGACCTCATTCCGCGGCATATCATTCCAGACGATATGATCTCCTCGGTGTCGTACTTAATCGGCATGCCTTACGGCGTCGGCCGCACGGACGATATCGACCACCTTGGCAACCGTCGAATCCGCAGCGTCGGCGAACTGCTGCAAAACCAGATCCGTGTGGGTCTAACCCGTCTCGAACGCGTTGTGCGCGAGCGTATGGGCCTCCAGGATATGGATGTTGCGATGCCTTCCAACCTCATTAACATTCGCCCCGTCACCGCGGCGATCAAGGAGTTTTTCGGCTCCTCGCAGCTGAGCCAGTTCATGGATCAGACAAACCCGCTGGCGGAACTTACGCATAAGCGCCGTCTTTCGGCCCTCGGCCCAGGCGGCCTTAACCGCGAGCGCGCAACGTTCGACGTTCGCGACGTTCACTTCTCGCATTACGGCCGTATGTGCCCCATCGAGACGCCTGAAGGTCCGAACATCGGCTTGATCAACTCGCTCTCGACCTACGCGCGCATCAACGAGTATGGCTTTATCGAAGCGCCGTATCGCCGCGTGGACGGCAAGAAGCACATCATCACGGACGAGATCGAATATCTCACCGCGGACGAAGAAGACAATTTCATCGTTGCGCAGGCAAACGAGCCGATCAACGAAGACTTGCACTGGTTCAAAAAAGAGCGCGTCATCGCGCGTCTGCTTGACCAGATCATCGAAGTGAAAGCATCCGAAGTCGACTACATGGACGTTTCGCCCAAGCAGCTGGTCTCGGTCGCAACGGCGATGATTCCCTTCCTCGAAAACGACGACGCGAACCGCGCGCTGATGGGTTCCAACATGCAGCGTCAGGCAGTTCCGCTTCTCATTCCCGAATCGCCGGTTGTTGCAACGGGTATGGAATACAAGGCCGCGCATGACTCCGGCATCGTGCTCATCGCGCAGGAAGAGGGCGTGGTTTCCCACGTTTCCGCCAAGGCGATTACGATTACGGATAAAATCGGCATCGAACATGTGTATAAACTCACAAAGTTCCAGCGCAGCAACCAGGGCACCTGCCTCAACCAGCGTCCGATCGTGCGCAAAGGCGAAAACGTGAAGAGAGGCGACGTTATTGCAGACGGCGCATCCACAGAAAACGGCGAAATCGCACTCGGCCGCAACATCCTGATCGGGTTTATGACCTGGGAGGGTTACAACTACGAAGACGCGGTTCTCATCAGCGAAAAACTGGTCAAGGACGACGTGTTTACTTCCATCCACATCGAAGAACACGAAGTGGAAGCCCGCGACACCAAACTCGGGCCGGAAGAGATTACGCGCGACATTCCGAACATCGGTGAAGACGCGCTTGCTCAGCTCGACGAAAACGGCATCATCCGTCCCGGCGCCGAAGTGCGCAGCGGCGATATCCTCGTCGGCAAGGTAACCCCGAAGGGCGAAACCGAGCTGACCGCGGAAGAAAGACTGCTTCGCGCCATCTTCGGCGAAAAAGCGCGCGACGTTAGAGACACCTCCCTGCGTGTTCCGCATGGTGAGGGCGGCATCGTCGTGGATGTGAAAATCTTTACCCGCGAGCACAAGGACGAACTCAGCCCCGGCGTCAACCAGATGGTACGCGTTTACATTGCACAAAAGCGTAAAATCTCCGTCGGCGACAAGATGGCGGGACGTCACGGAAACAAGGGTGTTATCTCCCGCATTTTGCCGGAAGAAGACATGCCGTTCCTGCCGGATGGCACACCGCTGCAGATCGTGCTCAACCCGCTCGGCGTTCCCTCGCGTATGAACATCGGTCAGGTTCTGGAACTGCATCTTGGCGTGGCCTGTAAAAACCTCGGCATCAAGATCGCGACCCCGGTTTTCGACGGCGCGACCGAACAGGACATCAAGGAACTGCTCGTCAAAGCCGGACTCGACGAGGACGGCAAAACGACGCTTTACGACGGACGCAGCGGCGAACCCTTCGAAAACCGCGTTTCTGTCGGATACATGTATTATCTGAAACTCGCGCACCTTGTCGACGACAAGATCCACGCGCGTTCGACCGGACCTTACTCGCTGGTTACCCAGCAGCCTCTGGGCGGCAAGGCGCAGTTCGGCGGCCAACGCTTCGGCGAGATGGAAGTCTGGGCACTGGAAGCATATGGCGCGGCTTATACGCTGCAGGAAATCCTCACGGTTAAGTCGGACGACGTGGTCGGCCGCGTAAAGACCTACGAGGCAATCGTCAAGGGAGACAACGTGCCGCCGGCCGGCGTACCGGAATCGTTCAAGGTGCTCATCAAAGAGCTCCAGTCGCTCGCGCTCGATATCAAGGTTCTCTCCGACACACGGGAAGAGATCATGATCGGCGAGGACGACGACGACGAAACCATGCCGATCGATGTCAACATTGCGGGTCTGGAAGATACGCCTGCCTTCGTGCCGATTGGCGACGATGAGGACGAGTTGGAAGACTTCGACGAATTCGACGAGTTTGAAGACGTTGAAGAAGAGCCGGTCGTCACCGACGAGGAAGAGTCTTCTGAAGAAGGCCTCGACGGACTGAGCGAAGACTTCAGCGAGCTTTCCGACGCGCTGGACCTCGACATTGACAATGACGTCGAGTAAACGGCATCCGGAGAGACAAACAGTGTTTCAATTGATGAATTTAACCATGAGCGGCAGCAAGGAGAGATAGATTGTGTTTGAATTGACGAATTTTGACGCGTTGCAAATCGGGCTCGCATCGCCCGAAAAGATAATGGAATGGTCCCACGGCGAGGTCAAGAAACCGGAAACGATCAACTACCGCACGCTCAAGCCCGAAAAGGACGGCCTGTTCTGCGAAAGAATCTTCGGGCCGACCAAGGACTGGGAGTGCCACTGCGGCAGATATAAACGCGGCCGCTATAAAGGCATCGTCTGCGAAAAGTGCGGCGTTGAAGTTACCCGCGCGAAAGTGCGCCGCGAGCGCATGGGCCACATTGAACTCGCCGTTCCGGTGAGCCACATTTGGTATTTCAAGGGGATTCCCTGCCGCATGAAGATGCTGCTGGACATGAGCCCCCGTTCACTCGAGCAGGTGCTCTACTTCGGCGCGTATGTCGTGATCGATCCCGGTCAGACCGCGCTGAACTACAAGCAGATTCTTACCGATAAAGAATATCGCGAGGCGCAGGAGCAGTATGGCTCCAAGGCGTTCCGTGCCGGTATGGGCGCGGAGGCGATCCGCGAACTGCTCACGCAGCTCGACCTGCCGAAACTCGAAAAAGAACTTCGGGAAGAAATCGACAATTCTTCCGGTCAGAAGCGCGCCAACGCGATCAAGCGCCTCGAAGTTATCGAAGCGTTTATCACCAGCGGCAACAAACCGGAATGGATTATCCTGACCGTGATTCCGGTCATTCCGCCGGAAATCCGCCCGATGGTTCAGCTCGACGGCGGTCGTTTTGCGACAAGCGATCTCAACGACCTCTACCGCCGCGTGATCAACCGAAACAACCGCTTAAAGCGTTTGCTGGAGCTTCGCGCGCCGGATATCATCGTGCGCAACGAAAAGCGCATGTTGCAGGAAGCGGTTGACTCCCTGATTGACAACGGACGCCGTACGCGCCCCGTCACGGGCCCCGGCAACCGTCCGCTCAAGTCGCTTTCGGACATGCTCCGCGGTAAGCAGGGACGTTTCCGTCAGAACCTCTTGGGCAAACGTGTTGACTATTCCGGACGTAGCGTTATCGTTGTCGGCCCGGATCTGCAGATGTATCAGTGCGGTCTGCCGAAAGAGATGGCGCTCGAGCTGTTTAAGCCGTTTGTCATGAAGAAGCTCGTCAAGGGCGGATTTGCGCAAAACGTAAAAGGCGCAAAGCGCATGGTCGAACGCGTTGATCAGGCCGTTTGGGGCGTGCTCGAGGAGGTCATTAAAGACCACCCCGTTCTCCTGAACCGCGCACCTACGCTGCACCGTCTCGGTATTCAGGCGTTTGAGCCGATCCTTGTTGAAGGCCGCGCGCTCAAACTGCATCCGCTCGTCTGCACCGCTTACAACGCGGACTTCGACGGAGACCAGATGGCTGTTCACGTGCCGCTTTCGGTTGAGGCGCAGGCGGAAGCCCGCTTCCTCATGCTCGCGAGCAACAACATCTTAAAACCGCAGGATGGCCGACCCGTCGTTTCCCCGACGCAGGACATGGTCATCGGCTGCTATTATCTGACCATGATCAAGCCCGGTTCCAAGGGCGAAGGCAAGATTTTCCACTCCGAGGACGAGGCTGTTATGGCTTACCAGACCGGAGAAATCTCGCTGCAGGCGAAGGTAAAAATCCGTCTGGAGCGCGAATGGAACGGCGAAAAACGCAGAAAGATCGTCGATACAACGGTTGGCCGCGTCATTTTCAACAACGCCATTCCGCAGGATCTCGGCTATGTCGATCGTTCAACGGAAGATACGCTCTTTACGCTGGAAATCGACAAACTGGTCGCGAAAAAGGACCTTGGCAATATCGTGGACAGCTGCTATCGCAAACACGGCCCCACGACCACGTCCGAAGTGCTCGACCGCATCAAGAAGCTCGGTTTTACCTATTCTACGCGCGGCGGAATTACCGTCGGTTTCCAGGACATTCAGGTTCCTGCCGAGAAGAAGCAGATGATTGCCGACGCGGAAGTGAAGGTCGAACAGATCGACGAGCTCTTCCGTATGGGTATGCTTTCTAACGGTGAGCGCAGAGAGCGCGTTATCAAAGTTTGGGAGGTTACGACAGACCTCGTCGCCAAACAGTTGATGGCATCGCTCGACGAGTTCAACCCGATTTACATGATGGCCAACTCCGGCGCCCGTGGTAGCACGGCGCAGATCCGTCAGCTCGCCGGTATGCGCGGTCTGATGGCCGACCCGAGTGGTCAGATCATCGAGGTTCCGATTCGCGCGAATTTCCGCGAAGGCCTCTCGGTTCTGGAATTCTTCATCTCCTCGCACGGCGCGCGTAAAGGTCTTGCCGATACCGCGCTTCGTACGGCTGACTCCGGTTACCTTACGCGTCGTCTGGTCGACGTATCGCAGGATGTTATTGTCCGCGAAGAGGATTGCTATGCAAACCGTAACGAAGCCGCCAAGGGAATGATGATTTCCGAAATCAAAGACGGCAACAAGCTGATTGAACCGTTGAATGCCCGCATTGTCGGACGTTATGCGGTTGAACCGATCATCAACCCCGCAACGGGCGAAGTCATGGTTGAGGCGGACAAGCTGATTTCCTATGAACAAGCGGATGCGATCGAGAAGGTTGGCATCAAGAGCGTGAACTGCCGTTCGGTCTTCACCTGCCGTGCCGATCATGGCGTTTGCGCAAAGTGCTACGGCGCGAACCTTGCCACCGGTACGCCGGTTAACATCGGCGAGGCAGTCGGCATCATTGCCGCGCAGGCAATCGGCGAACCAGGCACACAGCTGACGATGCGTACGTTCCATACGGGCGGCGTCGCGAGTGCAGACGATATTACGCAAGGTCTCCCGCGTGTTGAAGAGCTCTTTGAGGCGCGTAAGCCGAAGGGCCTTGCCGTCATCAGCGAGATCAACGGCGTTGTACACATTGACGACAGCAAGAAACGCCGCGAGGCGGTTGTTACCAACGAGGACGGAGAAGCCGAGAGCTACCTCATCCCGTTTGGCAGCAAACTCAAGGTCAGCGACGGCGACATGGTTGAGGCGGGCGACGAGCTCACCGAAGGCAGCGTGAACCCGCACGATATCTTGAAAATCAAGGGCGTCAAGGGCGTTCAGGCTTACCTCTTAAAGGAAGTCCAGAGCGTTTACCGTTTGCAGGGCGTTGAAATCTCCGATAAACATATCGAGGTCATCATCCGCCAGATGCTGCGTAAAGTACAGATCGAAGAAAACGGCGACAGCACGCTGCTGCCGGGCGAACTGGTCGACATCTTCCGCTTCGAAGAAGAGAACGAGCGCGTCATTCAGACAGAGGGTCGTCCCGCAATTGCAAAGCGCAAACTGCTGGGCATCACCAAGGCTTCTCTTGCGACGGATTCCTTCCTCTCCGCTGCGTCCTTCCAGGAGACGACGCGCGTGTTGACCGAAGCCGCCATCAAGGGCAAGATCGATCCGTTGGTCGGCCTCAAAGAAAACGTCATCATCGGCAAGCTGATCCCCGCGGGTATCGGACTGCGTCGTTACCGCAACGTCGTTGTAACCGACAAGAAATAAGGTCGTTTGACCGAGCTACAGCGAACCGAAAGGAGCCGAGATGGAAAAACTGCCCGTCAATCCGAACTGCGAACTGTCCGGCACAAAATACTGCGCGATGTTGAATATGCGCGCATGCGCTGCCTGCACCGTTCGGGACAGCGATAACAAAGCCGAAATCAAGAGCGATTTGGATGTTTACGAATCGCTCCTGCCGGAAGGCGGAGTGACCCGGCTGTTTGAAGAGAAAGACTGCCAGTTCTGCACCACGCCAGTCAAGGGCAAACGCCGCGGATACGCCATACTCGATATGGCACATCCCGAACCGCGTCGCGTGCAGCGTTGGCTTCTGGGCAAGCGGACGTCCCGCATCGGCACGATGATTCCCATTCAGATGGGTGTCTGCAAAAAGTGCCGTACGCGGTTCATGTACATAGAATATCTGCCGATGCTTATTCCGGTTGTAATCGGTATCATCGCGCTCTTCGTCTTTACGATGGACGCGGTGAAAGGGCCGCTCGTGAATATCTCGATGTTTGCGCCGTTTGGCGGCTGGATTCTAAGCGTATTGCTCGGCGCGCTCATCGGAAAACTCGTGACCGACGGGTTGGAGCGTTCCTGGAAAAAAGAGATGACGACGGATGTGCTGAAACATCCGGTGATTGCCGAGATGGTTGAAAAAGGCTGGACGCCGATCACCGCGAAGAGCCGCACAAAGCTTTTGTTCAGCAAAAGCCGCCTCGCAAGAGGCCTCGGAACCGCGGACAGCAACAAACCCGCCGAATAAAATTGTGCCTGTCATCGGCGCCGGACACCAGATATTGCGGACAACGCAAACTTGTGAGAAAGCGTTTGACAAGACGTGCCAATGCTGATAAAATATTGCGTTGGCGGTCCCTGTTTTGTCCGCAAAAGCGCGGTTTTATGCCGGATTTTACGGATTTTACGAAAAACAGACAGGGAGTTGACAAACCCCGAACCCGTTTCGGGTAACATGCTTTCGGGATACAATTCCGAATGCAGACACGGATACAATGTTCCCTACAGGGGTTGCAGGGAGCGGTAATAGAGATAGATAGTTTAAAAAGAAGACGAAAATTAAGGAGATTGATTCATGCCGACCATTAACCAGTTGGTTCGTAAAGGCAGAGAGCAGGTGGAGTACAAATCCACGGCTCCTATTCTGAAGCAGTGCCCGCAGCGCCGCGGCGTTTGCACGGCGGTCCGTACGATGACCCCGAAAAAGCCGAACTCCGCGCTGCGTAAAATTGCCCGTATCCGTCTGACCGACGGACTCGAGGGTACCGCATACATCCCCGGCATCGGCCACAACTTGCAGGAGCACTCCGTGGTTTTGATCCGCGGCGGCCGTGTAAAGGACCTTCCGGGTGTTCGTTACCACATTATCCGCGGCGCGTTGGATACCGCGGGCGTTGCCAATCGCAAGCAGAGCCGCTCGCTCTACGGCGCGAAGAAGCAGCAGAAGAAGAAATAAAGGGAGGGTCGAAACATGCCGAGAAGAGGTTTTATCCCCAAACGCGAAGTGCTGGCCGACCCGATCTACAACAGCGTGGTCGTTACCAAGCTCATCAACCAGCTTATGCTCGATGGCAAACGTGGAGTCGCCCAGAAGGCGGTTTACGATGCGTTTGATTCCATCCGTGAAAAAACAGGCCGTGAGCCTGCGGAAGTGTTCGAACAGTGCATGAACAACATCATGCCCGTGCTCGAAGTCAAAGCCCGCCGCGTCGGCGGCGCCACCTATCAGGTGCCGATCGAAATCCGTGCGGAGCGTCGCCAGACGCTTGCGCTTCGTTGGCTCGTTTCGTTTGCGCGTAAGCGCGGCGAGCGCACCATCAGCGCGCGCCTTGCCGGCGAAATCATGGACGCCGCGAACAGTCAGGGCAGCGCCTTCAAAAAGAAGGAAGACACCCACAAGATGGCTGAAGCGAACAAAGCGTTCGCGCACTATCGCTGGTAAGCCGGTGTTTCCGCTCTGCGGAAAATGGCTGAAATACGAAGGAATTGTCCCGGTTTATCCACATGAAAGATGCGTAAACGCGGGAAGCAATTAAGGAATCAACCGCCACGGGCCTGCGGTTCGGAGCAGTCAATCCGAACCGCAGACCCGCGCAATACTGTAAGGAACAAATTCTCGACGAGAAAAGGGAAACGATTTTGCCTAGAGATACTTCATTAGAAAAGACCCGTAATATCGGGATCATGGCGCACATTGACGCCGGAAAAACCACGACGACCGAACGAATTCTTTACTATACAGGTAAAATTCACAAGATCGGCGAGGTACACGAAGGCGCGGCAGCCATGGATTATATGGTTCAGGAGCAGGAGCGCGGCATCACGATTACGTCCGCCGCAACAACCGCTTACTGGAGGCAGCACCGGATTAACATTATCGACACGCCCGGCCACGTAGACTTTACGGTTGAGGTTGAGCGTTCGCTTCGCGTACTCGATGGCGCAGTTGCCGTTTTCTGCGCGAAGGGCGGCGTTGAGCCGCAGTCCGAAACTGTTTGGCGTCAGGCGAGAAAGTACGGCGTTCCGTGCATCGCTTATGTCAACAAGATGGATATCACCGGTGCGAACTTCGAAAACGTCTGCAAGATGATGCGCGAACGCCTTGGTGCAAACGCGCTGCCCATCCAGCTGCCAATCGGCGCGGAATCAGATTTCCGCGGCATCATTGACCTCGTGTCGATGAAGACGGAGATCTACTATAACGACGACGGCACGGATGTGCGCGAGGAAGAAATTCCTGCGGACATGCTGCCGATGGTTAAGGAACAACGCGCGCTGCTGCTGGATTCCATCATTGAAGAAGACGAAAATCTGATGGAACGGTATTTCAACGGCGAATGGTTCACCGCAGAAGAGCTGATCCCCTGCATCCGCAAGGCGACGCTCTCCGGTCGAGTTGTTCCGGTTACCTGCGGTACTTCTTACCGCAACAAAGGCGTTCAGCCGCTGCTCGACGCAATTGTCAACTATCTGCCCAGCCCGCTCGATATCGAACCGGCAAAGGGCGTGAGCAAAGACGGCGAAAAGGAAATCATTGTGGAACCGCGCGACGACGAACCGTTTGCGGCGCTTGCGTTCAAAATTCTCTCG
This sequence comes from Clostridia bacterium, assembly GCA_003246365.1. Taxonomy (GTDB): domain Bacteria; phylum Bacillota; class Clostridia; order Christensenellales; family CAG-138; genus UBA7703. The sequence continues at coordinate 26,638 of QKAN01000144.1, forward strand.
GATCCGTTTGTCGGAAAGCTCTCGTTCATTCGCGTATATGGCGGAACGCTCAAGAGCGGTTCCTATGTCTACAATGCGAGCAAGAACAAGCGCGAACGCGTCGGACGCATCATGATGATGCATGCCGATACGCGTACCGAGATTGAAGAAGCGCATGCCGGAGACATCGTTGCTCTGGTCGGCATGAAAGACACCGGAACGGGCGATACGCTCTGCGTGGAAAATCGTCAGATTTTGCTCGAGAGCATGGAGTTCCCGGATCCTGTTATTCAGGTTGCCATCGAACCCAAGACCAAAGCGGGTCAGGAAAAGATGGGTATCGCACTCGTCAAACTGGCTGAGGAAGACCCGACCTTCCGTACCTATACGGACGCGGATACGGGACAAACCATCATCGCCGGCATGGGTGAGCTGCATCTTGAAATCATCGTTGACCGCTTGATTCGCGAGTTCCATGTGGAAGCGCGCGTGGGTAACCCGCAGGTTTCCTACAAAGAAAGCATCAAGGCGCCCGTCAAGACGGAAACGCGTTATGTCCGCCAGAGCGGCGGTCGCGGTCAGTATGGTCATGTTGTGATCGAACTGGCTCCGCGCGAACCCGGCGCAGGATACGAATTTGTCGACAAAATCGTCGGTGGTGTTGTTCCGAAGGAATACATCCCCGCGGTTGACAAGGGCATGCGAGAAGCGCTCAAGAGCGGTAAGCTCGGCGGCTACGAAGTGGTCGACATACAGGCAACGCTGCTCGACGGTTCTTATCACGAAGTCGACTCTTCCGAAATGGCGTTCACCATCGCGGGCTCCCTCGCGGTGAAAGAAGCCCTCGAAAAAGCGCAGTGCGCGCTACTCGAGCCGATGATGAAGGTCGAAGTTCTGGTGCCGGAGGATTACCTTGGCGACGTTATGGGCAACATCACGGCTCGCCGCGGAAAACTCAGCGGTATGGAAACCCGCCAGAACGTACAGGTGATTGACGCGCTGGTGCCGCTTTCGGAGATGTTTGGCTACGCCACAGATCTTCGCAGCCGTACGCAGGGCCGCGGAACGTTCACCATGCAGTTTGCGCACTACGAAGAAGTTCCCAAGTCGATTGCCGAGAATGTTGTCGGCAAAAAAGAATATAAGCTGTAAGGCGACTGAAATTGCCGAACAGCAAATGAAACCGGGAAAACCGTTTCAAATAACGATTGAATCAAAAAGAGGAGAATTAATATGGCAAAGGCAAAATTCGAACGGAATAAGCCGCACGTAAACATCGGAACGATCGGACACGTAGACCACGGCAAGACGACGCTGACAGCGGCGATCACGATGGCGCTGGCGCAGGTCAACGGAGCCAAGGCGATGAAGTATGACAATCGACAAGGCGCCGGAAGAGAAAGCGCGTGGAATCACGATCAACACGGCACACGTCGAGTACGAAACGAATGCGCGTCACTATGCGCACGTTGACTGCCCAGGCCACGCTGACTATGTTAAGAACATGATCACGGGCGCGGCGCAGATGGACGGAGCGATTCTGGTAGTCAGCGCAGCTGACGGCCCGATGCCGCAGACCCGCGAGCACATTCTGCTTGCGCGTCAGGTTGGCGTACCTTACATCATCGTATTCATGAACAAAACGGATCAGGTCGACGATCCGGAGCTGCTGGAACTCGTCGAGATGGAAATCCGCGAACTTCTGAGCACCTACGAATTCCCGGGTGACGATATTCCGATCGTAAAGGGCAGCGCGCTGCTCGCGATGGAAGCGTTGCTGGCGGGTAAGCAGGCGAAAGAAACGCCGGAGTGCCAGTGCCTGTTCGAACTGATGGATGCAGTCGACAGCTATATCCCGACACCGGAACGCGCGGTAGACAAACCGTTCCTGATGCCGGTAGAAGACGTGTTCACGATCACCGGCCGCGGCACCGTCGCAACTGGCCGTGTAGAGCGCGGAACGGTCAAGATCAGCGACACGGTAGAAATCGTTGGTTTGACGGACGAAACGCGTTCGGTCGTCGTTACCGGCGTAGAAATGTTCCGTAAGCAGCTGGATCAGGCGATCGCGGGCGACAACATCGGCGCGCTTCTGCGCGGCGTGCAGCGTTCGGACATCGAGCGTGGTCAGGTTCTGGCGAAGCCGAACTCGATCCACCCGCACACGCACTTTCTTGGCCGCGTGTACGTTTTGACCAAAGAAGAAGGCGGTCGTCACACACCGTTCTTCACGGGCTACCGTCCGCAGTTCTACTTCCGTACAACGGACGTTACGGGATCCGTCGATCTGCCGAAGGGCGTTGAGATGGTTATGCCTGGCGACCACATCGACATGACGATCAAGCTGATCACACCGATCGCGATCGAAACCGGACTTCGCTTCGCTATCCGCGAAGGCGGCCGCACGGTTGCTTCCGGCGTCGTCACGGAGATCATGGAATAACTTCCAAATCCGCTAGACACACAAAGAGGCTCGCAATTGCGAGCCTCTTTTTTGTTTGCTAAATGTTGGTGATTTGATCAATTCAGAAAATTACTACGGGAAGAGCCAGATTATTCTTCCGTTGTAGCCTCGGATTCCTCCGGCATCGGTTCAACTGCGACTGTTTTCTTCTTGCGTGGCGTTTTTGGTTTTACTGATACAGGCGCGGAATTCTCATCCTGCGTAGATTCTGCTTCTTCCGTTGCCTGCTCGACTGAAGCAACAGCCTTTTTGCGTGGTGTTTTTGGTTTTACTGATGCAGGCGTGTCAATCTCTTCCTGCTTAGATTCTGCTTCTTCCGTTGCCTGCTCGACGGGAGTAACAGCCTTTTTGCGTGGTGTTTTTGGTTTTACTGATGCAGGCGTGTCAATCTCTTCCTGCTTAGATTCTGCTTGTTCCGCTGCCTGTTCGACTGGAGCAGTTGTTTTTTTGCGCGGTTTTCTTGGTTTCGGTGGTACAGGCGTACTCTCTTCTTGAACAAGCTCCAAATCCGACAATACAGGCTCGGTCTCAGAGGAAACAGTCTCCGCTTCCATTTGATCGGCGGGTTGCGCAAATGGTTGTTCGTTGGCCTCTGTCACAATATCTGATTCTGGTTGCTCAAGGATGATCTCGTCCGGTTTTATTTCCGAAGGGGGCGTTTTAACATCTGCCAGCTCCGTATTAAATTTGGCCGCCAGCGAGACTTCCGGTTCAGGTGAAACAGCAATCGTCGGATTCTGAATTTCTGGCTCTGCAAAATCCAACTCCTGCCCGTCAAATTCGTCGGAAATATCGCCGAATGCGGGTTCTGCGAGAGCCGGATGCTCTGCGCCGGATGGGAGAGCCTTGTGACGCGGCGTTTTACGGTACAGCTTGAGCTTAAAGTAAAATACAATGAGTATAATCAGAGCGCATAACAATAATAAACTTATAGACGCAAAGATATAGACGCCGGCGCCGTAGTTTAAGTGCAGTGATAATCCGGCTTTTTCGGGTTGCGCGGTTGGTTCCGGAGTTGATTCAGCGGCGATGACACTCGCTGCGGACATGGTAACGGCATCCGCAGAAGCGATCAAATTTCCTGAAAAAAGAGTATCCCCGTTATAGGTACAGGTGATTGTCCCAACAGCATCGCCTGTTTGCGCGCCGGTTAAGTCGGCTGTCACTTCGGTTGTTGTTTCAACAAGCGAAGGATTGGCGATGATTTCGTTTGCAATTTGCGCCGGAAGGCGAACACCCGCGCTATCATCAAACTGCGTTGTAATAGGCAAGGCTTCGCTTAGTCCGCTCGCAGTGATGGATGGGGTGTAGGAAAAACCGATAGAAGATGGCGTAACTAATGTATAATCATTTTCTAGCGTATATTCCATTAGGTATTTCGCGTTTTGAAACACGTGCGGCATTCGCTTGTTTGCATCTCTGTGGTTCGTGTCGTCCGCGCCGATGAGCACGACGATGACGCTTGCGCCATCGAGCTGTCCCACGGCGACGAGACAATCGCCCCCGGTCGGTGTACTGCCGGTTTTTCCGCCAAATGCGAGCTCGCTATAGCAGTCGCTCGTTGGGTCGTCCGATATCAAGCGGTTTGAATTGACAAGTTCCAGCGGTTCTTTCCGAACATCGTTTGCCTCGATCGTATAGCTGACGGTTGAAATCAGCGTGCAAAACATTTCGTTTTTCAACGCATAACTGGTCAAAACCGCCATATCGCGCGCGGTGGAATACTGCTTGCTGTTAAAAGCGCCGCTCGCGTTTGTAAAATGCGTGTCGTTCATGCCCAATTCCGCAGCCTTCGCGTTTGCCAGTTCGGCAAAATCCGCAACGCTGCCGGCGACATAGGTTGCAAGCAGAAGCGCCGCATCGTTTCCGGAAACCAGCATCATGCCGTACAGCAGCTGACGAACCGTCAATGTTTCTCCGGCGATGACGTGCATCAGTGAGTTGGATTCCTTCATACCGGCAGCTTGCTTGGTTACGACGATGGTATCATCTAGGTTCTCGACATTTTCTAAAACTAGAATACATGTCATGATTTTCATTGTGCTTGCGGGAATGCAGTGTTCATCCGGGTCGCGGTCGTAATACACGATAGACGGGTCGTCCGCGTCTACAACGATATAATAAGGCGCAATAATATCCACATCCGGCGGATCGTTGCTGACGACGGCGGACGCGGGAAGGAGCATAACGGCGGCCAGAAGAAGCGAAATCGCTTTCAACATGATGTAAGAAACCTCAAAGAATGGATTGTTATCATGTATCATACTATAAAAATGTGTCAATTGGGATGCTCCAAGCAAGAATTCACATGAAATCCACGATAATAAACGGGATGATTTGGAATAACCGTGTTTTATCAAGCTCTCGGTTATTCTTTTTTACAAATCACGGATTTGACAATTCTCGTGCTTCTCACTATCATAATACTGAGGAATTATATGATGAAAATTGATCGAGTTAAATATAGAAAACTGATGATCTTCACCGCGCTTCTGCTCACGCTGGCGGTCGTCATCATGATAAATTTAGTTGTCACTGGCGGCAAACCGGTTGCCGCGTCAGAGGGTTCTTCCGTCGGCGAAGCGCCGCAGCAAACCGTAGGGGAAACCGCGGACGTTGCCGCGCCAACCCCAGAACCGGAACCGACCGAAGTACCGCTAGCAGCGGAGACCACGCCGGAACCGGAAACGACGGAGCAAACGGGAACCGAGACGTTTTCCATGCGCTTTGTCGGAGATTTGATGTGCTGCGACGGACAGATGGAGGACGCGCTGCAAGCAGACGGAAGTTATGATTTTGCCAAGCATTTTGCCCAGATCAAGAGCGAACTGCAGGGGGCGGATGTGCTCCTCGGCAATTTTGAAACCAGTCTCTACAGCGAAGCGCCGCTTAACGGCACGATCGTTGGATTTAATGCGCCGATCGATTATGCCGAGACGCTCAAAGACGTCGGGTTTGACGTTTTGTTTACTTCTAATAATCACGCGACGGATTTTTTGGTTGAGGGCGCGTTTGAAACCAAGGAAAAATTGCAGGAACTGGGTTTTGTTGCGCTTGGTACGAACCTGACGCAGGAAGAAGTCGGTTCCGTTTATATTCAGGACGTTAAGGGCGTTCCGGTTGCGATTTTAGCTTATACGGGATTCACGAATAAATACAAACTCACGCTTGACGGCGAGGATGCGACGTGGGTGATGAACTATTATTCAACCGAACGGTTGACTGAGGATGTTGCAACCGCCCGCGCACTTGGCGCAAAGGTTATCGTCATGTATCTGCACGACGGCGTGGAAAAAGACACCGAACCGAGCCGCAGGCAGTTGACCGCCGCAAACGACGCGGCTGCGCTTGGTGTGGATGCGGTCATCATGAGCCATACGCACTCTCTGCAATCGATGGAAAAGCGCACGGTAACCGTCGACGGCGAAGAGAAAACGGTGTTTATCGCCTATAGCTTGGGCAATTTCATGTCCAGCGCGATTCATTCGGAAAGCCTGAACAACATCATTTTAAATCTGAACTTTACTTATGACTGGGATCAGGATAAGCTAACGTCACTGGACGCCAGCTATCTGCTGACCTATACGTATAATTTCTATAACGACGAGAAAATCATGTCGTATTCCGTCGTGCCGATGCAGCAGGCGCTTGCGGATTTTTCCATCGTAGACCCGCGTACGCGCTATGCTGAAGACCGATTCCAGGCGGCATATGATAAAATGTTGAAGCGCATTGGCACCGATGCCGCAGAAAATGTGTTTACATTCCATCCGGACACCGTTTCGTCCGGCTCATAAAAAACGCTCTCTTTATAAAAAGAGAAGCACAACTATCTTATCGATCAATCTGCCGCGAATAGGATGCGGCGCGACAGGAGCACAGATTATGAACTTAAAGAGCGTCTACTATTCGAAACGATTTCGGAGCGCAGCCGCTTTTTTCTTGTTAACAGGGTTATTGCTTCCCGTGTTTGCCTCGGCGCGCGCGGACGATTCCGATACAGCGAGCGATTTGATGAGCGCATGCACCATCACGCTGCCGGAAGATTCCGTGAACTATGTTGCGCGGCTGACGGATAACCGCTACAACTCCCGTATCTCTTTTAGCAAGACAGAAACGCTGGAAATCTCTCTTCCCAACGGTGCAAAGGGCCTTTATGTTGCCTGGTACGAAGCGCCGGTTGCCGCCCGGATTGAAGCGCTGGATGCGTCCGGCGAGGTAATGACCACGGCAGAGGCGAATTCGGATTTGCTCAACGATTATTATGCGATTCCGGAAGGATGCGCAACGCTGCGCATTGCCGGAGACAGGGCGTTCGCCATTTCAGAACTGCGTGTTTACGACAGGGAGACGGCGCCGGGCGAACTTTGCATTATGACCGCGCAGGAAACGCAGCCGAAAGTAATGGTGATCCTTGCGCATACGGGAGACGAAGCATACGACTTTGGCAGTCTTTTGCCGTTTATTTCCGGTGGGGATGCGGCGCTTGTTTTTCTTTCTTCCGAAAGTAGACAGGCGCAGCAGCAAGCAATCGAGGTTCGGTACGCGCTTGGTTCCCGCACGCAGCCGATCTTTGCAGATTTCCAATACTATAAAACCACTTTGTCTTTAAAAAACATGTATGGAATCATTGACAAGACAGAGATTTCCACCTATCTTGTCCGGCTGCTCCGCCGCTATCAACCTGCGGCGCTGATTACGCATTCCGCGGAAGGAGAGCGCGCGGATGGAATGGCGCTTCTGACCGCGACGCACGTTTTGCTCGCGGCGGAACAAGCGGCGGATGCTTCTGTAGAATATGTCAGTGAGCGCGAATACGGCGTTTGGCAAGTAGGCACGGTTTATCAGCATATGGAATCCGGAAACTATCCGATTTATGATTCGAACTCCGGCATTGTTGCATTTGGCGGAAAGACCGCGGTAGAACTAGCGCAAACCGCATTTGACCATTACCCCTCGTTTTGGCTGTTTCATACAACGGTATCCGATACGCCGTATTTCATGCAGACGTATCCGGTCGACGTTGCCGTGAGCGAGGCAGAGAGCGCGAAAAACCTCTATGCGCTGTTGGCTTCGCTATCCGGTCCGGTCAGTTTGCCGGATGCGGCTGTAACGCCGGAACCCGCCGACACACCGGAACCGGAAGCGACGAGCGATACAGCTGTTTCGACAACGGAAACCGAGCAAACGGCAGAACCGATTTTAGCCAACGAAAACAACAAGACGATTTTCTATGTCGGTCTGGGCCTTGCCGCGCTGGGCGTCATCGTTGTTGTGTTGAGTTTTGCGGCGCATTTTAATGGAACGGAATCCAAACCGAAAACGATTCGCATTGTCGGCATAACGGTTGGCGTATTGCTTGCGGTTTGCGGCGCGGTGTTAACACTGCGCGCAAACAAAGCGATGGAATCGCCCGAACCGACGCCGACGCCGACCCCCACGCCGCAGGCAACCGCGACGGCATCTTCGCCCGCCGAAACCACCACACCAACACCGGACGAGGATGCGTTCGCGTCGCATTTCCGGCAGGCAGGCGACCCGGAAGAGGTAGTCGTGTTTGACTATGAAAACGGCATTTACGAATACCACAGCGATACGCTGGGCATCGAAATACGGCGCGTAACGCGCACCGATCCGCCGGTGGTCTACTATGTTGCAAACATTTACGAGCGGGACGAGGATTCCTATCGTTCGGGATTTGGCTCCGAGCGGCAGAATGGTCGCGATCCGGAGGATGCCTGCACCATGGCGCGCCGATACAGTGCGGTGTTGGGTATCACGGGAGACAATCTGCTGCATTCGGACTATAACAGAGGGTTAATGATTCGCGACGGACGCGTTTTTCGCGCAATGACGCAGCAATCGGTTATGGCGCTGACAGACGATTTTTCCATGCGCATCTACTTTGCGAACGATCAGTCCATGCTCAGCGAAATAGAGGACGGAACGCGCGACACCTATGCGTTCGGCCCGCCGCTGATTATCGACGGCGCGATCTGCGAAAATGTGGATGAGGACCGCGTTGGCCGCATTAACCCGCGCGCGGGACTCGGCCTTGTGGAACCAGGACACTTTGTTGCAATCGTGGTGGACGGCAGATTGCCGCGCTACAGCCACGGCGTACTTCTTTCGGATTTTGCGCAAATGTTCCTCGACGAGGGCTGCGTAATGGCATATAACCTAGACGGCGGCGCTTCCGCATCCATGGTGTTTATGGGCGAATATCTCAACCATCGTTCGGAAAACCACTATCGATCCGTGCCGGATCAATTGTTCTGGGGCTACTCGGAATTGGTGCCCGGCGTGGACGATACGCGCGTTTATTCCGGTCTTGTGGCGCAGGACTGGGCAGGGGATTGATACATGCGACAAAACGGCAAGCAACAGCAAAACGATTATCGGCGCTCTGCGCGAGGCGGGGCGTTGCTTCTTTTGCTTGCGTTTGCGTTTTTGCTTGCTTCCTGCGGTTCGCCTGCGGCTGAAACGGCAAAAGAACCCGTTTCGCTTGATCTTTCCAATACGGGATTGAACGACGTAACCGATTTGCTGACGCAAATGGATTTGACCGCGCTCGACTTGCGCGGAGACCCGATTTCTGTGGAACAATATCAGTCGCTCGTTGCCGCTCTGCCGAATTGCGATATTCTTTGGAGTGTTCCGGTCGGCTCCCAGCGCGTGGAGAGCGACGCAACAACAGCCGTGCTGACAGGCAGCGTTGATGCGTTGGAAACGACGCTGGCATTTTTGCCGGAGTTGGTCGATGTAAAATTTGCCGATGCGGATGCGCAGGAGTATGCGTCTCTCATCGCGTTTGCGGCGAATCACCCGGAGCTTTCGGTGCGATGGGATGTTAAGATCGGTGGCATATCGTATCCGCAGAATACCGAATCGCTCGATTTGACCGCAACGGAAACAGACGCTGCAACGCTGCTGTCGGCGTTATCCGGTTTGCCGATGCTCTCCGAAGTGAAGTTTAGTGACGATCTTGCGTTTACGACGGAAGATCAGTTATCGCTGCAAACGGCGTATCCGCAGATATCTTTCCTATGGAACGTTGCACTGCTCGATGATTTTTCCGTTTTTTCGGACGCAACAGAAATTGATCTGCGCGGATATACGGTTTCGGATGTCGATACATTTTCCGATATGCTTGCGCTGCTTCCGAATCTGACATATGCGGACATGTGCAACTGCGGACCCGGCAACGAGGAGATGGCTGCGCTACGGGAACGCTATCCCGCGGTAAAATTTGTCTGGATGATTCGCGTTGCAGATTGGGAAATTCGAACTGACATCAAGGGGTTCAGCACGGGTCAGCGCTATCGTTTTCCGGATGGCGGAGGCAGCTTTGTTGCCGACAAACTTTCGTATCAGTCGTTTCGCAGCAGCGATTTTGAAAACCTGAAATATTGCACCGATTTGATTGCGCTCGACGTCGGACATTGCAGTAAAATCGGCGACGTAGATTTTATAGCGGGTTTACCGAAACTGAAATATCTTGTGCTCACGCTTTGCGATATTTCCGATATCTCTTCGCTTGCCGGACAGACCGATTTGGAGTTTGTGGAGATCAAATGCAATTACATCAACGATCTTTCTCCGCTTGCGGCCTGTACAAAGATCCGTTTTCTCAACTGCGCGAACAATGAAATCTCGGATTTCAGTGTGCTGAGCAATATGCCGGATTTGGAACGGCTCTGGATCAACATGAATAACTTTACAAAGGCCGAGGCGGAAGCGCTTCAGGCGGCGATGCCGAATACGGAGATCAAAGCCTCTTTGACCAATCCCGATTATGCCGAGAGCCTATGGCGCAAGGGCAACGAAGGATATCTTGCGATGCAGGAACTTTTCGGCATGCGCGCGCAGAACCAGGGCTCCGCGACGACAAGCGGCGACTGACCCAATTTCAGAGACGAATCAGAAAGGGAGACGACAATGCCGAACGATTCCGTTTTGCGCCATGCGTATCTGATTGCCGCACATGAAAAACCCGAACAACTCAAAACGCTGCTCGGTCTGTTGGACGACGCACAGAATGATATTTATATCCATATCGACAGCAAAGCGCGGGGATTTTCGGAGGATACTCTAACCGCCGCCGCGCCGAAAAGCTGCGTGACGATTTTGCCGCAGCATCTTGACGCAAGATGGGGCGACGAGAGATTCATCGACGTGATCAATCTTCTGCTTGCGAGCGCCGTCGCGGAAGAGCACAGCTACTATCATCTGCTGTCGGGTGCGGATTTGCCGTTGAAATCACAGCGGGAGATACACGCGTTTTTTAGCGAACATGCCGGACAGGAATTTGTCGATTTTGACCGGGAGACCGTTGACGAAACCATGCTGTATCAGCGCATCGGACGCTACCATCTGCGTCAGCCGGTTCGCCCGTTTGGAAAGAAACTGTTCCGCGTGATTAATCCGCTCTGGCTGGATGCGCAAAAACTCTTTCATATCAACCGGCTGAAAACAAGCGACGTTGTGTTTCAAAAAGGCGCTGTGTGGTTTTCTATTACGCATGATTGCGCCGTCTATGCGCTGAAGGAATCCGGCAAATACCGCAAGTATTTTGCAAATTCCGTCTGCGCGGACGAGCTCTGGCTGCAGACGACGCTCGTCAATTCACCGTTTATGGATCGTCGGACTTATATGGGATTTGGCGATGAAAGCGCAGCTACCATGCGCTATTTGGACTGGTCGGGTGGCGGGCGTTCTCCGCGTACATTGACGATTGCGGACTATGACGCGATGAAAAGCAGCGGTATGCTATTTGCGCGAAAGTTTAACGAATCGGTTGACGGTGAAATCATCCGGCGCATTGTCGGCGATGTTCAATCTGCGTCTTAAATAAAACAAAGCAAAATACAAAACCCGCGGCAATTTGTCGCGGGTTTGTTGCTTCATGCTGTCAACGGTTAATATACCCAGTCTGCGTCGTCCATTACGGGGATCGCGTCCGTTGAACAAACGTCTATGACGAAATCGCGCGCGACCTCGACTTTTTTCAGTTCCTTATCGGACAATTCGGAGTAGGATTGGATCAGCGAAGCGTCCGAGAGTGCGGGTACAACCTGATGAACATACTTGCCGTCCACGGTGCGGTAAAACTCAAACAGCGGCATATAACACGCGCTCTGGAGAGAAACTGTTCCGTCCGGTTCCTTCACGATAGAAAGCTGCACATACAATCCGTATTTGAGCGGATCAACTTCTGTTTTGCCCGCCATATTGGAGATAAAATTGCCCATCGAATAGACCACAAGTCCGGTATAGGAAGAGCCGTCCCGCTCTACGGTGACGTTCTCAATGCCCTGCACCACGTGCGGGTGTGATCCGAGAATCACGTCTACGCCGGCTTCGAGCAGAAGTTTTGCCATTTCGCGCGTTTTGGTGTTGGAGGAGGTCTTGTGCTCCTTGTCCCAGTGCGGATAGGCGATGATAAACTCCGCGCCTGCCTCGCGCAGCGCTTTTACTTCGGCAAGCAATCGATCCTGCTGGAGATATAATCTTGTGACGGCATATTCCGTTTCTTCGTCCGTCATGTATTTGTCGTTTTTGTTGATGATCTCCGTTGCCGAGATAATGCCGATTTTGATGCCTTGAACGTCGACGATCAGCGGCGTATCCCGCTCTTCGTTGGAGCGGGCGGTACCTGTGTGATAAATTCCTTTTTCATCCAGCACATCCAAGGTGCGCAGCAAGCCCGCCATTTTCCGGTCAAGCGCGTGGTTGTTGGCGGTGCTGAGAAAATCGAATCCGATGTCTTTGAGATTATCGACGATTACATCCGGCGCATTAAACGTATCGGCAGGTTCGCTGTCTTTTTTCTTTTTGGAATATCCCGCGTCTTCGCCGGCAAGCGTTGTTTCCAGATTGCCGCACATGAAATCGACCGAGCGGAACTGATCCGCCACGCCGATGAAGCTACGCGAAAAATCATAGGTATCGGTTGTTTCGTCGTATGCGCCGTTGATCTGCGCCGGCATGATCATGATATCTCCGATCGCACCGATGGTGATCACGGTTGCGGTTGGTTCGGGGGTTGGCGTTGGTTCGAGCGTCGGTGTTGCGGTCGGTTCCGGCGTTGCGGCGTTCTGCGTTGGCTGCGGCTCTTGAATGTCCGCTGCATTTGCGCAGCCGAGCATTGCCAGAAGCAGCGTCAGGCACAGCGTGAAAACAAGGAACGGAACGTTTTTTTTCAACATGAATTTCTCCTGTGGGTCGCTGGGGAAAAGGATACGGCGTGTTTAATCGGAAATTGGAAGATTAAACAAGCCCTGCATTTCTCGGTACAAATCGTTATCCCGCCAGCCGTTGTCGGTGGAATGTCCGCCGATGTTGTTGACGACGGCGTTCGGCAGGGCTGCGCGTAAATCTTCCACCTGCTCGGTTGAAAGATTGCAGTGGATGATCCAGACGCGCTCAAGCTGCGTCATCTGCTTGAGAATAGTATAGTCGGGGTAGGTCTTTGTGCCGCTTTCATCCTTGCCGTAGTTGGTGCTGCAATTCAGGTGCGTCAGTTTCGGCAGAGAGAGCAGCGGCGTCCAGTCCGAAATGAAGTTCTGGAAGATTTCGAGATATTCCAGTTCTGGACAGTACTTCAAATCTTCTATATCTGTTATTTTGTTCATTGCGACGATTAAAAAGCGCAGTTTCGGCAAATACTGCAAAACCGAAAGATCGGTGATGCGACTGCCGTGACCCAGATCGAGCGCAATCAGGTCTGTGCAGTATTTCAGCGGTTGAATGTCCTCATCGGTAAAGTTGGTTTTGCCGCCGATGAACTCTCCGCCGTCAAACGTTTTGCGGTTGCCCTTGGAGAATGCTTTCACATCCGTGCGCATTTCCCAGCCGCCGATTTGAATCATCCAGACGAATTTGATGCTCGGGAAAGCGGCGATCAATGTTTCCATCTCTTCATTGCCCGGCCCGCAGTTACACATGACCAACTGCGTGAGGTTCGGCAGCAGCGCGAGTTTTTGCTTCAGCGTGTCGAGGTTATCCACCGGGGTGTCGCTGATATCCACATCCGTTGCTTCGCTGGAAACGGTGACGCCAAACAAATCGACATCCCATACAAACAGCGTATCCGGCATTGCCTGAACAAGAGAAAGCATTGCTTCGTCGGAAAGTGTCTGTCCGGTCAGATCAACGCGGGTTAACGCGGGAAATGCCGAGAGCGCATCTGCAAGCGTTGTTTCATCAGGCATCGACGCCTGGGTTAAATCAAGCTCGGTGGTATCCGAAGGATAGCTCTGTCCCCATACGTCCACATTCCAAAGAAAAGAAACATCCGGCATCTGAGCGGCAACGTCTTTTATCGCTGCGGCGTCGCTCAGCGCGGTTGCGTCAACGCTTGTCAGTCCGGTAAAAAACTGTAAATTACCCAGATCATCTTCGGACGTATCTGCCGGAAGCGTCAGAGATGTACTGCTGCTGTCAAAGCGCGAGGAGCCGAGCGGAACGCTCCAGAGAATTTCGCAGTTCGGCAAAGCGGCGATCAGCGCGCTGACCGCGTCCGTCGAAAGTTCGTTTCCGCGCAGGTCGAGCGAAAGAAGACTTGTTTCTGATGTAAATGCAGCAAGATCCGCGTCCGTCAGCCCTGCGTTTTGCCGGTCAAGCTGGAGGACTGGCGTTGTTGAAATCGTTTCGGTCACAGAAGATACCGCCCCGCAGCCGGAAAACAGCAGCAGAACGAATATGGTCGCTATGGTTAGCGGAATGATCTTTTGTTTCATCATGCGCTCCTTTTCACCGGCTGATGCGGCGCGTACTTTGTATGCGATCGATCCGGCAGGTGATAGTTAAATTATAGAGAACTCCCCGAACGAAAACAATTCTTTTGCCAAATTGACAAAATTGGAACACGATTCCGGTGGAATACGTTTTGACTTCGCTGCGTTCGCCTGTGTATACTATGGCTATGTATACGCAAGAAAGAATAACGAAAAAAACGACTGGATTTGTGTCTGCCGCGCTCGCGTTTCTGCTGTTGATCAGCAGCTTCATTCCTTATTCTTCGGCGCGCGCCGAGGAAGTTGCGGAGATTCAAACCCAGCAGAGCGGAACGGTGACCGCGGATTGCACGATTACCCTGCCGGAAGAGTATTCCGGCAAGGAATATCGCCTGACCGACGGGCTCGTGGAAAGCTATCAGGAGTTTGATAAAGACCAGTCGCTTGAGGTCGACCTGCCGGATGGCGCGCAGGGACTATATTTGGAGTGGTACGACGAGACAAGCCAGTATACCGTGTCTCAGTTCGATGAAAACGGCGCCACTCTATCCGAAGAATCGGCACAACCGTTTATCAATGCGTATTACCCGCTGGCGGAAGAAACCGCACGCGTGGTCATCACGATGACGGGAAACACTGTGCTTTCAACGCTTGCCGTATATGGCGCGGGCGACCTGCCTGCGGATGTACAGCTCTGGCGGCAGACGAACGCGGTGGATCTGCTTATCGTTGCTTCCACTCCTATGTCTGCGTTGGACGAATTTTTCGGCGTAATTGCTACCTACGCGGCAAACCACGATATCCCGACGCAACTGATTGTTATGTCCCGCTATTCGCGCAGCGCGCAGCAGGAACTGCTTGCCGCACTTTGGTATGCGGGATATGATGTTTATCCGCTGTTCGCCGATTTTACGAGCGTGAACAACAGTCTCTACAAGACGGTGCGCAACGACTGGGGCAGAAGAACGACACTGGATTACCTCGAAGCATGCATTGCGGATTATTCACCGAAAGTGATCGTAACGCATGCGGCGGATGAGACAGCGCCGGATGGAGCCGCGCAGTTTACGGGAGAATACGTTCTTCTTGGTGCGGAAGACAGCAGCGTCCAAAAGATTTACGCTGCAAGCGAAACGGGTATGACGACCCTCGATAGCTCCGCCGTGCTCAATGGTTGCGGGGGCAAATCCGTGTTGGAACTTTCAGCCGGGGCGTTTGAACTCTGCACAACAAGACACGTCTACGAAAGCGAACTGATCCCGACCTCGTCGTTTCAGTTGGTGAGTACAACAGTTGGCGAGGATACGGTTGGGAACGATCTGTTTGAAAACATCGATACTGCAACGCTTTCTGCATATGTAGATCCGACCCCCGCGCCGACGGCGACGCCGGAACCGACGGCAACGCCCGAGCCGACCGACGAACCGGCAGCACAGGCGACAGAAGAGGAAACGAATTTTGCGGTGGCAACGCCGGAAAACGAGACATCCTTATGGTTGCTGATTGGACTCCCAGCCGCTGGATTGATTCTGACGGTATTTCTGCTGCTTGGTTACGGACTCAAGAGGAAAAACGGGAAACGCCGCGGCGGCGCTCTCGCGTTGTCCGCAGTGCCGTTTGTGCTTGGTTTGGCTGCGTCTGCCGTGCTGTATTTTGCCGGCAATCAAGAACCTGCTGCGCCGGAAGCGGCTTTGGAAACGCCTGTTCCTACGATAAGCGCAACGCCGGAACCCACAGCGACGCCGGAAGCGACACAAACGCCGGAGCCGGAGGTCATTGCCGATTCCGCAAGCGATGAATACTACCGCAGCGCGGATGATCCGGCTGAAGTGATTATCGTTGACGAAGAAAACGGACACTGGGAATATCGCACGGATACGTTATCGATCATGATCGACCGCGTGGAAACAGAATACACCAACTACGGCGGGAAAACATATCCGCTGGTATACTTCATCGCGCAAATCCGCATGCGGGATATCAACAGTTTTCGCACCGTGCAGTCCGCGGCAAACCGGAACGGCGCGGGCGCGATCAAACCCTGGTTGCTTGCGCGCCGCAACAAAGCGGTGCTGATGATTACGGGCGATAACCTGACCGAGAGCGACACGCAGTATAAGAGCATCCTCATTCGCGACGGAAAGGTATTCCTCGACAGCAAAAAGAGCGATATTCTTGCGATGTATCCAGACATGACGCTGCGCATCTTCTCCCCGGGAGAAGTCAACGCGGATGAATTGCTCATGGATGGCGTTAGGGATGCATTTTCCTTCGGGCCGACGTTGATTCGCGATGGCGAATTAACAACGGTGAACATCGACGAAGTGCCGCGCATCGCAAACGAAACAAACCCGCGCACCGGCATCGGTATGATTGAACCCGGTCATTTTGTGGCGATCGTCGTGGACGGAAGGCAAAAGGAATACAGTTACGGCATGCGCCTTTCCGCGTTTGCACAGCTGTTTGTTGAACAGGGTTGCGTGGAGGCTTACAATCTCGACGGCGGCGTTTCCGCCTGCATGCTGTTTATGGGCGAACAACTCAACCGCCACGGCAACAAGCGCGAAGGCACGATAGAAGACACCTACCAGCGCCGCATTCCAGATGGTCTCGTCTGGGGTTATTCCGATCTGGTACCGTCGGAAGACGACCCGATTTATAACACCGGAGAAGGCGGCTAAATCAGCCAAAAGCAACAAAATAACTGAAAATAAATGCCCTGCTCATAAAGCGGGGCATTTATTAGTATTGCACAATTGTATTCTAGTGATCTATAATATGTATGGTACAAATGAGCAGTCAAAAGGCATAATTGATCGAATCAATAGACTATATTTCGTTGCTGAAACGCCAGAGCAAACCAACAAAAAGGGAGCGAATACGATGATGCGATATCAGAACGCGAAAGTATACGGGCCGGATTTTCAATTTCACACCGGCGGTTTTTCGGTGGAAAACGGACGCTTTACGGATGTGCTGACCGCGGGCGACGGTACGGCGGTCGATCTGGATGGCGCATACGTTGTGCCGGGTTTTGTCGACATTCACAACCACGGAAACTCCGGACACGATTTTTCGGACGGGGATTTAGCGGGATTAAAAACCATTGCGCGTTATCTGGCAAAAAACGGAATTACCTCATTCGCACCCGCTTCCGTAACGCTGCCGGAAGAACAGCTGCGCGCGGCGTATGAAACCGCCGCCGTGTTTGCCGAGGATGAGCTGGAAGGTCACGCCGTGCTGCGCGGCATTCACATGGAAGGACCTTTTTTTTCGGAAAAGAAAAAGGGCGCGCAAAACGGCGCCTATTTGCAAAAGCCGGATTACGAAATGTTTTCTCGCCTCAACGAAGCGGCAAAAGGACTCATCAAAATTGCGGACATCGCACCGGAGCTGCCGGGCGCGGTCGAATATATTCAACAGGTCACTAAGCAGTGCGTCGTTTCAATTGCGCATACCGACGCGAATTATGACCGGGCGAAAGCAGCGTTTGCCGCGGGAGCCACGCATGTGACCCATTTGTTTAACGGCATGCAACCGATGCTGCACCGCGCGCCGGGCGTCATCGGCGCCGCCGCGGAAACGCAAGGCGTGACGGCGGAGCTGATATCCGACGGTATGCATGTGCATGAAAGCGTTGTTCGCGCGGCGTTCTCAATGTTTGGAGCGGAGCGGCTTTGCCTGATCAGCGACGCCCTCTCCTGCTGCGGCATGCCCGCCGGAGAATACATGCTAGGCGGACAGCGGATTGTTCTCGACGGCACCATCGCGCGGCTTGCCGACGCGCCGGACACGATTGCGGGGTCGGCCAACAATCTCTTCGGCATTTTCCGCATTGCGCTGACCATCGGCATTCCTCTCGAAGCGGCGGTACGCATGGCGAGCTATAACCCCGCTCGCGTCATCGGCGCGGAGGGGGAAATCGGCTCGGTGCAAAACGGGAAGCGTGCAGATTTCCTTGTATTGAACGGGGATTTCTCGCTGCGGAGTGTGTTCCTTGCCGGACAGGAACTGACGGAGAATTAAGTGATGGCGACAAGACCGCTCTACAAAATCCATACGGTTCAACTGAATGAACCACGCCGGGGTGAGGAATTTCAAATTTCCTCTTACCGGCCGGAAGGCGCGATTGGACCCGATACACGAGGACAGGTTTTATATCTGCCGGACGAGGGACTGGAAGTTTCTATGTGGTGCCGCGAGGAACACCCGCGCGCGATCTATTTCAGCCCCAACGACCCCGTTCATACAGACAGCTGCATGGAGGCGTTTATCGACTGCTTTCCCGATTTGCCGCAATACGGCTACATTGGACTGGAGATGAACGCAAACGGCGCCAGCCATTGCTCATTCGGTACGGCGCGGCACACCAGAAACTATGTGCTCAAGCGCGGCCTGCCGCACCCGGAAGTGCGCGTGGATCGCTTTAAACAAGATGGCGCAAGCTGGTGGCGAGTGACATGTCTGCTGCGTCAGTCGCTTCTGGAGGCGCTCTATGAGCGGGACTGTACTTTTGCAGACGGACACAGCATGCGCGGAAACTTCTATAAATGCGGCGACCATACCGAACACCCGCACTGGGGTAGCTGGTCGCCCGTAGAAAAGGTAGATTTTCATGTGCCGAAGGAGTTTGGCGATCTGATCATTCAAATGAAACCGGCAGATTAATAAAGCGAAGAGAAAAGAAGTAAGGACAAACCGTTATGAAGATTATTGTGACTGAAAACTTTCAGGAAACCTGTAAACTCGCCGCGGATATGATCGCGGATGTGATCCGCAAAAAACCGGATGCAAGACTCGGCCTCGCAACGGGCAGCACCGCGCAGGGCGTTTACCCGTTTCTGGTGGAGGCAAACCAATCTGGCGCGCTGGATTTTTCGCGCGTCAACACGGTCAATCTGGACGAATACGTCGGTCTGCCGCCGGAACACCCGCAGAGCTACCGCCGCTTTATGGACGAAAACCTGTTTGATCACATCAACATCGACAAAAAGAACACCGTCGTTGCCAAAGGCACGGGCGATATTGAAGAAAACGTAAAAGAATTCCGCGATGCGCTTGCGAAAAAGCCCATCGACGTGCAGTTGCTGGGAATCGGCGTGGACGGACACGTCGGGTTCAACGAACCGGGATATGTGCTCTATGACGGCGCGCATGTTGAAGAGCTGGACGAGAGCACGATCGACGCGAACGCGCGTTTTTTCGCCACGCGGGATGAAGTGCCGACGCGCGCCATTTCGATGGGGATGGGGGACATTCTCCGCGCGAAAAAACTGCTGCTGCTCGCAACGGGCGAAAACAAAGCCGAGGCGATGAAGGGACTGCTGCTAAACGAGGAACTCTCCGCGCAGAACCCCGCAACGCTGGTAAAAACACATCCGGATGTAACGGTAATCATCGACCGCGCGCTGGCAAAGCGCGTCGGCTACATTCAGTAAAGGCGGTTACGATGCGGTATCTTGGAATCGACTATGGCTACCCGCGCATGCCGGAGCTGGATCGTGGATTTATTCCGATGGGCGCGTGGATGCGCGCTTATGAGGCCGAGGCAACCAAACCGGTGCGCATTGCGGTTGAGGCTTCGAACGGACGCGTGGTTACGCGCGACACCGCGTTGATTCAGGACGGCGCGCATGAGCAGGCCGACTTTCGTTATCTGGAGCGGATGGTAAAGTTCTTGCTCTGGAGCGTTGGCGGCTGTCGTGTGACCATCTGCGGCGCGGATGCACTCGCGGAGCGGCTGAAGCGCGAATACGCGCCTTCCGGCGCACGCGCGTTTGACGCGGGATTCATGGACGATGTGTTCGAGTGCGGATTCTCTGTTTCCGCCTGTCAGGACAGCGCGTTTCCCGCTGCCTGCGGCGAGGCGGTTTCCATCGGCGGAAATACAAGCGGATGTCGCATCGGGTTCGACGCGGGCGGCAGCGACCGCAAGGTTTCCGCAGTGATCGACGGAGAAACGGTATATTCCGAAGAAGTCGTCTGGCATCCGAAAACGCAGAGCGACCCGAACTATCACTATGAAGAGATCGTTCGCGCGTTTCAAACCGCTGCGGAACAGATGCCGCGCGTCGACGCAATCGGCGTTTCATCCGCCGGCGTTTTTGTGGGCAACAGCCCTATGGTTTCCTCTTTGTTTTTAAAGGTGCCGCGCAGCGAGCGCCCCTTTGTGAAGGATATTTATAACGCTGCAGCGCGCGCGGTCGGCAACCCGCCGATCGCCGTTGCCAACGACGGGGACGTGACCGCGCTTGCCGGGGCGATGGAACTCAACGCTGGCTGCGTGATGGGTCTTGCGATGGGAACGAGCGAAGCGGTCGGCTATGTCAACGCAGACGGAAACATCCTCGGTTGGTTCAACGAACTGGCGTTTGCTCCCGTTGACCTGAGCGAGGACGCGGCGATCGACGAATGGTCGGGCGACCGGGGCGTTGGCTGCAAATATTTTTCGCAGGATGCGGTCATCAAGCTGGCTCCCGCAGCGGGAATCACCCTCAGCGATTCGCTGACGCCCGCGGAGAAGCTCAAGGAAGTGCAAAAGCTGCTTGAGGCGGGCATCGTCGCGGCGGAGGGGATTTATCGCTCCATCGGCGTGTATCTGGCGCATGTGCTTGAGCTATACGACCAATTCTACGACATTCGTCATCTGCTGCTGTTGGGGCGCGTCGTTTCCGGCAAAGGCGGTTTCCTGATTGAGACGGCCTGCCGCGAAACGCTGGCAAGCGATTACCCGGCATTGGCGGAAAAGGTAGAACTGATTCTGCCGGACGAGGCATCCCGTCGCGTCGGGCAATCTGTTGCCGCGGCAAGTCTGCCGCGCGCCTGATTCGCTGGAGCGGAAATACGGTTTTGTGAAATCCAGAAAAAAGTTGCACACAATCGTTGTTTCACGCAGAAAAGAAGAATATACTAAATACCCAGGCAGGGAGAAATCCGGCCTGGGTTTTGTTTTATATTCGAAAGGAGCACAGCATGAAAATCGTTGTTTTGGATGGACACGCCCTCAATCCGGGGGATCTGAGCTGGGAGGGACTGAATGCGTTTGGCGAAACGACGGTTTATGAAAACATGCCGGACGAACAGATCGTTTCCAGCATCGGAGATGCGGAGGCGGTTTTGATCAATAAAGCGCCGATTACAAGGGAAACGCTCGCGGCGTGCCCGCAGATTCGCTATGTCGGTGTGCTGGCGACGGGATACAACACGATTGATCTCGCCGCCGCGAAGGAACACGGCGTGGTGGTCAGCAATGTGCCGACGTATGGCACGGCTGCGGTTGCGCAATATGCAATTGCGATGCTGCTGGAAATCTGCAACCGCGTCGGACATCACAGCGCTGAGGTGCGCTCCGGCCGCTGGAGCAAAGAGGATTGGTGCTTCTGGGACTATCCATTGATCGAGCTGGAAGGAAAGACCATCGGCATCATCGGCTACGGGCGAATTGGTCGGCGAACGGGGGAGATTGCGCGCGCGCTGGGCATGAACCTTCTGGCTTACGACGCAAACGCCGCCGCTCTGGCGAGCGTAAAAGAAGCGGTCGATCTGCCGACGCTGCTTGCCGAATCGGACGTGGTCAGCCTGCACTGTCCGCTGTTTCCCGAAACGGTCGGTATGATCAACAAAGAGACAATTGCCAGGATGAAGACCGGCGCGATCCTGCTCAACAACAGCCGCGGGCCGCTGGTGGTGGACGCGGACCTTGCCGACGCGCTCAATAGCGGAAAACTTTTCGCGGCGGGGCTGGACGTGGTGAGCGAGGAGCCGATCAATGCCGACAACCCGCTACTGACCGCAAAAAACTGCTTCATTACGCCGCATATCTCCTGGGCGCCGAAGGAAACGCGCCAGCGTCTGCTGGATATCGCGTTTGAAAATCTGCAAAGTTGGATCAACGGAAAACCGGTCAACGTCGTAAATCCGTAAGTAAGCATCGTCTCGCGATGAAACAAAGAAAGACCCGCCGTTCATTCGGCGGGTCTTATGATTCTGGTTTGGTTTTACATCGACCATGTATTCGGACTGGAGGCGGAGACCGCGAGCGCGCCGGCTTGCAGCGCCGCGATCACGTCCTCCTTTTCGTGAATGAATCCGCCAGCGATAATTGGAACATCGACGCGTTCCTTGAGCGTTGCAATCACCTTTGGCAAAAGCCCAGGCAGGATCTCCACAAAATCCGGCTTGCTCTGCTGAATCAGCTGCTCAAAACTGCTCAAAGAGCGCGAATCGAGCATAAACCCGCGCTGAATTGCGGCGAGGCCGAGCTGTTTTGCCCGCTTGATGAGCGCGCCGCGCGTACTGATGATTCCCTCTGCGCCTGTTTCGCGAAAGATTGCGTCTACGGCAATTTCCTTTGAGGAAAGGCCGTCGATCAGGTCGAGATGGATGACGCAAAGCTTGTCGCTTTCGTGCACACGCCGGGTGAGTTCGCCGATGTCGAGCACGTTGCCCATTAGCAGAAAGACCACACGGCAGTCGGACTTCAGCGCAAGGGCGAGTTCTTCTTCGTTTCCTGCGGCGGCGACGACGGGGTTGATCTGCAGTTGTTCCAATAATAACTGAGCGGCTTTTTCCAAGTCTGTTTCCTCTGTTTGGTTCTTTATTGACAGCATATTGATTTTATCAGGAAAGCGCAACAGATATGCGCAAAAAACTGAAATAAAACCGGAAAAACAGGATTTGACAGACAGTACATTTCAGGATATGATAGGACTGTACAAAGGTTCCATTGAGATTTGGAGTTTGGAGCGGCGCACGAGTATTTTTGCGTATGCTCCTTTTTTCATGTCCGCGCTAAAAAAGCAAAAACAGGCGCGAAGAAAAGAACGAAATAGTTTGACAAGAACAAAGAGAATATGCAGGAGGAAAATGACCTATGGCAGAGACAAGACCGTATATCCCGTGGGAAATGATTCACAACTTTATGGTTGACTCGTTTGTGGCTTATGGCATACCGAAAGATGACGCAGAGATCTGCACCGACGTACTGTTGGAGAGTGACCGCCGCGGCATCGAGAGCCACGGCTGCAACCGTTTTAAACCCATCTATCTGGATCGTATTGACAAAGGCATTTTAAACCCCGTCACCGAATATGAAGTGGTCAAAGAAACGCCGACCACGTTGGTCGTAGATGCACACGACGGCATGGGCATGGTTGCGAGCCACAAGGCGATGACGACCATCATCGAAAAGGCGAAGAAGTATGGTATGGCGATGGCTGCCATCCGCAACAGCTCGCACTACGGCATCGCGGGCTACTGGACCAGCATGGCGGTGAAAGAAGGATTGATCGGCATTTCCGGCACCAACGCGCGTCCTTCCATCGCTCCGACGTTCGGCGTGGAAAACATGCTCGGCACAAACCCGCTTACGTTCGGTCTGCCGACGGATGAGGACTTCCCGTTCACGCTGGACTGCGCGACGAGCATCAGTCAGCGCGGAAAAATTGAATATTATGCCAGAAGCGGCAAAGACACCCCTGCGGGCATGGTCATCGGACGCGACGGCAGCGCCATGACGGACAGCCCGGCAATCTTAAAAGGTCTCACGGATGGCACCGCCGCGCTTGCGCCGCTGGGCGGCATCGGCGAGGAACTTGCCGGATACAAAGGCTATGGCTATGCAACGGTTGTTGAAATTTTCTCCGCCGCGTTCCAGGCCGGCAGCTTCCTGAAGATGTGTGTCGACCGCGACGAAAACGGCAACAAGAAACCGTATCACCTCGGACATTTCTTCATCGTCATCGATCCCGAGGCGTTCTGCGGACTTGAAACATTCAAAAAGATCGCGGGTGAAATTCTCCGTGAACTGCGCGCCTCCGAAAAAGCGCCGGGTCAGGAGCGCATCTATACCGCAGGTGAAAAAGAATACCTCGTTTGGCAGGATCGCAAGGATAAGGGCGTTCCCGTTGGCGAGGCGGTGCAGAAGGAATTTATCGCGATTCGCGATAAAAAGAACCTGCCATACAAATTCCCGTTTGAACAGTAAAAAAGGAGAGAGTAACCATGGATTACGCAAAAGAATCGCTTCGCCTGCATGGTGAATGGAAGGGCAAGATCGAGGTAAAAGCGACCGTACCCGTTGCCACGCGGGAGGACCTCTCGCTGGCGTATACACCCGGCGTTGCGCAGCCGTGCCTCGAGATTGAAAAGGACGTCAACCTCAGCTACGAACTCACCCGCCGCTGGAATCTCTGCGCGGTTGTGACGGACGGAACCGCCGTGCTCGGCCTTGGCGACATCGGTCCGGAAGCGGGCATGCCGGTTATGGAAGGCAAATGCGTGCTCTTCAAGGCGTTTGGCGATGTAGACGCGTTCCCGCTCTGCGTCAAGAGCAAGGAAGTGGACGATATCGTCAACACCGTATACCTCATCAGCGGCAGCTTCGGCGGCATCAATCTGGAGGACATCTCCGCGCCCCGCTGCTTCGAAATTGAACGCAAACTCAAGGAAAAGTGCGACATCCCGATTTTCCACGACGACCAGCACGGCACCGCTGTGGTTACTCTTGCGGGGTTGATCAACGCGCTGCGCGTTGTCGGCAAGAAGAAAGAAGATGTGAAAATCGTCATTAACGGCGCAGGCGCGGCGGCCATCAGCGTAACCAAACTGCTGCTGTCCGACGGTTTTGCGGATGTGACGCTTTGCGACCGTAAAGGCGCGATCTACGAAGGCCGCAAAGAAGGCATGAACTGGATCAAGGAAGAGATGGCGCTTGTCACCAACCGCTCGAAAAAGCAGGGTTCGCTTGCGGATGCAATGGTTGGCGCGGATGTGTTCATCGGCGTTTCTGCACCGAAGATGGTTACCACCGATATGGTGAAGACCATGAACAAAGACGCGATTATCTTTGCCTGCGCAAACCCCACGCCGGAAATTTTCCCGGATGAGGCGAAAGAGGGCGGCGCGAAAGTGATCGCAACGGGCAGAAGCGATTTCCCGAACCAGATCAACAACGTTCTGGCGTTCCCCGGTATTTTCCGCGGTACGTTCGATGTTCGCGCAAGCGACATCAACGACGAGATGAAGATTGCTGCGGCATACGCGCTTGCAAGCTTGATTCCGGCGGAAGAACTCAACCCGGATTACATTATCCCGAAGGCGTTTGATCCACGCGTTGGCAAAACGGTTTCCGCTGCGGTTGCGGAAGCGGCGAGAAAGAGCGGGGTTGCGCGTATTTAATTGAATACGTAAATACCTGAATCGTATCCATCAGCGGCAGTCCTGCTTATGCGGTGACTGCCGCTTTTTTTGCATTATTATTTCAGGAATGTTGCTTTATGCGTATTTTATAATGACAAACGATAGGAAAATCGGTATAATTTTTTCATAAAACATGTTACAAAATAAAAAAGTAGACTCACAATTCCCTGCAAACAAAGATTGACGGGCCCCCTGTAAAATCGCCGATTTGTCTGATGTTACGAGACGCTAAAAAAATATCGGCCGGCATGGGTTATCAAACGCAGGACGCACATCAACAAAGAAGGGCGGAAAATCGTGAGAAAGAGTGAAACCGCACACTCTTCAACTGCTGAAGTCATACGCTATTTTGGATTTCCGCTGTTTGCGGTGATCGTTTTGATCATCGCTTTTTTTGCAACGCAAAACGAGGTGGAAGCGGAGATACAAAAGGGCACGTATCAGATGCTCAGAGATGCGACGCTTCAACAAAGAATAACGTTGGCGCGGCATGTCGAACTGCTGGCGACGCGCGTCAAGCTCATTGCGGACTATGACAGCGACACCGGACCGAACACCTTGGTAGAATCGCTCAGAACCGAGTTGACGGGGGACGCTAGAAATTTTGCTGTTGGATACGCCAACAAGCAGGGCTATCTTTTATACAGTGATCAGGGCGTAGCCAATGTTTCCGATCAGGATTGGTTTATCCGCAGCCTTCTCGGGGAAACGGTGGTGGCAATCACCTCTGAGTTTTCGGAGGAAGGGCAGACGGATGTTCTTGTTTCCGCGCATGTAGAGACCAAAGACGGGTTGGAAGGCGTTTTATTTGCAACGCTGAACGGAGATAATTTTTCGAATATGCTGGATACGCTGGCATACGACGGACAGGCGTTTTCGTTTGTTTGCGACAAAACAGGACTTGTTTTGTTTACCGAACGCGGCGAACTGTTTCCGTCTATCGGCGAGAATGTGTTCGACGTCATCAACGATAACACGCTGATTCGCAGCGCCAGCATGCAGAATCTTCAAGTTGAGCTAACCAATCAGCTGCAGGCAGAGTTCGAATTTGAACATGATGGACAAACATATTACGCGGTTTGCGAAGCGGTCGGCGTTCGGGACTGGTACGTCGTTTCTGCGGTTGGTGGGGACGCGGCGGATATGATTCAACGTCAGGTTGGCTTGTATCAAATGGGCATGCTCTTTATCATGCTGTTGATGGGTGTTGCGCTGACGCTGCAGGCGTATAATCACGAGCGCAATACGGTGAAAAAACTCGAAAACGATAAAGATTTACTCCGGCAGAGCGCAGAGCGATATCAACTGATTACGCAGTTGTCAAAAGAGGTGTTTTTCGAGGTCAATCTGGATTCCGGTTCGATTACGTTTAACGATAGCTTTGAGGCGATGTTCGGCGTTCCGGCGCCGATCTGCTCGATTGAACGGCCGGATTTATGCATGAATCTGTTCTTTGCTTCGGATTACAAGCTGTTTCTTAGCCTGATCAACCGCTTGCGTGCGGGTGATGCGGAAGCGCGCGACGAAATGCGCATGCTCAACGCGCGCGGAATTGCGCGTTGGAAATTGGTGGAAATTTTTACCATCTTTGACCAAAACGGGAATGCAAAGCAACTGGTTGGCAAAATTGCGGATATCGAACACCAAAAACAGTCTATGCAGCGCTTGATTCGCCGCGCGGACAGTGAACCGCTGACGGGGTTGCTCAACCGCGGCGCGCTGGAGCGAAACGTAAAATCGTATCTTACTGGCGAGGGTTCCGGCGGGAAACATGCCTTGCTGATTCTGGATTTTGATAATTTCAAAGCGGTAAACGATACGCTCGGCCACGCAAAGGGAGACAATCTGCTTGTTTCGTTTGCGGCTGGCATGAAGCGGCTTTTCCGCGCGGGGGACGATCTTTCCCGCATCGGCGGAGACGAATATATGGCGTTTATCAAAAACATTCATGCGGACGACGACGCGCTTGACAAAGCGGAGGCGATGCGCGCGGAGATGGCTGCGCTGAGCAAAAGAATCGGAATTCCCGTTTCTTTGAGCATCGGCATCGCGATGTATCCGCGCGACGGAAACACCTTTGAAAAGTTGTATAAAGCCGCGGACAAAGCGCTCTATCAAGTGAAGAAAAACGGAAAGAACGCGGTTGCACTATATGCTTGCATGGCGCAGACGGATGGAAAAGAATTGCCGGTGTCGGTGTTGACCAATATCGACAGCGAAACAAAAGAATAGTACGATTTATAGATCAATCAGGAGGACGGAACCACGGAACAGAACGAAATGAACAACGCGCAGGATATGCGCGCAAAAAACACGGTAACACTCACGAAAAAGCAAAATATCATGCAGGGCGTTAAGTTCCTTCTTTTCTCCTGCTCTGCCGGACTGATTCAGGCGGCGTCGTTTACGTTGCTGAACGAAACAATCCGCTGGGATTACTGGCCGAGCTATCTGATTGCGCTGACGTTATCGGTGCTGTATAACTTCACGGTCAACCGGAAGTTTACGTTTAAATCCGCCAAAAATGTGCCGCTCGCGATGATGCAGGTGATCGGTTATTACCTCGTCTTCACGCCGCTTTCCACATGGTGGGGCGAGGCGCTGACGCGCGCGGGCTGGAACGAGTATATCGTGCTGTTCGGCACGATGGTGATCAATCTGGTCACGGAGTTTTCCTTCTATCGCTTTGTGGTCTATAAGAACCATATGTTTACCAACAAACAGGGGCAGGCGGAACTGATCAAGACGGCAGCGGAGCAGCCGGAAGAAGCGTAACGAACAAACAGGCATTAAAATACCCTTTGCATTGATTTGCAAAGGGTATTTTTCGTTCGAATGTTTTTTACAATAATCGATTTACTCCATCGGCTTGAATCCTTCGCCGTGCACTTCTGTTGCGTCGGTGACGAAGATAAACGCCTGCTTGTCGATTTGTTTGACCGCCTTGAGCGTCTGCGCAAACGAGTTGCGGCGCACGACCAGCATCAACACGTGTTTATCCCGCCGCGTATATCCGCCGCGTCCCTGCAAAACGGTTACGCCGCGGCCGAGCTCCTCCGCCAGCAGAGAAAGGATGTCGTCTGCTCGCTCGGTGACGATGTAGATTACCTTTGCGTGATCAACGCCCTGCATAATCGCGTCGATCGTGCGCGTGGTAGCGAAAATCGTGACGATGGAATACAGCGCGACTTCGATGTTGCGGAACACGAACACCGCGAATACAACCACCGTTGCGTCTACGATGAGCAGAAGCGAACCGACGGAAAAATTGGGAAACACGCGGTTGAGCAACAGGCTGATCAGGTCGGTTCCGCCCGTCGTCGCCCCGCGCACAAACACAATTCCCATGCCCGCGCCGCAGAGAACGCCGCCGAGCACCGATGCCAGCAGAATGTTATTCGTATATGGCGGCAGAATGCGCAAAAACAGCTCAATCAGACCGGAGAGCAGCAGTGTTGCGACGATGGTTTTTGACAGCGGTCGAAAACCAAGTTTCCACCAGGCGAGAATAACAAGCGGGACGTTGAGAATCAGCGTCCAGAAGCCGACAGACACAGGGGAGAGATAGGCCAGCGCGGTTGCGAGACCGGATACGCCGCCGGGTGCGATGTTGTTGGGAATGGTGAAGAGCACCAGCCCTGCGGCAACCAGCGTGCTGCCGAACGTCAGCAGAAGAATATCGATGATCCAGGTACGAACGGATTGTTTCATGTGTTAGATACGACCTTTCTCAAACCGGCGCATCATGCCGCCGGAGCGTCGATTGTATTACGGGTTCAAGCCCTTGAGCGATTCGGGAAGGAAAATGCCGTCCTTGCGGATCAGCTTGCCGTCAAACCAGATTTCGCCGCCGCCGAACGCAGCAGTTTGAATGCAGACGATGTCGAGGTGCAACTGGCTCTTGTTGCCGTTGAACGCGTCCGCATAAGCGCAGCCGGGCGTCAGGTGGAAGGAACCGCCGATCTTCTCGTCGTAGAGCGTGTTGCCGATGGATTTTGTCACCGCGTTGTTTACGCCGATGGCAAATTCGCCGAGATACCGCGCGCCCTCGTCCGCATCCAGCATTTCGTTGAATCCGGCGGCGTCGCCGTCGCAGGAAGCTTCGTCGATATGCCCGTTTCTAAAAACGAGACGCGGATTGTCAAATCTCTTGCCGTAGCGCATGGCGGGCGTGTTGTATTGCACCGTTCCGTTCGCGCTTTCGCGAACTGGGGCGGTATACACTTCGCCGTCGGGAATATTCAGTTCGCCGTTGCAGGGAACGACAGGAATGTCCTTGATGGAAAACGTCAGGTCAGTGCCGGGGCCGAGAATATGCACGATGTCGGTTTTTTCCATTAGCTCGACAAGCGGTTCCATATCGCGTCCCATCTGCTCGTAATCGACCAGCGCTGCGGAGAGGAAAAATTCGTAAAAGTCGTCGTAGCACATGCCGGCTTTCTGCGCGTCCGCCATGGTGGGCCAGTGCAGATAAACCCAGCGCCGCTCGTCGATGATGCGGTCGCGAAGTGCGCGCCGCTGATCGCGGTAATAGGTCATGGCGCGGGTATCGACGGCGGAGAGCTCCGCGTCGTTTTCGTCCACGCCGATATCCACATGCGCAACGAGGTGATCCCAATATTTTGTTTCCCATTCCAACTGCGCGTCGATGGCGCTTTTTGCGGATTCGGGATGTTCCGGATCGATAAAGCCAAAGAACAGACGGCTGATTTCGTCGTCCGTTATTTTCACAAACGGAACCGCGCCGGCGGCGTGCGCGCGCTTTTGCAGCGCCTTGATGAGCGGCTTTGCGGGGATGCCGCCGTTGATTTCAAACAGATCGCCCTTGTTGAGTTTTAGAGAGTAGTTGATGAGCAGATCGGCTAGCCGATCGAGTCGTTCGTCACGCATACTGGTTCCTCCTTATGCACTCTGAACACTATTCTATAGCAAACAGCGTCGCACTTCAACACCTCAAAACAGTTGCATAAAAAGAGCGAAGGCGTTTGCCTTCGCTCTTTTTGTTGTGCCTGAAAAATATATTCGGAATTATTTATAGAATTGTTTTCTTAGTTCCTGCGCGTGCTTCTCGCCATCGCAAGCAGTCTAAGAAAGCTGATCAGCGACGCGACAGCCGCCCAAACATAGGTCATCGCGGCGGCGTTTAACACCTTGCGCGCACCGTCGGATTCGTCATAGCTGATATAGTTGCCTTCTTCCAGCATCCGCAGCGCCCGTGCTGATGCGTTGAACTCCACCGGCAGGGTCACCACCTGAAACACCAGCATCGCGCCGAAGAGCACCACACCGACCATGGCGAGGTTGAAGCTACCCATCATGAGACCGAGGATAACGATCCATGGCGCGGCATGAGAGCCGATGGACGCCACCGGCAGAATCGCGTTTCTCAGGCGAATCGGCGCGTAGCCTTCCTGATATTGCATCACGTGCCCGATTTCGTGCGCCGCAACCGCAACGGCTGCAATGCTGTTTTGCCCGTAAACCTGCGTGCTCAAGCCCACCACGCCGTTTTTCGGGTCGTAATGGTCGGTCAGCGAACCCTGAACAGGGGTAATCTGAACGGAGCTGCCTGCGCGGTCTAAAAGGCGCTGTGCGATTTCGTCCGCCCTTAGGCCGGTGGAAATTGGCGTCTGCGCAAACTGGTTAAACGTTTTTTGCACTTTGCCTTGTGCATATAAACTGATGCCCATTACGATGAGCAGCAATATGATATAGATTCCGTTGCCGGTTCCATAGCTATAATACATAATAAGTCCCCTCCTGAGTCATTACTGTCAGTATAGCATATTCGCGTTTTTCAGGAAGCGGATTTCAATATCGTTTGCAATTCGTACTGATTTAATACAAAGGATTTTATGTTACTCATTAATGAAAAGA
>QKAN01000037.1 GCA_003246365.1 Clostridia bacterium
ATGCAATTCACTTGTTGGAGGCAATCTTATGTCAAACATTAAAAAGATCGTTTTAGCCTATTCTGGTGGGCTGGATACATCCGTCATCATCCCGTGGCTCAAAGAGAACTATCCCGGCTGCGAAGTTATCGCCGTTGCGGGTGACGTCGGCCAGGGCATGGGCGAGTTGGACGGCCTGGAGCAGAAAGCGCTGAAGACCGGCGCGAGCAAGCTCTATGTAGAAGACCTCACCGAAGAATTCGTCAACGACTTCATCGTGCCCACGATGAAAGCGGGCGCAATTTACGAAGAGTATCTGCTCGGCACATCTTTTGCGCGCCCCGTTATCGCGCAGCGCATCGCGGAAATCGCGATCAAAGAAGGCGCGGACGCAATTGCGCACGGCTGCACAGGCAAAGGCAACGACCAGGTTCGTTTCGAACTCGCGATCAAGCACTTTGCACCGAACATGAAAGTCATCGCCCCGTGGCGCGAATGGGAACTCAAGAGCCGTGAAGACGAAATCGAGTACGCAGAAGCACACGATATCCCGCTGAAAATCAGCCGCGAGACGAACTATTCCAAGGACAAGAACCTCTGGCATCTGTCCCATGAGGGTCTCGATCTGGAAGATCCCTCCGGCGAACCGTTCTATAACAAGGATGGATTCCTTGAAATGAGCGTTTCCCCCGAGCTTGCGCCGGACAAACCCACCTATGTGACCATCGGGTTTGACAAGGGTGTTCCCGTTTCTCTCGACGGCAAGAAGATGAGCGCGAAAAACATCATTCTCGCCCTCAACGAAGTCGGCGGCGCAAACGGCATCGGCCTTCTGGACATCGTAGAAAACCGTCTCGTCGGCATCAAATGCCGCGGCGTTTATGAAACCCCCGGCGGCACCATCCTCTACAAAGCGCACGAAGCGCTCGAGACCATCACGCTGGACAAGATGACCGCGCACAAGAAGGCGGAGCTCGCCATCACCTATGCGGAACTCGTTTACAACGGTCTCTGGTTCTCCCCGCTCAGGGATGCCCTCGCCGCGTTCGTAGACAAAACGCAGGAAAACGTAACTGGCGAAGTGAAGCTGAAGCTCTACAAGGGCAACATCATCAAAGCCGGCATCACGAGCCCCTACAGCCTCTATTCGGAAGCCATCGCCACCTTCGGCGAGAGCGACTACAACCAGAAGGACGCGGAAGGGTTCATCAACCTCTACGGTCTGCCGACCAAAGTGAATGCTATGGTGCAGGCAAAGAACAAGAAGAAGTTCAAATTGTTCTAAGTCTTTCGCGCCGGAAAGCATTTGCCCAACATTTGTTTGTTGGACAGAAAATGCGATGGTGCAGGTAAAGAACAAGAAGAAATTTAAATTGTTCTAAGTCTTTCGCACCGGAAAGCATTTGCCCATCATATATTTGTTGGACAGAAAATGCGATGGTGCAAGCAAAGAACAAGAAGAAGTTCAAGCCGTTCTAAGTTAACCGCTTGTAAACGATTCAACTCCCGATTCTCGCCGGTACGGATTCATGCAAATACACTGGCGTATATACGGAAAAAGAAGTAAAGTAATGATAGTGAGCGCCCGCCTCCGGCGGGCGTTCGCCAACAAATCGCAACGAGGGTGAGGCAATCATGGAAAAACTCTGGGCAGGACGGACAACGGGCGGCAATGCGGCTCTTGCGGACGAATTTAACCGGTCGATCGCGTTTGATTCGCGTATGGCCGAGGAGGATATCCGCGGTTCCATGGCACACGCGGCGATGCTTGCGGCAAGCGGCATCGTATCCCAGGAAAGCGTGGACGCAATCCTGTCCGGTCTGGAAGGAATTCTCAACGACCTCAAGTGCGGCATCATCAAAATCGATCCGCTGGCGGAGGACATCCATTCATTTGTCGAGTTCGAGCTCACCCGCCGCATCGGCGACGACGGAAAGAAGCTGCACACCGCGCGAAGCCGCAACGATCAGGTTACGCTCGACCTGAGACTGTTTCTCAAAAAAGAGACCGCCCAAGTCGTTTCTCTGACAAAAGCATTGATTGCGGCAATTACAGACGTTGCCGAGGCAAACGCGGAAACCGTTATGCCGGGATACACGCATCTGCAGCGGGCGCAACCCGTCACCTTCGGGCATTGGATTCTGGCCTATGCGTTCATGCTTTCGCGGGACATCGCAAGGCTTAATAACGCGGCGGACAACATGAATCTCTCTCCGCTCGGCGCGTGCGCCTTTGCCGGAACGACCTATTCCATCGACCGCGGTATGACGGCGAAATCGCTCGACTTTGCCGGCGCCCTGCCGAACTCCGTAGACGCGGTTGCGGATCGGGATTTCTGTGTGGAACTCGCTTCCGCGCTGTCGATTCTGATGACGCACCTCTCCCGCTTTTCTGAAGAGATCATCCTCTGGACCAGCTGGGAGTTCCAGTTTGTGGAGCTCGCGGACGAGTTTTCCACCGGGTCTTCGATCATGCCGCAGAAAAAAAACAGCGACATGGCGGAGCTGGTGCGCGGCAAAACAGGGCGCGTTTACGGCGACCTGATCACGCTTTTGACCATGATGAAAGGCCTCCCGCTCGCCTACAACAAGGATTTGCAGGAGGACAAGGAAGCCATCTTCGACGCGTTGGACACGGCAAAGCTCTGCCTCGCGGTGTTCGCGCCGATGCTTTCCACCATGACGGTGCACCCGGAAAACATGCGAAAAGCCGCGGCGGAAGGTTTCATCAACGCAACGGACGCGGCAGACTATCTGGTGAAAAAGGGAATGCCGTTCCGAACAGCCTATAAACTCACCGGTCAGCTCGTTGCCAAGTGCATCGCAACCCGCCAGACGCTGGAGAACCTGCCGCTTTCGGAATATCAGGCACTCAGCGAATTGTTTGAACAGGATATTTACGAAGCGGTCAACCTTGACACTTGCGTGAAAACCCGCATCTCCGAAGGCGGAACCTCGCCGGAATCTGTGCATGCACAAATCCGGCAGTTACGGGAGAAGGTATTATAATGACAAAAGTTTTTATTGACGGCAAAGAAGGTACGACAGGACTCAGGATTTTTGACCGGCTTTCCCCGCGCGACGATCTGAAGATTTTAACCCTGCCGGAGCGGGAGCGGAAAAACCCCGCACTGCGCAAAGAGATGCTCAATCTTTGCGACATCGCCATCCTTTGCCTGCCGGAAGATGCGGCAATTGAAGCCTGTGAAATGGTGGAAGAACCGCATGTGCGCATCATCGACCCTTCCATGGCGCATCGCATCGCGGACGGTTGGGTTTATGGCCTGCCGGAAGCGTTCGACGGTGGTTGGGAACAGCTCGACGGCGCAACCCGCGTTGCCGTGCCCGGCTGCCATGCCAGCGGATTTCTCGCGCTGACGGCGCCACTGATCGCCTCCGGAATTCTGCAAAAGGACGCGCTGCTGTCCTGCACATCGCTGACGGGTTACAGCGGCGGCGGTCATAAAATGATTGCGCAGTATGAGTCGGATTACCGCGACTTCCTGCTCAAATCCCCGCGTCTTTATGCGCTGAGCCAGCATCACAAGCACCTTAACGAGATGCACCATTACAGCGGACTGACCACCGCACCTGCGTTTTTCCCGGTCGTAGCGGATTATTTCAACGGCATGCTCACGATACTTTCGGTCTTTAAAGAACAACTCGCCCCCGGTTACGGCGTAAGCGATATTCAGGAACTCTACCGTGCGCGCTACACGGGGCCGATGGTTCGCTTCTGCGATCAGATGGACGAACACGGCTATCTCGCGAGCGGAAAGCTCAAGGACCTCGACGGCATGGATATCTCCGTTGCGGGAAACGACGACCGGATCACGCTGCTTGCGCGGTTTGACAACCTCGGCAAAGGCGCCAGCGGCGCGGCGATTCAACTCATGAACATTCTCATTGGCGCGGACCCTTACTCGGGCCTGAACCTCGGTAAATAAACTGTTCCGCGGGAGCGGACGGCGGCGATGAAAGGGCGAAGTGATATGAAACAGATCGATGGCGGCGTATGCGCCGCAAAAGGATTTACGGCATCCGGCGTTTACTGCGGCATCCGGAAGAATAAGAATAAAAAAGACCTCGCGCTGATCTACAGCGAAGCAATAGCCGCTTGCGCCTGCGTCTACACGCAGAACCTCGTGCAGGGCGCACCGATTGCGGTGACCAAAGCCAACGTAGCGGACGGCTACGCAAAGGCGATCATCTGCAACAGCGGAAACGCAAACACCTGCAACGCAAACGGCGTGGAAATTGCCACACAGATGTGCGATCTTCTCGGCAGCGCACTCAAGATTTCTCCGGCGGACGTGGTGGTTGCATCCACCGGCGTTATCGGAAAAACGCTGGACATCGAGCCCATCGCAAGCGGAATCGCACCGCTGATTGCCGCCCTTGGCGACGACAGCAACAGCGCGGCGGAAGCCATCATGACCACCGACCTGAAAAAAAAGGAAATCGCGTTTGAGTTTACGCTCGGCGGAAAAACCTGCCACATCGGCGGCATCTGCAAAGGCAGCGGAATGATTCAGCCGAACATGGCAACCATGCTGGGCTTTGTCACCACAGACGCGGCGATCACCCCCGCTATGCTGCAAAAAGCGCTGAGCGCGGATATTCTGGACAGTTTCAACATGGTCAGCGTGGACGGCGACACCTCCACCAACGACATGGTTACCATACTCGCCAACGGCGCGGCGGGCAACGCCATGATCACGGACACAGGCGCGGATTACGACGCGTTTTGCGCGGCACTCTCCGCGGTAACGCAATATCTTGCGCGTTCCATCGCCGCGGACGGCGAAGGCGCCACCAAGCTGATAATCTGCAAGTTGACCGGAGCCACCGACAAAACCGGCGCGGTTAAACTCGCAAAATCCGTCATCAACTCCCCGCTCGTCAAATGCGCCATGTTCGGCGCGGACGCAAACTGGGGTCGTGTGCTCTGCGCACTGGGTTACGCGGGCGTTGCGACGGATGTAAACAAAGTAACCGTAACGTTTTCCTCCGTTGCGGGTTCGGTCAACGTTTGCCAGAACGGCATGGGCGTCGATTTTTCGGAAGAGATTGCAAAAGCAGTGCTTTCCGAAAACGAGATTACGATCGATATCACGCTGGGCGACGGAAACGCAAGCGCAACCGCTTTCGGCTGCGACCTGACTTACGATTACGTGAAGATCAACGGAGATTACCGCACATGATCATCGATATCGCAAAACGCGCCGAGGTACTCATCCAGGCGCTGCCCTATATTCAAAATTACTATGGTAAAACCGTCGTCGTCAAATACGGCGGGAGCGCCATGGAGGACGAAACGCTGAAACAGGCGGTCATGGGCGACGTTGTGCTCTTAACGCTCGTCGGCGTCAAAATCGTTCTCGTGCACGGCGGCGGTCCGGAAATCAGCGCAACGCTAAAAAAACTCGGCAAAGAGACCACATTTGTCGGCGGTTTACGCGTTACCGACAAGGAAACGGTCGAAGTTGCACAGATGGTGCTCGCGGGCAAGGTGAACAAAGGGCTTGTGAACCTGATTCAAAACGCGGGCGGCAGAGCCGTCGGTCTAAGCGGCATGGACGGGCATCTCATCGAGGCAAAAATGCTCAACGAAGCGCTCGGCTATGTCGGCGAAATCGTCGCCATCCATCCGGAACCAATTAAAGACCTGCTTGAAAAAGGCTATATCCCCGTCGTTTCCACGCTCGGCTGCGACAACGTCGGCAACGTATACAACATCAATGCGGACACGGCGGCGGCCAGCATTGCAGGCGCGCTGCAGGCGGAAAGCCTGATCAACATGACGGACACCAAGGGCGTGCTGCAGGATGCAAACGATCCGCTTACGCTGATTCCGCGAATCTCTCTTGCCGAAATTCCCGCTCTGCAGTCCAGCGGCGTGGTCACCGGCGGTATGATTCCGAAACTGGAATGCTGCGCACACGCGGTCAAACAGGGCGCAAAGCGCGCGTTCATCATCGACGGACGCGTACCGCACGCAATTCTGATTGAAATGCTGACGGACGAAGGCATCGGCACCATGGTGACCGAATAAGTTTTATCAATAAACAGCGGTGGTTCATCTCCGCGAACAGGAGGACAAACCCATGACGAATCAAGACGTAATGCAGCTCACAGACGAATACATTCTCGGAACCTACAAGCGTTTCCCCGTCGCGCTGGAGCGAGGCGAAAACGCGACGTTGACCGATTTTGACGGCAAGAGCTACATTGACTTCGCAAGCGGAATCGGCGTTTGCTCCCTCGGCTGCGGAAACGGAAGCTGGCTTGCCGCCATCACGGATCAGGCAAAAAAGCTGCCGCACGTTTCGAACCTTTTTTATACGGAACCCGCTGCACTGGCGGCAAAAACGCTCGTTGAGCGCACCGGCATGAAAGGCGTGTTCTTCTCCAACTCCGGCGCGGAGGCAAACGAAGGCGCAATCAAGCTCGCGCGCAAATACTCTTTCGACAAATACGGCGCGGGCAGAAGCGACATCGTCACCCTGAACCATTCGTTCCACGGGCGCACGATTACGACGTTGGCCGCAACGGGTCAGGATGTGTTTCATCACTACTTTTTCCCGTTTACGGAAGGTTTTCTCTATGCAGATCCGAACGACACCGCCAGCGTAAAATCGGTTTGCAGCTGCGGAACCGTCTGCGCGGTCATGATGGAGCTAATCCAAGGTGAAGGCGGCGTATTGCCGCTCGATCAGGAATTTGTGCAGGAAGTAGCGGCGTTCTGTAAGTCCCGCGATATCCTGCTGCTCATCGACGAAGTGCAAACCGGCGTCGGCCGCACGGGAACGCTGTTTTGTTTTCAGCAGTACGGCATCGAACCGGATGCGGTTACGTTCGCAAAAGGCATTGCGGCGGGTCTTCCGTTTGGCGGCGTACTGGCAAACGAAAGCTGCGCCGCAACCCTTTCCGCAGGGACGCATGCAACCACCTTCGGCGGCAACCCCATCTGCGCGGCGGGCGCAAACGCGGTGCTTGCCGAGTTAACGCCGGAATTTCTCTCGGCGGTAGCAGAAAAAGGCGCGTACATCCGCAAAACGGTTGAAGGCTGGAAACTCCCTGTCGTCACCAGTGTGCGCGGTCTCGGTCTCATGATCGGCATCGGCGTTTCCTGTTCGCATCGCGAAGCGGTCGGCAAGCTCGTCGAGAGCGGGCTGCTCGCGCTCACGGCCGGTGCGGATACCATCCGCCTGATGCCGCCGCTGACGATTACGAAAGAGGAAATCGACGCGGGTCTGGCTGTTTTAAAACAGATTTTGAGTTTATACTGAAATCAAAAACAGCAGTTTGACAATCAATTTCAACAAGATACAAAACAAGAAGAAAACTGACAAAAATAGAAACAGGAGGCGAAGGACATGAACCTGAAGGGCAAAAACTTTTTAAAGCTGCTCGACTTCACACCGGAAGAGATCGCGGATCTTCTCGCGCTCTCGGCGGAACTCAAGGCAAAGAAAAAGGCGAAAATCGCGCACGACACGCTGCACGGCAAAAACATCGCATTAATCTTTGAGAAAGCCAGCACGCGGACCCGATGCGCCTTCGAAGTCGCCGCCTTTGATCTTGGCATGCACACCACCTATCTCGATCCTTCCGGCTCGCAGATTGGCAAAAAAGAAAGCATTTCGGATACCGCGCAGGTGCTCGGACGGATGTACGACGGCATCGAATACCGCGGATTCGGCCAGAGCCTCGTAGAAGAACTTGCCAAATACGCCGGCGTTCCGGTTTGGAACGGACTGACCACGGAATTTCATCCCACGCAGATTCTTGCCGACCTGCTCACGATTCAGGAGAAATTCGGCAAGCTCAAAGGCATCAAGATGGCATACTGCGGCGACGCCAGATTCAACATGGGCAATTCGCTGATGGTTGGCTGCGCAAAGATGGGGTTGGATTTTGTCGCCTGCGCACCGAAAAAGTATTTTCCGCAGCAGGAGCTGACGGAAACATGCAAAGCGCTCGCAAAGCAGAGCGGCGGCAGCGTCACGCAGACCGAAGATATTCTGGAAGGCGTTAAGGACGCGGACGTCATCTACACCGATGTTTGGGTATCCATGGGCGAACCGATGGAAATCTGGGAAGAGCGCATCAAGGATCTCGCGCCCTATCAGGTAAACGCAAAGGTGATGGCGGCGGCAAAGCCGGATGCGATCTTCATGCACTGCCTGCCGAGTTTCCACGACCTGAACACATCGATCGGCAAAGAGATGGGTGCGCGCTTCGGTCGGGACAGCATGGAAGTCAGCCCGGACGTGTTCGACAGCAAGCAATCCGTCGTGTTTGATGAAGCAGAAAACCGTATGCACACGATTAAGGCCGTCATGCTCGCAACACTTGGAGAATAAAAACTCGCATTTTAAGAGATCGCTTTCATTTAAAAGACAATAGCACAAAAAAGAGGCTCGCAATTGCGAGCCTCTTTGTGTGTCTAGCGGATTTGGAACTTATTCCATGATCTCCGTGACGACGCCGGAAGCAACCGTGCGGCCGCCTTCGCGGATAGCGAAGCGAAGTCCGGTTTCGATCGCGATCGGTGTGATCAGCTTGATCGTCATGTCGATGTGGTCGCCAGGCATAACCATCTCAAC
>QKAN01000038.1 GCA_003246365.1 Clostridia bacterium
GCTGGCGTTTATCGTAATCGCGCTGATGTCCTCCACTTCCACATTTGCAACATCCGGCAATATCCGCGTACTGCTGCAGGGCATGAGCGTGGATATGATGATCGCAATCCCGATGGCGATATCACTCATCGCCGGAAACATTGACTTTTCGGTTGGCT
Source organism: Clostridia bacterium (assembly GCA_003246365.1). Taxonomy (GTDB): domain Bacteria; phylum Bacillota; class Clostridia; order Christensenellales; family CAG-138; genus UBA7703. The sequence continues at coordinate 159 of QKAN01000038.1, forward strand.
CCAACCTCTGTCTTTCCAGCGCAATCGTCGGCCTTTCACTCAATGCCGGCATCCCCGCCTGGCTGGCGATTCTGATAGGCCTCGCTTCCGGCGCTGCGTTCGGCGCACTCAACGGCGTGATTATCAATAAACTAGGCGTAACGCCGCTGGTCGCAACGCTAGGTACTTGGATGGCCTATCGCGGCATTGCACTCGTCGTCATCGGCGGGCAGACGCTGGGCAACTTCGGAGAGAGCTTCACCATCGTCGGACGCGCAACTTGGCTTGGTGTTCCCTCAACAATCGTTTATATGTTCGCCATCATCATGGTCGGCATTTTTATCATCAAATATACAAGCTTCTTTCACAATGCTTATCTCATTGGTTCCAACAAGCTATCTGCGAAACTCGCGGGCATCAATATCGAGAAATTCGTCTATATCTCATACATGATCACAGGCGCCGTTGCGGCGTTTGCCGGAATTGTTCTGGCGGCCCGTCTCGGCAGCAGTAGCCAGAACGCAGGGACGCAGCTTGAGTTTCGCAACGTCGTTGGTTTGCTCGTCGGCGGAATTTCAATGGACGGCGGAGAAGGCAAGCTCATCGGTGCTGTGCTGGGTGTGACCCTGATGCAGCTGATCAACAACGCGATTGTTCTTTTGTACCTCAATCCCAGCTATACGCAGGTGATTACCGGAAGCATCCTCGTGCTCGCGGTTGCGATTGACCAGCTGAGCAAGCGGCGCAAAGTAGCCGCGAAGTAAGCGGAACACTCAACCGGACGAATCGGAGGGATTGAATGATGAATACTGCAATACGCCTGACGGGCATCACGAAGCGATTTCCGGGCGTCGTGGCGCTGAAGAATGTCGGGTTTGAGATTCACAGCGGCGAGGTGCACTGTCTAGTCGGCGAAAATGGCGCGGGGAAATCAACCCTCATCAAGTTGCTCGCCGGAGTTGAGCAGCCGGATGAAGGAACGATTGAACTCTTTGAAAAACAAGTTTGCTTCCGTTCGCCGGAAGAAGCGCTCCGCGCCGGTGTTGGCGTTGTATACCAGGAGTTATCTAATTTTGTACATCTGGACGTAGCCACAAACCTGAACGCGAACGATTTTCCGCAAAAGGGCGGTGTGATCGATTACCACGGACTCTACCGGAGAACGCGGGAGCAGCTCGATGATTGCGGGCTCAAATACATTCACGAAAAGAGCATCATGCGTGAGCTTAGCCTCGGCACACAGCAAATGGTTGAAATTGCCTCACTGATCGGACAGAAAGCCAGAGTCGTGATTCTCGATGAACCGACCTCCGCACTCACGGAAGTTGAGGTGGAAAAACTCTACGAGTTAATCGCGCGCATGAAACAACAGGGTGTAACGATCATCTATATCTCACATCGTCTCGACGAAGTCTTACACCTTGCGGATACCATCACCGTGCTCAAAGACGGCGAACACGTCATCACATTCCCGCGGGATGAAACCACCACCAAGCAGATGCTGGTTCGTTTTATGGTTGGGCGTGATGTAGAGTTTGACTACCGCACCAGTCAGACGGTCCAGAAGGACGTTTTACTTGCCGTGGATGATATCAGCAGCGGGGAAGCGCTCAAGAACATCTCGTTCTCACTGCAAAAAGGAGAAATTCTTGGCATCGCAGGGCTGGAAGGCTCGGGACGCACCGAACTTCTGGAAACGTTGTTCGGCTGGCGCATCGCAACTGCGGGAACGATACGTCTCGAGGGAAAACCGGTGCGTATCCACAACCCGATTCAAGCGAAAAAACACGGACTCGCGTACATTACCAAGGATCGCAAAATGCTCGGGCTCTTCCTCAAACAGGATGTCAAGACCAACGTCGCCGCGGCTTCGGAGCAGAGTTATAAGAGCGCGGGACTTGTGAGTTATCAAAAGATCGCGGCGAATGCCAAACACTATGTCGAAGCCATGCGGATCAAATGCGCGTCGCTCAGCCAGCTCGTGATGAACCTCTCGGGCGGAAACCAGCAGAAAGTACTGCTTTCCATGTGGCTTTCGGCAGATCCCAAGATCTTGTTAATCGATGAACCGACGCGCGGCGTAGACGTCGGCGCAAAGGCTGAGATTCACGCGTTGTTACGCGGAATCGCTGCGGAGGGGAAAGGCGTTCTGATGGTTTCCTCGGAACTTCCCGAAATCATGGCTGCTTGTGACCGCGTCATCGTTATGTTTGAAGGACGCATCACAGGTATTCTGGACAACAACAAGCAACTCACGGAGGAGCGCCTCGTATCGCTCGCATCCGGCATGACAGAAGTCTGCTAAAGGCTCTGCAAACACAAAGGACTGAACCGAATAATAATCGAGAAAGTGATTGATCTCGAAAAGACAATTTTCGTGAGGTGTGTTTCTTATTGCGCAAATTGCCAAAGACTGCTTCGAAAAGCGTAATATTTGAGTCAATGCAACAGAAAGCACCTCGATAGGCGGAGATTGAACAAGTCAACCCGACAATGGTTACAAGCTCAAATAAGAATTTAAAAATTTCCTTTTCTAAAAGGAAATATATCAATAAGGAGGAAGTACGAATGAAAAAGGCTTCGATTCTTGTCGCAATCTTGTTGGTGGTTGCACTTTTGGCAACCGGCTGCGCAGCACCTGAGCCTGCTGCCGCAACGGCGGAAACTGCAGAAACCACTGGGGCAGCGGCGGCACTCCCGGGCGAGGGAGAAACCTATGTGGTCATCGGCTCTCTGTTCCAACTTGAGTTCTTTGATGCGCTCAAAGCAGGCGTCTGTGACGCGGCCAACTCCATCGGCGCAAAGTGGTATTATGCCGGCCCGCAGGAGTTCGTTCCGGATCAGATTTCCCAGGCCATCGACCAGGCTGTTGCAAACAAAGTCTCCGGTATTGTTCTGCACGGTCAGTCTCCGGAAACCGCAGCGGCAGTCGATAACGCAATTGCCGCCGGCGTACCGGTGATCATCGTCAACACGGATATCCCCAGCAACCGCCTCTCCTTCCTTGGCTGCAATCCTTATCAGGCGGGTTATGACATGGGCGAACAGATGGGTCAGCTCCTCGCCGGCAAAACCGGAACGGTTCTGATCTCGACCGCCATCAGCGCGGGCCAGCCTTCCGCTCTTGAAAACCTGCGCGGTGCAAAAGACGCTCTTGCAAACTATGCAGGCATCAACGTTGTTGAAGTGGATGATACCGCGGATGCCAACGTTGCTGCAACCAACATCGGCGCTGCTCTACAGGCCAATGCGGATGTCGTCGGCATCATCGGTCAGCAGGCTTACACCGCGGTTGGCGCATGCACAGCCGTTCGTGAAGCTGGCCTGACGGGTAAAGTCGTCATCATCGGCCGCGACAGAGACACCGCGACACTTGAGCTCATCGAAAACGGCGAGCTCGCCGCTTCTTACGCGCAAAACTCTTATGTGGAAGGCTTCATCGCTCTCCAGTGGCTACATGATTATGTCAATGGCGATCTGAAGGTCATCGGCGACTACATCGGCGGCGGCATCAATCCGTTGCCCAAAACGGTTGACTCCGGTTCCATCGTCATCACAAAGGAAAATGCCTCCCAGTTCAAAGAAAAGTACATCTGGGAAGTCACCGCAGGCAAGTAATCCCAACCAACACGTGCCGGAGGGGGCGTCCGCGTCCCCTCCGCGCAATCCATGCTACAGTTGATCCAGTTTTTAACATCTGCGAACACCCGTAGATGAATAACATACATGAGGTTCACAATGAAAGAGGAAAAGATCGGTCTGTTGCCGCTCTACTTAAAACTCTATGACGACACGGTTCCCTCTATGCGCCCGCGCATCGAGAATTTCCTTGCTACGATCAAGGCTGCATTGGAGCAGGAAGGTCTATCCATTATCTCCGCACCCATTTGCCGAGTGGAGCAGGAATTTCGTACCGCGGTCGAGCTTCTAGAAGAAAGTGATGTCGCCGCGATCGTAACGCTGCATTTGGCGTATTCACCCTCTCTGGAGAGCGCGGAAGTGCTCGCCGGTACAAAGTTGCCTGTCATCGTGTTGGATACGACGGAAAGCTTCGCATTTGACAGCGGTGTGGATGCGGATGAAATACTATATAATCACGGAATTCACGGCGTACAGGATCTATGTAACCTGCTATGCCGCTATCATAAAACTTTCAGCGTGTTTGCCGGACACTATCTGGAATCGAATGTGCTGAAGCGGACTGCGCGGGCTTGTCGCGGAGCAATCATTGCAAAACGGATGCGCGCTGCGCGTGTTGGTCTTGTCGGCGGTCCCTTTGTCGGTATGGGCGACTTCTGCGTGCCGTTTGATGAACTGCGTCGCGATATCGGTATTGAAATTGTTTCATATGACGAACAGCGTGGTATGGAGGCAATCCACAGCGTATCGCAAAAGCAAATCGACGACGAATGGACGATCGATCAGGAGCTGTTCAACGTTGATCCTTGTGTCACAAGGACGCTCTTCGACCGTACGGCGCGGGTCAGCCTTGCACTTCGGAAATGGTGCGAGGAAGAGAATCTCAGTGCGCTGACCGTGAATTTTCTGGCAACCGAAAACAGCAATCCTGCGCTCCCGGTCATGCCGTTTACAGAATGTTCAAAGAGCATGATGCATGGCGTCGGTTATGCTGGCGAAGGAGATGTTTTGACGGCGGCTCTGGTTGGCGCTCTGCTCGCGGTATTTCCAGAAACCTCGTTTTCGGAAATGTTCTGCCCGGACTGGAAGGGCAACAGCGTCTTTTTAAGCCATATGGGTGAATTCAATTATCGTGTATGCGCGGGCAGACCGAGAATGACGGAAAAAGATTTCCCGTTTACGAAGGCGGAAAACCCCACTGTTGCATACGGGACATTCAAACCCGGGAAGGCATCTTATGTAAACCTTGCTCCCGGTGGAGATGGTACTTATACGTTGATCTGCACGCAGGGAGAAGTCCTACCAGTTTCGGGGGTCAATCATATGGGCGAGAGCGTGAACGGCTGGTTCCGTCCGTATGGGACCGTAGCCGATTTCCTTGAACGCTTCTCGCGGCTCGGCGGAACGCATCATTCCGCACTTGTCTATGGAGACGCGCAGGAAGAGCTAGAGATGTTTGCCCGCTGTATGGGCTTTGGATTCGTGTCGCTATAACAAAGCAGCAATAGTATGAACGAGTGAAGGTGAAACAGATGAGCGGACGCCAACTTTTGCTGGACACCCTGCAAGGAAAACGGACAGACCGTGTTCCTGTTGCGCCTTTCATCTTTCAAAACCTCGCGAACGAGTTTCGCGGCGGGATATCTGCCGATCCGATCGCAGACACCGTCGCGTTGTACCGGCGCTATGGATTCGACATTTTGATGCGCAGTTATATCATGGCGGACTATCTCGATGAAAGCTTTGTCAGCAACGGCAACTGGTGTGTCGAGAAGTCCAGGGTGCAAACACAGCAAGGATGGAATGAGATTAGTATCATCACAACACCTGAGCGCAAGCTCAGGCAGGTCAAATCATATCGTAAGGTAACTGAATACGAAACAGTAGAGGCGACCACCGAGTATTTCATCAAGACGGAAGAGGATTTTCGGCAGTTTGAACAGTTCCAGCCACCATTGCCGCAATTTGATTGCAGCAAAATCAGCTATGCGCGCGCTCTTGTAGGCGACGATGGGCTTGTTGGCACATGGATCCACGGTGCATTTAATATGACGGGGTTGCACCGAAAATTGGACGATCTGCTGATGGATCCGTATGTTGACGAAGACCTGTATCGGGATATGATAATGTATTTTGGCGCACGCGTTGCTTCGTTGGTGCCGCAACTCATCGCTGCGGGTTGTGATTTTCTCTCCGTCAGCGGAAACATGGCGAGCGGCAGTATGGCCGGCCCGAAGCTGTTTGAACTGAGTGTGATGCCGTATGAGATGAAGCTCATAGATGTGATTCACAGGTCGGGCGGGAAAGTGATCTATCACAATTGCGGAGACGCTCGGTTTCTCCTTCCGCTCTACGGTAAGATGGGGATCGATATCTACGAGTCGCTAACAGCAGAACCGTACGGAGACACTGTTCTTGCGCATGCGCTTACGCAGATTCCGCTGCCGACTTTTTTGAGCGGGGGTATTGATCAAATCCAGTTTCTAAAGACGGCTACTCCGGCGCAAGTAAGAGCGCGCGTTCGTGAAGTTCTGGATGCAGTGAAGCCGCGCGGGGGTTTTATTCTGGCAGCCAGCGATTACTTTTCGGAAGGTACTCCGCCGGAGAACATACAGGCATTCTCGGATGCCGCACATGAATTCGGCAGATACGATTAAGAGACACTTCTTCATTAACTTCATGTTGATTCTTCCGGCAAAAAAGGAAGCAATAGCTTCCTTTTTTGCCGTTTATTATGTTGCCGAACGGCGGGTGTGCTGCGGTAAATGGAGTAGTCAGTTTTGGCTTTTTCGAATCTACGAGTTCATGACTTTTAAAAGCCGTATGATCTTTTTGTATGAAAGCGATATATTGTCTCGCTGGCATACAGTTCATCGGCACGGAGTATGATGCTCGGGAAGTGCTTGTGCCGCATTGCATTTGCGTAATGCTGCGTTTCGAGGCAAAACCCCGGGCGATTGCCGTACAATGCGCCGCCCTTGCCGGACATTCCGCAGAGATCGAACGGCGTGAAGAACTGTACTCCGGGCTGATCGGTCAGAACATCCATCGCAACTCCTCCGACAGGATCGTAAGCCTCCGCAACGAGCGCCACGCCTTTTTCCGGATTGCGAAGCACAAAGTTGTGATCATAGCCCTGCGCAACACGCATTCCTTCGCTGTCCGCGTCGTCGACCACTGCGAACATCTACTCGCATGCAATCAGGACGGCGGATGAGAAGGCTGCGGAGGTGTTGAATGCTATTGTGATTCACAAAAACTAGAATTGACAGTTTTTGCTTTTGCCCTTTAGAATAAGATTATTCTGGCATTCAAATTTCATATGAACGATTCAAATCTCTGGTCTGATTGATAACTATATCTAAATGGTTTTTTAGTATTTCATTTGACCCAATACCAGAGTTAGGCTGAAGGAGATAGATGATGGAGACAATAAAGTCGATGGAGTATGTGGATCATTATGTTGCATTTCTAGATATACTTGGATTCAAGTCAATAATTGACCGTTTCCCTTGCGATGAAATCTATTCGATATTTAGTGAGCTTCACAGGAGATCAAAAGCCTCCTTGAATATTAATGGTGTTCAAGTTAAAGCATACGACCATATTAGACATATGATTCTATCCGATAGTATCATTCTATTTATTCAAGCAGAAATCGAAGATGCTTTTGCTGCGTTAATTGATGTATGTTCCAGACTACAAGCAACGCTTGCTAATCGAGATGACCCGATACTACTCCGTGGCGGAATTGCCGTTGGTGAGTTGTTTCACGAGGATGATATTATATATGGTAAAGGTCTTACAAGCGCGTATTTGCTTGAGAACAACCTTGCAAAATACCCAAGGATTGTCTTCACCGGAGATACTTTAAAAAATGGCAAAAAGAATACGAAGTATTTACTTGATGATATTGAGGGGCCATGGCTGAGCTATAGAAAAGATGAAGACTATTTGTATTTTGTCGATTATCTTCCGACTGCTCATGGGAAATATGCAGGTGATGCCCGTGTTTATTACGACCGATTATTCTCACTTTGCGATAATTGGTTTAATAAGGAGATAGATACGGCTTTAAGGGAAAAGTATATATGGATAATAAAGAATATCGAGAAGGCTATTAAAACACAACCCGCAATTGAGCAGTATTACAAAAAGAAACGCGAGGAGGAGTGGCGCGTGGCCTCTGAAAACTATGGTACTCGGTTTAGAGATACATTTATCAGTGTTAAGACACATACGGTACCTGAAGAGCAAGAAGATACATGCATTCAGAACGATCATGGGCCGAAGAGTGTGCAATCTATGACCATCCCTGATGATCGCGAAGGACACGTTATCCCAACAAACATCAAATAAACATCAGCTGTTAGGTTTTTGGCCATTTATATGCCTGAGAATGATTCTCAAAATACGCAAAAACCGCCCAAACTGGGCGGTTTTTAATTGGTTGCGGGGGATGGACTTGAACCAACGACCTCCGGGTTATGAGTGCGTACTTATGCGAATTATTGTTATGATTATACGATGATAATCGAAGATAATCGCCGATCTTTGCGGATAATTGAAAATGTATTTTTGACGATTATTAACGATTATAAGCCATTATTGATGGCAATAAACATCAAATAAACATCAGGTAGTAGGTTTCATTTTCACATTCTTACCATTAAGAATAAATAGCGATTCGTTATAGCATTCTGTGGCAGTGGAAA
>QKAN01000246.1 GCA_003246365.1 Clostridia bacterium
CCGCGCACGATCCAGGTGCAGACGGACTCCAACAGCAAGACCTACGACGGCGACCCGCTGACGGATACCGACTGGACGGAAACCGCGGCAAGCGACGGGTTCATAACGGGCCAGGGCTTCGCAACGGCAACGGCTGACGGCACGATCACGAACGTGGGCAGCGTGGACAACACGTTCAGCTACACATTCACGAGCGCGACGAATGCTGCGAACTACACGGTAGACGTACTGCCGGGCACCTTGACGGTGAACAAGGCGGAGACGCTGTCGGTGAGCGCAACGGACTACAGCGGCGTCTACGACGGAATCGCGCATGGCGTAACCGCGAGCGCGAACGTATCGGATGGCACGACGATTCGTTACAGCACCACATTGGGAACGGATCCGGCCGACTATACGCTGACCACAAGCCCGGTTATTACAAATGTGCTGGAAAGCAAAACGGTCTACTTCGTGGCAACCAACTCGAACTATGTTGATGCTTATGGCAGCGCAACGGTGACGGTTACACCCAGAAGCATCGAAATCGATACTTCCGACGCAACGAAGGTCTATGACGGAACACCGTTGACGGCAAGTGGCTGGAGCATCAATGCGGCGAGCGACGGATTTATTTCCGGCGAAGGCTTCGCAACAGCGGCGACAACCGGAACGATCACAAACGTTGGTACGGCAAGCAATGGCTTTGCATATACGCTTGGAAACAGCGCGTTGAGCCAGAACTATGACATCTCTGTTGTCTCCGGCACGTTGATCGTGACCAGCCGTGCGGTTCTCGTGACTGCATTGGATACTGATAAGAACTACAGCGCAGCCGATCCGGCGTTTGGCTACAGGTTCACGACAGGAACCGTTGGTGGAACAACATATTACGCGCCGCTGACGGATGATCTGACCGGAATTACGGTATCGGTAAATCGCATTAACAGCGATAACAGCGTCGGTACTTACGCGGATGTTCTGGTGCCGGTGGTGGTTGCCACCTCGGCAGTACTCACGAACTATACGTTCGCAATCGAAACCGCGGACTTTACGGTAAATCCGATGGTAACGTACAACCTGAACACCACGGATACCGTAACAGGATTCCCGTCGACGACATGGTTCGATCTTGGTTCAGATGCTGTTCTGGCCAATGCAACCGGCGTTAAGCGCGTAGGCTATCATCTGACCGGCTGGGAAGATGCTTCAACCGGTGACGCAATTGCGCTTGGTGCTACGATTTCGTCGATCGACCAAAACCACTCGCTGAACGCTGTCTGGGAGATTGCAACCTATAATGTAATCTACTCTTCCGGCGAAGCCACAAATGTTCTCGACATGCCGGATTCGCAGACGGACATTCAGTATGGTACAACGGTAACTGTTTCGAGCACGACACCGTATTACTCCGGATATCGGTTCCTCTATTGGCGGACAACGGAGATTGACGGCACCGAAACATTCCTGAATCCTGGCGATTCCTTCACGATGCCGGACAACCACGTGAAACTCACGGCAATCTGGGAGGCGGCAACTTCGCCGGTTTACTACCACGCGAACGGTGCATCCGGCGGAACGGTGGAAGGCGGACGCTATGCAACGGCTGAGACTGTAACCGTTTCCGGTTCGATTTTCTCAAGGCCGGGATACCGGTTCACCGGTTGGAGTCTGAGCGAGACTGGCGCAATCGTCTATCAGGCGGGCAGCACGTTTACGATGCCGCCACGTCAGGTAAACCTCTATGCGCAATGGGAACAGCAGACGTATACCGTCACCTATATCGTCTCCGGTGGTACGGGAAATCTTGACGGAACAACGGCGTATGCGACCTATTCCGGACTCTACTATGGCGATGCGATGCCGATTCCGTCCGATCCGACGCTTGACGGCTATACCTTCGACGGATGGACAACTGCGATTCCGTCTACGGTGCCGGATGGCAACCTCACAATCTATGGATCGATGACGTTGACGTCACGGGAGATTGAGGATGTACCGGAGAACCAGACGCCGTTAGCAGGCGGTGCAACATGGGCGTTGTTGAACCTGATTCTGGCGATTGCGACCGCGTTGGCGTCGGTATTGATGCTGATCGGCTATATCGGTAAGAAGAAGGAAGAAGAGGACGGCCTCGTGATACACGAGACGAAGAAACACGGTGCGGTTCGCATCATGACGCTGATTCCCGGCATCGGTGGCATCATCGCGTTTATCCTCACGGAGAACATGAATAATCCGATGGTCTTTACCGACCACTGGACGATGCTCATGGTCATCATCGCGGCGGTGCAGCTGCTTCTGGTCGTACTGGGTGCGAAAAAAGACAAGTACCCGGAAGATGACGAACCTGATGCATACGGAATGAAGGCATAAACAAAACTCACAAAGTAACGAAAACATCCGGCGACGAATCAATAAGTCGCCGGATGTTTTTATATATTTGTGGTTACGTAATAGAAATCAGGCGGGATGCGAACATGAAAAACAGGGGATATCCTGTAACAATCGCATGAAAATGTGCAACTAATGATCGTTATGTAACAACAAATCGCCGAAAAAAAGCCATATTTTAGCTTGCGCTTCGGTGGCAAAGTAACAATTTGTTGCATTCGCGTGATTTGCCGCTGTATAATCGATTTATGGTGAATCGGGCAATAGCCGACAGGCTGCAAAAAGGGGTAGCATGGCTGTTTTTTTTCGGCTTCTTTTGCCTATCGGCCTGCGGAGGATCGCCTTTGGCGCCGCAGGACGCGGCGGAAACCGAATCTAATGCTACGCCCGCGGAAAAGTCGGCCGCGCTGGAAACCACACCTCTTTTATTGCCGGAAGCGTCCGGAATAATCATTTATCAAGACGCAGGTGTTATAATTGACGCCTCTCATACCGACCAAGGGTATGTCATGATTCGCTGTGAAGCGACTGATAAACGTTTAAAGGTGAGCATCGCGCAGAATCAAACTTATTATTATGATTTGCCCGACGGAGATACATACAGCGTTTTCCCATTGCAAATGGGAGACGGAACATATACCATACGTGTAATGGAGCAGGTGGAAGATTCGCTATACGGCGTTCGGTACGGCGTGGAAATTGACGTATCGCTCGCCAGCGAAACAATTCCGTTTTTGTATCCCAACCAATATGTGTGGTACGATGAGAATACCGAAGCGATTCAGAAAGCAAGAGAGCTTACGCAAGGTCTGACAAACGACACGGATATCGCGAAAAAACTCTACCGTTTTGTCGTGAAGAACATGACCTACGACACGGCAAAGGCAAACACGGTGGAAACCGGGTATCTGCCGGATGCGGACGAGTCGCTGGAAACCGGAAAAGGAATCTGTTTCGATTACGCGGCGCTGCTGGCCGTTATGCTGCGCTCGGAAGGAATACCGACGCGGATGATGATCGGCACCGTAACACCGGAAAATCTGTATCATTCCTGGAACAGCGTTTATCTCGATGGGGAGTGGGTATGGATGGATCCGACGCTGGACGGAACAGGTCATAAAGAGAAAGATTATATCACCGAGCGAATCTATTGATTTTATAACCACGCATTCGTGCTCAATTGCGGGTTAGAGATAGCTGTTTTCAGAAAGGAAACCGGAATGCAGAATCAAACAACGCAAAAAACGCTCCCGCCGGACGAAACCGCGCTATTCTGCGAGCAGATTGCGATGGTGCTCAAGGCTGGCATTCCGCTGGACGACGGCATGGAGACGCTCGCGCGGAGCTATGCAGACAGCCGCTATGGCGCGCGGTTCGAGCAAATGCGTTCTTCGCTTGCGCGGCGCGGAGCTTTTTCCGACGCGCTAGAAGAAGCAGAGATCTTTCCAAAATATATGCTCGCAATGGTGCGCATCGGCGAACGCTCCGGTAAACTGGACGAAGTAATGTCGTCGCTTGCAAACTATTATCAATGGGAAGCGCAGATTAAAACCTCGGTTAAAAACGCGATTTTGTATCCTAGCCTTCTTGTTATGATGCTGGCGGTTGTCATCGCGATTTTAGTCATCAGCGTCATTCCGGTTTTTCAGCGCGTATTCGACAGTCTGGGACTCTCCGCCGGAAGTCCGGCTTCGGCCGCAATGCAAATTGGCGTCGGCGTCGGCAAAGCGATGCTCGTTCTGGTTGGAGTGTTCGCAGTGATTTTGATTGTTGTCGGTATCCTTCTGCGCACCAACAGGCGAGACAGCGTGCTTTCGCTGTTGTCGATGCTAATTCCGTCCGTTCGGCGCGTCAATGCGCGGCTGTCAACGGCGCGGTATGCTTCCGCGCTGTCTATGATGCTTGCGGCTGGATATCCTGTTGAGGATGCGATTCAGCTTGCGCCTTCGGTGGTGACCGATGCAAAACATAAGATGCAGGCGGAACGCAGCGCAAAAGAGTTGCTCTCCGGTGCGGGGTTTGCGGACGCCGCAGAAAAGAGCGGATTGTTTGACCCCATGCATGAGAAGATGATTCGCTTTGGCGCGGCGGCTGGCAAGCTGGACGCCGTTATGGAAAAACTCAGCGGCATCTATATGACGGAAGCGGATGACGCGATTCATAATGTAATTGCAATGATCGAACCGACGCTGGTTGCGGTGCTTTCCATCGTAATTGGTGGAATTTTGCTTTCGGTCATGTTGCCGTTGCTGTCTGTTCTTTCTGCAGTCGGCTGATAGAATTCGACCGTTGCAAACAATTTTAAGGCGTTTTGTAACACTTGATGTGCAAAATCGCCGCTTGACTGATAGGATAATGTAACCGAAAGGAGACGGCGGCATGCATCTCTACGAGCGGGTGCGCGGGCAAAGCAAAGGCCTTGTTTTTGCAATACTCGTGTTTGCGCTGCTTGCCGGATTCTTGCTGATTTCGCTCGGTACCGCGGCGCATCGAAACGAAGTGCGTGAAACGGAAACGGTGACCAGTGCGCTGCAGCGCGCGGTTGTCACCTGCTATGCCGTAGAAGGGAAATATCCACCCAGTCTCGACTACATCTACGAAAACTACGGGGTTCGTGTGGATTCAAGTCGTTATGTCGTTTTTTATGACGTGATCGCTGCAAACGTGATGCCGAGCATTCAGGTGATGCGGATCGGGGGCGGATCATGAGCGCGCGAAACGCTGCCCGCGGGCGCGGCGAGTTGCGCGGGGTGTTTATCTTTGCGTTATTGGCGGCGTTTGCGCTGTTATCCTTGATCGTTGTCATCATCGGAGCGCGTTCCTATCGCATGATCAACGCGACGGCGGATGAGGCGTATGTTTCCCGCACGGGGTTAAGCTACCTTGCCGGAAAAGTGCGCGCCGCAGACGAAGCGGGAATGCTGGGGGTTTCAACCGAAAACGGCATGGATGTATTGAAGCTCGGCGGCGAATACGGCGGCGAACGGTACAACACATACATCTATTGCGACGGAGAACAGGTTAGAGAATATTTTGCGCGCGCGGATCTCGCGTTTTCGCCGGATTACGGTGAAGCGATTTTCTCCGCAACGCAAATGCAGCTTACGCTGGAAAACTCGCTTCTTACCATATCGCTGACGGAGGAAAGTGGCGAATCGCACGCCGTCTCGCTCTATCTGCAGGCGGCTAAGGAGGGCGGCGCATGACACAAACAACGTTGCGTCCGCCAAAGAAACGCGGTGTGTTCAGCCCGGTGCTGCTCGAACTGACGATTGTCATTTTGTTTTTTGCACTTTCGACAAGTGTGATTGTTCGGTTGATTTCCGCGGCTAGCGTTACCGCGCAGGAAAGCGCATATCATGCGCGCGCAATCCTCGCAATGGAGAGCGTAGCGGAAGAGATCAAGGCGGATCCGGTTGGAGATGATGAGTTCAACGCTTGCGGTTCGCGTGTGTTTACGGTTGATGTTGCTCAGGATCTTGCGGTAGACTGCATCGTAACGGCGGATCCATCCCCTGAGCAGGGCACGCTTTACGATATCGAACTGATCGTAACGTCTCCGGGCGGAACGGTCTACTCTCTGGATGCGGCGCGATACGTTGCAGATTCGGAGGGGACGCCATGAAGCAATATCCTTCGCGCATGGGAATCGGCGCTTCGAGCATTTTGCTGATTATCGTGGTGGTAAGCTTAACGCTTTTCGCGTCGCTTGCGTTGATTCAGGCTCGTGCGGACGCAGCGTTAACGAAAAAAACGGCTGTTAGCGTTGGCGCATATTACGACGCGGACGCGCGCGCACAGGCAATGCTGGCCGCGGTGGACGACGCGCTGCAAGCGGGATGTTCTCCGGACAGTGTGGAAGGTGTTACCGTTCAGACAGATGGAACCTACGCGTTTTCCGTCGGCTCTTATGACGGGCATACGCTTCAGGTTACGGTCGATACAAGCGGCGGATATTGCAACATCCTGAATTACCGCTATGAAAGCGCGGAAGAGTGGGTTGGCGAGAGCGCCGGAACACTCTGGCAGGGGGACTGAGCCAATGGCGGACGTACAAGATATTTTACAGGCGGCCATCGAGCGCGGGGGATCGGATGTGTTTATCATCCCCGGTTCCTGTGTGCGGCTAAAAGTATCCGGCGAAGTGCAGCCGCTTATGGAAAACGTGCTGAAACCGGACGACACAAAACGCCTCATTCGGCAGGTATACGATTTGGATCATCGCGAGATGGAACACCTGCTGGAGCAGGGAGACGACGATTTTTCGTTTTCCATCAGCGGGGTCGGTCGGTTTCGCTGCAACGCGTATCAACAGAGAAACTCGCTTGCGATGGTACTCCGTGTGGTGTCTCTTTCGCTGCCGAACCCGGACAAAATGCATATTCCGGACGAGATATTGCGCCTTGCGGACATAAAAAAAGGATTGGTTCTGGTAACCGGCCCTGCTGCAAGCGGAAAATCGACCACGCTTGCGTGCATCATTGACCGCATCAACACAAACAGGCGCGGGCATATCATCACAATCGAGGATCCGATTGAGTTTGTTCACTCGCACAAGGCAAGCGTTTTAACCCAGCGCGAAGTGGAGCACGATACAGTAAGCTACAAAACCGCTCTGCGCGCGGCGCTCAGGCAATCGCCGGACGTGATACTTCTCGGCGAAATGCGCGATTTTGAGACGATACAAACCGCGCTGACCGCAGCCGAAACCGGACAGCTTGTGCTGAGCACGCTGCATACCGTCGGCGCTGCGAAAACGATCGACCGCATCATCGATGTATTTCCCGCCAATCAGCAGCAGCAGATCCGCGTGCAGTTATCCATGGTGTTGCGTGCCGTGGTGAGCCAGCAACTGCTGCCGACGCTGGACGGCGGACTCGAACCCGCGTTTGAAATCATGCTGGTGAACAGCGCGATTCAAAACATGATTCGGGACGGAAAAGCCCACCAGATGGATAACGTTATTTTCTCGGGCGCGCAGGATGGTATGCGCTCGATGGATGGCGATATTTTCCGCCTTTATGAGGCAAAACGTATCTCAAAGGAAACTGCGCTGCTTTTCGCGGCAAATCAGGAACAGCTGAAAAAGAAAATCGGCGCATCCTGATTGCGGCAGTGACTTTATAAGAATCAAAACGACAAAACGCGCCGCCGGCGGGCTCCATACGCCGCGGCAACAGCACAAAATGCAAGGAGGAGTCCGGCATGTCCAACGCCAAAATTAAAATCAAGATGTTTGGCAACTTCGAAATCGTGGTCAACGGAAACGTTGTGCTCTCGCAGCTGCGCCAGGCAAAAAAGACGAGCCAGTTTCTCGAGTATTTAATTCTCAAAAAGGATCGTGCGGTTCCACATGAGGAATTACTTGAGATGCTTTGGTCCGACAAGGAAAATCGCAATCCCGCGACGGCGCTGCGTACGCTGCTGCATCGTTATCGCTCGCTGGTAGACCAGAGCGGACTGCCGGAATTGACGGATTCCATTTTAACCGCGCGCGGCGCATATCAATGGAACCCGAATCTGGACTGCGAAATCGACGTGTTCGAGTTTGAGCGTCTTTGCCAGGAGGCGCGCCTGCCGGGCATGAGCAACCGCGAATGCATTGAGCGGTATCTGCAAATGCTTCAGATCTATACCGGTCCGCTTCTCACCAATTCTGCGGAAGAGATGTGGGTTGTGCCCAAGAGTGTTTATTATCACGATCTCTTCTTGGAGAGCGTGTTTATCCTTCTTGACTTGCTCAAGGTGGAGGAGGAATATGACGTCATCGTTCAGGTTTGCCGCAAGGCAATGGACGTAGATATGTTTGACGAGCGTCTGCATTTAGAGCTCATGATGGCGCTGGTGAAGACCGGCAAAAAACGCGAAGCGCTTTCGCAATATTATTTTGCGACAGACCTGCACTATAAACAGCTTGGCATTCAGCCTTCCGGCGAAATTCGCGCGGTGTATAAACTCATCGTTCAGGCGGATCAGGAGATGGAAGCGGACATCGAGAAGGTGCAGAACATGCTCGAAGAGGACACGGAAGGGCATGGCGCGTTTGTCTGCGAATATGAAATATTCAAAGAAATCTACCAGCTGCAGCGCCGCATGCTGGAGCGGTATAACGGAACGATGTTCCTCGCGCTGCTTACAATCAGCAACACCTATGAGCAGCGGTTTGATAACCTTGTACTGGACAACATCATGAAGCAGCTTCTGCATGTGTCGCAGTCAAACCTGCGCCGCGGCGACACGATTTCGCGGTACAGCGTGATGCAATACGTGGTTCTGTTGCCTTCAGTTACGTATGAGACGGGACGCCTTGTTATGGATCGTATCAAAAAAGCGTTTTATAACGAATATGTGAAGTCCAGCGTCGTACTGACGTATAAACTCCGCCCGCTTTGCATCAACAAATATGACGCGAACACGCAAAAACGGATTGCAGACTACAAGGACGAGGACTAAACAGCATAAAACAACTCAAAACGGAGGGGGAGAACCCCTCCGTTTTTGCATCACCCGAATTTGAACCAAGACGCCCGTTCGATTGACACCCAACGACTTGCATGGTAAAATTTTCGCTATAAGCGGGGGGATAGGCCCGTTTGCTTTGTATAGGCAAAATAACCGGAATTACGCGTGTTTTGACGATAAAAACGAGTGATGGAATGGTAATTTGCGCAGAGCAACAGCAAAACCCCGCAGTAATCGAATTTTCCTGCGGCAAAGGCCGCAATTCCGGAATATCAAAGAAAACCGGCGTGTCCTGCGGCTCGCCGAAGAAGGATTTACATGTATATTCGCATCAAGCGATGGCTGGATGTCATTCTCTCCGTGCTTGGCGGCGTGGTGCTTTCGCCGCTGCTGGTGATTCTGGTCGTTGCCGTCAAGCTCGATTCGAAAGGTCCTGTCCTGTTTCGTCAGAAACGCGTCGGCAAAGACAAAACGCATTTTTCGATTTTAAAATTTCGCACGATGCGCACGGACACACCCTGCGATGTGCCGACACATCTTTTGTCGAATCCAGATGCTTGCATCACGCGCGTCGGCCGATTCTTGCGAAAGACGAGCCTCGACGAAATACCGCAGCTTTGGAATATCTTGGTCGGAGATATGTCCATCATCGGCCCGCGTCCCGCGCTTTGGAATCAGTATGACTTGATTGCCGAGCGGGATAAGTATACGGGAAAACGGGGATTGACGCCCAATATGGTGCGCCCCGGACTGACCGGATGGGCGCAGATCAACGGGCGGGACGAACTGCCGATTTCTGTTAAAGCCGCTTACGACGGCGAATATGTTGAGAATTTTGGGTTTGGTATGGATTGCCGCTGCTTCTTTGGCACAATTGGCAGCGTATTGAATCACCGCGGGGTGCGAGAAGGGGCCGTGCAGATGAAAGACAAACTTCATATCGCGCTTGTCTCCGCCTATTTCGCGCCGGAGATTACGCCGATTACGCATTTATATGCCGATTTGGCGGAAGATTTGTGTCGTTATGGCGCCGAAGTCAGCGTCGTCACCAATCTGCCAAACCGCGGGCTCAGCGAAGAGGAACGCGTTGCCTATCTCGACCGGACGGATGAAATGGCCGAAGAAGGATATCGAATTCTTCGCGTTGGTACCAAGCGACGCGAAAGCAAGAATTTTGCGCTGCGTGCGTTGCATTTTTTAACCAATACGCGCGCACTTTATCGCGCGGCGAAACAGGTGAAAGCGGACGTCTATCTGCTTGGCAGTATGCCGCCGTTCCTCGGTCTGGTTGGAGCGGGGTTGAGTCGTCGCGCCAGAACGGTTTATATTTTACAGGACATCTTTCCGGACAGCATGGTTGCCATGGGAAAGTTTACCGAGTGGCATCCGGTTGTGCGGCTTTCCCGGCGAATGGAGCAGCGAATTTATCGCAAGAATACGGCGTTTGTAACCCTTTCGGAGGATATGAAGCGCACGTTGATTGCGCGCGGGGTTGAACCGCATAAAATCGCGGTCATTCCGAACTGGGCGGACACCGAAAGCATTCATCCCGTATTGCGCGAGAACAATCCGCTTTTTGACGAGTTGGATTTGCCGCGCGAACGGTTTTATGCCGTTTATGCGGGGACGCTCGGCATTTTGCAGGAACCGGATGTGATTCTGGACGCGGCAAAGCATCTGTTGGATGAAGCGGATATTCGCATCGTGATCTTTGGCGACGGTGCGCTTTTAGAGCATGTGAAAAAGCGCATTGAACGCGAACAAATCAACAATGTGCTGCTATTTCCGCTGTATGCTTCCGATCGCGTTTCGCAGGTGTATTCCATCGGAAACGCGGCGCTGGTACCGCTCAAAAAAGGAACGACACGCTTTGCGATGCCAAGCAAAACCTGGTCCGCATTAGCCGCGGGCAGGCCGGTCATCGTCTGCGCCGACCCGGGCAGCGAGTGGGCGCGCTCTATCGAACACGAAGGCTACGGGGTCTGCGTGGCGCCCGGCGAACCGCGCGAGATGGCGGACGCAATACTCCGCCTGCACGCAAGCACCGTTTCGCTGGACGAACTTGGCGAGCGTGCGCGCAGCTACGTCTGCGAACATGCGTCCCGCGCCGGCGCGACGCGCGCATATTACGACTGGCTGCAATAAAACGAGATTCGTTATAAATTGGGATAAAATGCGCCGAACGGGGCAACGGAAAACGAGGTAACACAATGATACTGGACGGAAAGACGCTGTTGATTACCGGAGGAACAGGAAGCTTTGGCAACGCTGTGCTGGATCGGTTTTTAGACACGGGCGTCAAGGAGATTCGCATTTTCTCGCGGGATGAGAAAAAGCAGGACGACATGCGCCGTCAGTACCAGAGCGATAAAATTCGGTTTTTTATCGGCGATGTTCGCGATATTACAAGCGTGAAAAACGCGATTTATAACGTCGATTATGTGTTTCACGCGGCGGCGCTCAAGCAGGTGCCAAGCTGCGAGTTTTTTCCGCTGGAAGCGGTTAAGACAAATGTTTTTGGCACGGACAATGTGCTGGCAGCCGCGATCGACGAGGGTGTGAAGCGCGTGATCTGCCTTTCTACGGATAAGGCGGCTTATCCGATTAACGCCATGGGGACCAGCAAAGCCATGATGGAAAAAGTTGTCGTGGCCCGCTCGCGTACCGTATCGCCGGAAAAGACGACCATCTGCTGCACGCGTTATGGAAACGTAATGTGCTCCCGCGGCAGCGTGATTCCGCTTTTTGTCGACCAGATTAAGGCCGGCGCGCCGCTGACCGTGACCAACCCGGACATGACGCGCTTTATCATGAGTCTGGAAGAGGCGGTAGAGCTCGTCGCCTATACGTTTGAACACGGCAATACGGGCGATATCATGGTGCAAAAAGCGCCAGCCTGCACGATTGCGGTGTTGGCCGAGGCGGTCAGGCAACTCTTCGGTGCGGAAAACCCGGTGCGTACCATCGGCATCCGCCACGGCGAAAAAATGTATGAAACGCTGCTGACCAATGAAGAATGCGCCCGTTCGGAAGATCTTGGTGATTATTTCCGCGTTCCGGCGGATGCGCGCGATTTGAATTACGAAAAATATTTTGATCAGGGCAACGCGGAGCGCAGCAGCCTGACGGAATTCAACTCGAACAACACCGATCTTCTAACGGTGGATCAGGTGAAGGAAAGGCTGTTGAAGCTTTCTTATATTCAGAACGAATTGGCAAGCTGGCAGCAAAAAGCATAACGCGGCAATTTGCCGGACGGCGCAGTCAAAAATTATAAAAGATAAAACCGCACGAGTGACTGAGTTTAACACGAACAGACGGGATGATTGCACGGGGGACTTGCGCAAATGAAAATCTTGATTACGGGAGCCGAAGGATTCATCGGAAAAAACCTGATCGTAGCTCTGCACGCTCGGGGATATCACGATCTCCTGCGGGTAGACATGGAGACGCCGCCGGAACTCTTGGAGCGGTATTGCGCGGATTGCGCGTTTGTTTTCCATCTCGCTGGCGTTAACCGGCCGAAGCAGCAGGAAGAATTTATGCAGGGGAATTTCGGGTTTACCGATACGCTGCTTCGCACTCTCATCAAGTATAAAAACCGCTGTCCCGTTATGTTTGCCTCTTCCACACAGGCGGCGCTGCCGAATCTTTACGGCCGCAGCAAAAAAGCGGGCGAAGAATTGCTGGATCAATATGCGCGGGAAACCGGCGCAAATGTATACATTTTCCGCTTTCCGAATGTATTCGGAAAATGGTCCAAGCCAAACTACAACAGCGCGATCGCGACGTTTTGTTACAATGTTTCGCATGACTTGCCGATCACGGTAAACGATGAATCGACACTTATGCATCTGGCTTATATCGACGATGTGGCGGAAGCCCTCTGCGACCTGCTGGAAGACAAGACGACGAAAGAAGGCCCTTATTGCGTGGTGCCGGTGATTCATACGGCAAAGCTAGGGGACATCGCAAACCGCATTCGCTCTTTCCGGACGATTCGCGAAAGCAACACGCTGCCGGATATGAGCGATTTGCTCACGCGAAAGCTGTATGCCACATATTTGAGCTTTTTGCCGGTTATGGAATTTTCGTATCCGTTGGAAATGCATGAGGACGCGCGCGGCAGCTTTACGGAGTTCTTGCGCTCCGGTGCGGGTGGACAGGTTTCTGTCAACGTCAGCAAACCTGGAATCGCAAAGGGGAATCATTGGCATCATACCAAAGCGGAAAAATTTCTGGTTGTTTCGGGCTCCGGCGTCATCAAATTCCGCCGGATCGACATGGACGACGTGATCGAATATCAGGTCAGCGGGAAAAAACTCGTGGTTGTCGACATTCCCGTTGGCTATACGCACAGCATAGAAAACACAGGAAAAACAGATATGGTCACGCTGATGTGGTCGAGCGAATGCTTTGACCCCGCGCATCCGGACACCATACCCGCGGAAGTGGAGAGAACGACATGAACAAACTCAAACTGATGACGGTACTCGGCACCCGACCGGAGATCATCCGCCTTTCTGCGGTGATTCCCTGCGCGGACTGGTATTTTGAACATATCCTTGTACATACGGGACAGAACTACGACTATACGCTCAACAAGATATTTTTCGACGATCTTGGCCTGCGCGCACCGGATTATTATCTCGAAAGCGTCGGAAAAGACCTCGGCGAAACCATGGGCAACATCATCGCAAAAAGTTATTCCGTGATGCGGGATGAAAAGCCGGATGCGCTTCTGGTGCTTGGAGATACAAACTCCGCGCTGGCGGCGGTTGCGGCAAAGCGGCTTAAAATCCCGATTTTTCATATGGAGGCGGGCAATCGCTGCTGGGACTGGAACGTGCCGGAGATGGTCAACCGCGTCATCGTGGATCGCATCAGCGACGTAAATCTACCGTACACCGAGAATTCCCGCCGCTATCTGCTTTCGGAAGGATTCGACGGCAAGTTTATTTTTGTTACGGGTTCGCCGATGCGGGAAGTGCTGGAAAATCAGAAAGAGAAGATCCTCTCCAGTAATGTGCTCGAACGCCTGAACCTGACCGAGAAAAACTATATTCTGCTCTCTGCGCACCGCGAGGAGAACATTGACGACGAAGAGACGTTTTTCTCGCTGATGACCGCAATCAACGACATCGCCGAAACATACGGCATGCCGGTGGTGTATTCAACGCACCCGCGCAGCAAGAAGTTCATTGAGCAACGTAATTTTGTGTTTCATCCGAATGTGCGTTCGCTGGAGCCTTTCGGATTTTTCGATTACAACCGCCTGCAGCTCGGCGCGTATTGCGTGCTTTCGGATAGCGGAACGCTCTCCGAAGAGAGCGCGATGCTCGGATTTCCGGGCGTGCTCATCCGCACCTCCACCGAACGGCCCGAGGCGCTGGACGCGGGTACAATCGTACTCGGCGGCGTAACAACTAAGACGATTGAACAGGCGATGGCGCTCGCGGTGTCCATGTATGACAACGGCGAACCCGTCGCAATGCCGGACGACTATGAAGACACGAACGTGAGCGTAAAAGTCGTTAAGGTGATAGAAAGCTATGCGGACATCGTGATGCGCACGACATGGGGCAGGAAATAATGCGTCGGGAGAGCGCAAGCAACGCGCAGCCGCGCGTGTTATACGCTTCTTCTCTCGTGAGCGCGGAGACGTTTTCCGCGCTGTTTTCTCGCGCGGGGACAAAGCCCAGCCTTGCCGCACAAAAATATCATTCGCTCATGACGCGGGGCTTTGCGCTAAACGACGCGAAGATCACCGCGCTGTCCGCGCCGCCTGTTTCGCGCGTAACGAGCGCGCGGCGGTTTGTTTCGCTTCCGGATGAAATGCACGACGGCGTGACCTACCGCTATCTGCCAATTATCCGGCTGCCGGGCATCAAGCACTTGTTTGTTTTTCTTGGCGCGTTTTTTTTCGCGTTCCGGTTTTTAGGCGGTGACGGGTATGCCGTATGCGACGGGCTGAATATCGCAATCAGCTCCGGCGTTCGCGCCGCGGCGCGCCTCAGAAAGCGCCCCTGCGTCGCGATTGTTACCGACGTGCCGGAGATACTGGCGGGCGGCAAAACGCGCACAGCCGCGATCAATACCCGCGAAATGGCGAAGTTTGATGGATACGTTCTGCTTACCGAGGCTATGAACACGCTGGTGAATCCGAACAACCGGCCTTATCTCGTTGCCGAAGGGCAGGTGGATGCATCGCTTTCCGTGCGGGAGAATCGGCTGAGCGATAAACGCCGCGAAAAGACGGTGTTGTACGCCGGCATGCTGCACGCGCAGTATGGCGTTGTAACGTTGGCGAAAGCGTTTTTACGCGTTCAAAACCCGGATGCGCGCCTTGTTTTTTATGGAGACGGCGACGCGGCGGACGCATTGCGCACAATTGCCGAACAGGATGCGCGGATCGAGATGCGCGGCGTGGCGGACAACGCAACTGTTGTGAAAGAAGAGTTCCTCGCAACGCTGCTTGTCAATCCTCGTCCGTCCGGCGAAGCATTTACCGCGTATTCGTTTCCGTCAAAAAATCTGGAATATATGGTGTCCGGCACGCCGGTGCTTACCACGAAACTTTCCGGCATGCCGCGGGAATATGACGCATATGCTTTTCTTTTTGCCGACGAATCGATGGAAGGCATGGTGAAAACGCTGGAAGAAACACTGTCGCTCTCGCGAGAAGATTTACACGAAAAGGGACTTCTGGCAAAGGCGTTTGTGCTTGAAAACAAGTCGAACAAAACGCAGGCGGCGCGCGTCATGACGCTGCTGAAAGAAATAGAAGCCGGAACAGGCGGGACGAACGCATGATGAACGGACTGATCAAACCGGACGTTGTTTTGCAGGATGAGTTGGAACCCATCGAACAGGGACCCGTCGCGCGGGTGCTGCTGCTCGGCGGTATTTCCGGCGCGCTTCCGCGCATGGACGCGGCGCTTGCATCGGCGTTTTCCGAACGGGATTATTTTGTTTCGGCTTTGCTTTCGGACGAAACATCCGCCGCGGCGTCGCTAAAGGCGGCGGGCGCGGACGTTGTGTCCCTTGCGTCTATGTCCGGCAACCGGGTGGACGATGTTAAGAGCGAGCTTGGCGACGCGGAAATAATTGGCGCGGGGGAAACGGAATCCTTTGCATGCGCCCCGACCGTATGTTGTGTAAACGATGTGCGCATAGGGGTCCTTGCCTGCAGCGAACGGCGCGCGGGCGGGTTTGCCGGGCGCGCGGATATACTCGGATTAAAAGCATATGCGCATGTTCGTATGCTGCTCAACCAGTGCGATCATGTGATCGTTTTGGTGCAATCCGGCCTGAAGGAAGCAAAACTGCCCTTGCCGGAATGGCGCGCGCGGTACCGCCGGTTTATCGACGCGGGCGCGAGCGCGGTGATCGACACGGGCGCTGCGAAAGGCTGGGAGAGCTATAAAAACGGTTTGGTGTTTTATGGTTTGGGTCAGCCGGATGATGGGAACGCGCTGCTGCTGTCGCTTTCAATGCGGCAAAACGGCAAACTGGATTACGAAGTGAGCGCGCTGGAAAAGACAGACGAAGAATTGCGGTTTTGTGCAAACGGTGCATTTAAACACGAAATTGATGCGCAGAACAAGCTTTTTCTCGATCAAAAAGCGTATCAAGCCGCGGTCGATCAAATGTGCAGGCACTACTACGAGAGCAGTGAACAACCGCAAAAGCGGGGACTTTTTAACGCGATTCTGCCGGGGAGAAGCGAATCAGCACGGCAGGAAGAAGAGCGTCTTTATGCGCTGCTCAGCGAAGAATCCCGCCGCTTGATGGTTTTGCGCGCGCTCGCCGGAAAGCGGAATCAATCCGACGGAGTGCAGGGGGACGGAAGATGAAGATACTTTGGGCGGTTGAACCTGTTATCCCTCAAATTGCGGAATTGACCGGCGGCAAACCTTCGATTGCGGGCGGCTGGCTGGTCAGCGTTTGCAACGGCTTGTTGACAAATGAAGCAAACAGCCTGATCGTTTGCTACCGCGCGGCGGGAGAACACGCCAGCGTAACAAAAGAACGGTTCACCGGCTGGTCGTTTGAGCAGGGTCCACTGCGTTATTCGCCGGAGAACGAGCGATTTTTTGCGAATCTACTGCGGAAGGAAAAGCCGGATGTGATTCACATCTGGGGTACGGAATATCCTTTTTCGCTTGCGATGCTCAACGCCGCCGAACAGGAAAACATGCTCGATCGCGTTGTGGTCAGCATTCAGGGTTTGACGTCGGTTTATGCGCAGCATTTTACCGCCGGACTGTCGGGTCGGGTTGTAAACGGTTATACATTCCGCGATTTTTTGCGCGGGGACAACATCCGGCAGCAACAGAAAAAATTTGCTCTGCGTGGAACATATGAAATTGCAGCGCTGAAAAAAGCGCGGCATATCATCGGCCGCACGGGTTGGGATCGCGCTTGTGTGCGGCAGATTAACCCGGATGCGACATATCATTTTTGCAACGAAACGTTGCGACCGGCGTTTTATGAAGACACGTGGCGGTTCGATCGCTGCGAGCAGCACAGCATATTTGTTTCGCAGGGAAATTATCCGATAAAGGGTCTGCATCAGGCATTGGAAGCGTTGGCTATCCTGAAGAGCGATTTTCCGGACGTGAAACTCTATACCACGGGCGCAGACCCGCGCGCAAAGGGACTGGCGGAAAAACTGCGCCGCTCAAGCTACGCGCGCTATCTGGCAAAGCAGATTCGCATACTTGGGTTGGATGAAAACGTCGTGTTTCTCGGCGGGCTGAGCGCGAATGATATGAAAGAGAGATATCTTGGCGCGCATGTTGCGCTGAATCCTTCGTCGATTGAAAACAGCTCAAACGCCATCGGAGAAGCGATGCTGCTTGGAACTCCTGTGGTAGCAAGCTATGTCGGCGGTACGCCGGATATCGTGACCGACCGGAAGGAAGGCTTACTTTATCCGTTCGACGCGCCGTATCTGCTTGCAGAAGCAGTGCGAAATATCTTTGAAGACGGCTTGCTGACATCCCGCCTTTCAATGCGGGCTCGCCAGACCGCGCGGCTGCGGCACGACGCAAAAACCAACCTTTCACGATTGGATGAAATCTATACGCTGCTTACGCAGCAAAAGGACACAGAACAGGAATGAAGCTGTTTCAGACGGACAACCCTTTGCGAAAACGTTTTGCGGCGAACACAGGCTGGCTGATTGCCCAGAGCATATTTCAGTATGTGCTTTCGGCGGTCATCGGCATTATTGCCGCGCGCTTTCTGGGGCCGGCGAACTACGGAATTCTAGGGTATGGCGTTTCGCTGATGGCGATGTTTCAGGCGTTTTGTACGCTTGGGTTCAACGACATACAGATTACGAACATGGTGGAAACGCCCGATGATGAGGGCGGAATTATCGGCACGGCGCTGCTGCTGCGACTGGTCAGTTCCACGTTGAGCGTGTTTGCCATCGCGCTTGCCGCGTGGTTGACGAGACCCGGCGAGCGGCTGCTTCTGATTGTTACGGTGCTTCAGAGCCTCCAACTGATTGTTCAGGCGTTTGATGCAATGCGTCTCTGGTTTCAAAAACAACTGCTCAGCAAATTCACCGCGATCGGCTCCATCGTTGGCAACATCGTTTGCAGCGCATGGCGTATTATCCTTCTGATTAAGGGCGCGTCCGTCGAATGGTTTGCGTTGACCAGTGTGATTCAGATGCTTGCAAACTATCTTGTCGTAGTTCCGCTGTTTTACGCAAAAGTAAAATTGCGGCTTTGGTTTTCGTTTGACATTGCAAAACGAATGCTATCCCGCAGCTGGCATTTTATATTATCTGGATTAACGAATGCGGCGTCCGCGCATTTTTCGCGGCTTTATCTGGGCGGTTCGCTGGGAGATACGACGCTTGGTTTGTATAACGCGGCGTATATGATTGCAACCATGTGGTTGTTTGTGCCGCTGGCTATTCTGGATTCTGCGTTGCCGGTGCTGCTGCAGACAAAAAAGAACAATCCGGAGGCATTCCGCCCGCGCTATCAGATCACCCTGATGGCGGTGCTCGGCATCGGTATTGCGGCGGCTGTTGTATTGTTCATTCTCGCTCCGTGGATTGTAAATCTGTTGTACGGGCCGGGCTATGCGGATGCGGCAGGTGTGCTGCGCATCATCGCCTGGATTGGAATTCTCTCCAACGTTGGTTCCGCGCGAAACATTTGGATTCAGGCGGAGGGACAACAAAGCGCGGTAAAATACATTACGTTTATCACAGCCGGAGCGAGCATTCTGTTGAGCGTCCTGCTCATCCCGATCTACGGCCTCAACGGAGCCGCGTTCGCCTGCGTCGGCGGATTCATCGTTTCTTCGTTCGGTGCGGCGTTGATGCTCAAGAGTACGCGTCCGTTTGTCGGACTTTATTTCGACTCGTTCCATACGCTCGCGCAATATACCCGTAATTTTTTGAACAACCGGAAGGCGGGCGGAGGAAATCATGAAGCGTAAAGTTCTGCTCATCCAGCAGGTGATTCCGAGTTACCGGATTCCGATTTTCAATCTGCTTGCGGAGTCGGTCGATTTAACCGTAGCGTACGAATCGGGCGCGGCTCCGAAAAACGCGCTCTTTGCGATAAAGCAGGTGAAAACCTTTCATATTCCTCGCGTGGGCAAAGTTTATCGCGGTGGATTGCGACGGTTGACAGCTGGATATGATGTGGTGATCAACAGTTATGATACGCCCGAATACATGGTAAAGCGGCTCGCACGGTTGAAGCACCGCCGGTTTGGGTTGGTGCACTGGGGAATCGGCGTTTCGGCGAGCTATACCGCGCGGTTTGACGCGGACGAAACAAACAAACGCTATTACGAAAGCATCCTGCGCGCTTCCGACGCCTGCCTGTTTTACAGCGATTATCCTGCCAAGAAATACGCCGCCGCAGGCTGGCCGCAAGAAATGCTCTTTACCGCGCCGAATACGGTTGCCGTTTTGCGGGACGATACGCCGCGCGGGCGGGATTCCATCCTGTTTCTGGGTTCGCTCTATCCGCAAAAAGGGTTTGACGAACTGCTGGAGCAATACGCAAGCGCATGCGCTGAAAGCGCGCGTGTGCCGCGTCTCGTCATCATCGGCGACGGGAGCGAACGCAGGCGCATAGAGGATTGGGTAAGGGAGCATGGCATCGCGGAGCGGGTGGAATTCACCGGCGCAATCTTTGACGACGCGGTGCTCGGACGATATTTTTCCGCCGCGATTGCATGCGTTTCTCCCAACCAGGCGGGGTTAACGGTGCTGAAAAGCATGGGATGCGGCGTACCCTACATTGCGCGCCGGGATGCGATTACGGGCGGAGAGCTGTTTAACATTCAGGACCGCGTGAACGGCGTACTCTATGACCGGCCGGAGGAACTGAAAGAGATTTTGCTGGATTTGACGGAACATCCCGAAACGTATATGCTGTACGGAAACAATGCGCTTTCGCATTACGAAACGAACCGCAAACCACAGGATATGGTGAACGGATTTCTTGCGGCGATCGCATATGCCGAACAACGCTTTGAGGAACGGAGAACAAAAGCTTGAAAAAAGTGATGGCAATCTTCGGCACACGTCCGGAAGCAATCAAGATGGGGCCGGTCGTCCACGCGCTGAAAGCGAGCGGCGACATCTCCACCGTTGTTTGCGTGACCGGACAGCACAAACAAATGCTGCAGCAGGTGCTGGACGCGTTTGACATCGTGCCGGATTATGACCTTGCCATCATGAAAGAACGGCAAACGCTCTTCGATATCACGCGCAATATTCTCGGTTCCATCGGCGAAGTACTCGCGCAGGAAAAGCCGGATCTGGTGCTGGTGCATGGGGACACGACGACGACGTTCGCCGCCGCGCTGGCCTGCTTTTATTTACAGATTCCGGTGGGACATGTGGAGGCGGGGCTTCGCTCGCATGACCTTTACGCGCCATATCCCGAAGAATTCAACCGCAAGGCGACGTCTATCGTTGCCGCGCTCAACTTCGCCCCAACCGAACTGGCAAAACAAAACCTGCTGAAGGAAGGATGCGACCCGAACGCGGTATTTGTTACGGGAAACACGGCTATCGATGCGCTCAACCACACCGTCCGGCAGGACTACCGCGACCAGATTGTGGACTGGCTTGGCGACAGCAAACTCGTTCTTTTGACGGCACACCGCCGCGAGAACCTCGGCGAACCGATGCGGCAGATATTCCGCGCGGTTCGGCGGATTGCGGATGCTTACCCCGACGTAAAATTTATTTATCCGGTGCATATGAACCCCGCTGTGCGCGAACCGGCAAACGAAATTCTCGGCGATTGCGATCAGGTGCGCCTGATTGAACCGATGGATGTGCTCGCCTTTCATAATCTCATGGCGCGCTCACATTTCATCCTGACGGACAGCGGCGGAATTCAGGAGGAAGCGCCGTCCCTGCACAAACCGGTATTGGTGCTGCGGGATGTGACCGAACGACCGGAGGGGATTGACGCCGGAACGCTGAAACTCATCGGAACAGACGAATCGCGCGTATTTGATGAAATGGAGCGACTTCTGACAGACAAAGCCGAGTATCGACGCATGAGCGAAGCACAGAACCCGTATGGCGACGGGCATGCCGCCGAACGAATCGTGAACGCAATTGTCAACTGGAGCGGGCAAAACCGCTGAAAATGAAATGGAACATCCGTTTTTTGAAAGGGATGACAGGAATATGAAAATCAATGTAGTCGGTCTCGGATATATCGGCCTTCCGACGGCGCTGAGTCTCGCCGCGGGCGGCTGGCAGGTTGTCGGGACGGACAAGAACGAAGCGCTGCTGGAAAAGCTCAAGGCAGGCGAGGTAACGTTCGAAGAGAAAGGATTGCCGGAGTTGTTCGCGGCCGCGACAAATAGCCGGAACCTTACATTTTCTACGGTCTGCGTACCTGCGGACGTCTATATCGTCGCGGTGCCGACGCCATATCTCAAGGACAGTAAGCGCATCGATCCGCGATATGTTTCCGCGGCGGTGCAGGATGTACTGCCCGTTTGTCCGAAAGGCGCGATTCTTGCGGTGGAATCCACCATTGCGCCGGGTACGATGGATTCCTGCGTCCGTCCGTTGATTGAATCCGCCGGACTGGACTGCGGGGCGGATATTCATATCGCGCATGTGCCGGAACGCATTATTCCCGGAAACATGGTGTATGAGCTGACCCACAACAGCCGCACCATCGGCGTTGACGAACCGCAAACCGGAGAGACGCTCAAAAAAGTTTACGGTGCGTTTTGTAAAGGCTACATGGTCGTAACATCGATTAAAACCGCGGAGATGACGAAGGTGGTTGAAAACACCTATCGCGACATCAACATCGCGTTTGCCAACGAGCTGGCGCGTCTTTGCTATCGCGGCGGAATGGACGTAAACGAGATTATCCGCGTGGCAAACATGCATCCGCGCGTCAATATTCTTTCCCCCGGTCCCGGCGTGGGCGGCCATTGCATTTCGGTCGATCCCTGGTTTCTTGTCGGCGATTATCCGGATGTTGTTAATTTAATCCTGCAGGCGCGACGCATCAACGACGGTATGCCGGCGTTTGTGCTGGAACGCGTGAGCGAACTCATGCAGCAAAACGGAATCAACGTTTCACAAGTTGGATTTTACGGGCTGACTTACAAAGAGAACGTGGACGATGTGCGCGAAAGTCCGACGCTTCAACTCTATGACTGTATGAAACGGCATCTCGCCACGGGGGCGCGTTTTTACGATCCAATGGTGAAAGATACGCTTGTAGAAAACCAGTATTTTGGGTTCGACGCGTTTCTTGACGGCTTGAAACTTGTGGTCGTCATGGTATCCCATGACGAGATCAAAGCAAATGTGACGAAGCTTCAAAACAAGCTCATTTTCGACACCAGAAATTGTGTGTCCGGCGCAAATGTTATCAAGCTATAGGCCTCGGTTTTATAACCATGACGAAAATACGAACAATTATGAAACTATGCAGTTCTGTTGCGCCTTTTTCAAGAGCTGTGATATAATATCGCAGTGTATGTTGCGAAGTAAGCGGAGGAAACCGCATTGAAGCCGACTGCGGTGCTGGACATAGGAAGTTCCAAGATCGTTTGTCTGTGCGGCAGTTTTGTCAATCGCGATGGCATTACCGTGCACGGCGTTTCGGTATGCCCGTATAACGGCTATCAGGCAGGCTCTTTTTCGGATCATCGTTCGCTGCATAACGCAATTGTCGAAGCGGTTTCGAAAACCGAGCAGGAAGCGCGTTTGCGCATCCGCGAGGTTGCGGTTGCCGTTCCGGCTCCGTTTTGTAAAATCGTGCTGACCGAGGCGACGCTGCCCATTGGAACCCGCGGCAAGCGTGTGATGGCGGAAGACATCGACGACGTCATTTCTCTTTCCCTGAAAAAGGTAAAGCTGAACGGTTATGTGCTTATGCACAGCACGCCCGTCTCCTTTACGGTTGGCGGCGTGGTTTCATCCGCTCTGCCGACTGGCGCAAAGACCGAAGAACTCGGCGCGCTCGTTTCGCACATGTATGTGCAGGAAGAGTTTTTAAGCGCGATGGAGCAGGCGTTAGCCCCGCTGGATATTGAGATCTCCATGAGCGTTTCTTCGCAGCTTTGCGCGGCGCTCGCGGTTATTCCCGAAAAAGAGCGTGTGCGTCCCGCTGTTTTGATTGACGTTGGATATACGCATACGGATGTATCTCTTGTGGAAAACGCCGCTCTGACCGATATGCGCAGCATTGAGGCGGGCGGAAAACAACTTGCGTCCGATCTTGCTTTTGGACTGGACATTCCGCTGGAAACGGCGGAGCAGGTGAAGCGACGGTTTGTTTTTTTGCAGGAACCGCTGAGCACGACCGAGATCGTGCGGACATCTACGGGCGCAAAGCGCGTAGATCACGCCGCGATCGAACTCATTTTAGAAGCGCGCGCAGGCGAACTGGTTTCCATGATTCGCACGGCGCTCAAAGAGATGGGTATCTCGCCTGAAGCGAGCCCCGTCACATACCTTACCGGCGGCGGAATCGCCATGATGAAAGGCGGTATCGACTACCTCAAACGCGGCTTGCAGCTGAACATTCAGCGGGACACGCCGTGGGTGGCGGATATGGATACGCCGAATTACACGAGCGCATTTGCGGCTCTGGATTTTGTTCTACGCGCCACGAGCGATGATGTTGTCAGCAATACGTCGCCCGCTACGCTCGTGGACAGGCTTCGCAACCTTTTTACCAAATAAGGGGGACAAACAATGTTTGAACCGGACTTCGAAAACACATCATTTGCACAAATAAAAGTCATCGGCGTCGGTGGCGCCGGTTGCAATGCCATCAATCGCATGGTGCAATATGGCCTTCGCGGCGTTGATTTTATCGCGATAAACACCGATAAACAGGCGCTTTACCTTGCCAAAGCACCCACAAAGATTCAGATTGGCGAAAAACTCACCAAGGGACTTGGCGCGGGCGCCGATCCTGAAGTCGGCCGCAAGGCGGCGGACGAGAGCCGCGAACTCATCACCGAGGCGCTGCGCGGCACCGATATGGCCTTTATCACGGCCGGCATGGGCGGCGGCACCGGAACGGGCGCTACTTCCATCGTTGCGGAGTGCGCGCGCGAACTTGGCATTCTGACCATCGCGGTGGTTACCAAACCGTTTACGTTTGAAGGGAAAGTGCGCATGCGCAACGCCGAAATCGGCATCGCCGCGCTCAAACCCGCCGTGGATACGCTTATCACGATTCCGAACGATAAACTCATCGACCTTGTCGGTCGTGCGAGCCTGCCGGATGCACTCCGCGTTGCGGACGATGTGCTCCGTCAAGGTATTCAGGGCATCTCCGATCTGATCGCCGTGCCTGCGATGATCAACCTCGACTTTGCGGACGTGAAGACCATCATGCGTGAGAAAGGTCTTGCGCACATGGGTATCGGTAACGCCAGCGGCGAAAAGCGCGCGGCGGAAGCGGCACGTCAGGCAATCGAGAGCCCGCTGCTGGAAACCAGCATCAATGGCGCGCGCGGCGTGCTCATGAACATCACGGGCGGTCCGGATTTAAGCCTTCTCGAGGTCAACGAAGCTGCGGAACTCATCAGCGAAAACGTCGATCCCGAAGCGAACATCATCTTCGGCGCGGATATCGACGAAGCGATGGGAGACGCGCTGCGTATTACGGTTATCGCGACCGGATTCGACCGCAATGAACGCGCAAACAGCATTCAGGGCGTTCCCGGATTCGGTGCGTTCAGCACATTCCGCTCGCCATACGGCAATATGACTGCAAACCAGCAGGCAGCGGCACAGGCACAGGGCCAGCCGCAGCCCCAACCGCAGGTTGCCCCGCAGCAGGCGCAGCCCCAGCCGCAGCCGTATCCGACGCAGCCGCAGTATCAGCAGCCGCCGATGCGCCAGAATCCGAACCAGCCGCAGTATGCTTCGGCTTCCTATGCGCCGCGTCGTCCGATCATGACGGACGAACCCGTTGCGGCGCCGATTCCGCAGCAACGGCAGGATCAGGTGTTCGGCGAAAACGACATTCGCCGCGATTATCAGGAAAAGCCGAAGAGCAAGCTGGACGTTCCGGCATTCCTGCGCAATCGTTAATCTCAAAAGCAACACAAAGCGCCGCTATCATAGTGGCGCTTTTTTCTATTGTTTATGGAGCAATTTTTGTTACAAGATCACATTTTTTGCTAATGTGTCGCTGGTGTAAATATATCTTTTAAACTATTCCTGCAATGTGAAAAGATCAGGTTTCGAATTGAATTGCAGGTTCAGATCGTTTAAGCTGTACGGGTATGCGAAGAATGAAAAAAACCAAACGGCTTGTTCTATGGGTGATCTATTTGATCATTCTGATGGTATTGACAGTTCGAATCTTTTCGCAAATCTTTCCGCAAACATTTTATGAGTTAACCGTTCTTGTGACAAAAACACCGCAACCGACGGTTGAACAACCGCTTGTCACACCAAAGCCGGATCGCGAGAGCATTTCGATTGTTTGGCTTGCAGATACGCAGGCAATGGTTTACCGCGAATACGTCAAGGCGCTCAAAAGCATGGGAACATGGATTGTGGATCAAAAGCAGGCGCAAAACGTGCAGTATGTCATTCAAACCGGCGACGCGGTGGACAACGGGTTCAGCCCGCGTCAATGGGACACATTCGATGTTTTATATGATCTGTTGAAAGACGAATTGCCATATTTGCCTGTTGCGGGCAATCACGATCTGGGCGTAAAGCTGGGCGATTATTCCGCATATCTGGAACGCCCGTATATCAAAGAATATCCCAAAGAGCGGTCTTTTGCAGACGGGAAAGCCGTTTATGATACGTTTTCCGTTGGCGGAACCGATTTTTTACTGATCGGTGTCGGCTGGAATGCGGAAGAGGAAGCGGCGCAGTGGGTCAATAACGTTTTAGCAGCGCACGAAGACTATGTTGCTATTTTAGTTACGCATTCCTATATCAAGCAAGACGGTTCCTTTGCGGAACACGGCGAAGAGATTCACGACAGTATCATCAAAAATAATGCAAACGTCAGGTTGGTGCTGAGCGGTCATGCGCGGGGAAGCGGCGCAAGAATCGAAGAGTTTGACGACAACGGTGACGGAGAGCCGGACCGTCGCGTGTATGCACTGATGTATAACTATCAGAATTACGATTTGAAATGTGGTCAACTGCGCATACTGACATTTGATCCGGTCAAGCGATCGATACAGGTTACGACCTATTCACCATATACAGACATCTACTATAAAGACGGATATTTTAAGAGCGTAACATTTACGCTGGAAGACGCCTTTTGACGAAGACAACAAACAAAAACCTGCCGGAGAAATCCGACAGGTTTTTTTGTCCGAATTGAGTTAAAAAACTATCCGTTCGTTGTGTTGCCGTCTCCCGAAATGGGGATCACATCGCCAAGATATGTCGGCAACGGCATGAAAATCGTGTAGACGAAGTCCTTGATTCGCGCCAGGATTTCCCGCGCTTCAAAAGAGAGAATGCCATCGTATAATCTCCGGTCGGAAGCAACGCCGTATGCGGTCAATCCCATTTTGTTGGCGATGTAGAGCGCACGATACAGATGATATTGCTGAGTGACGATGACAACGGTTTGCACCTGAAAAATATCCCGCGCGCGGTATACGCTTTCATAGGTGGAAAATCCCGCGTGATCGAGAAAAATAGAAGAGGAAGGAACACCCTGCTCTACGGCGTAGTCCTTCATCGCGTTTACTTCGTCATAGTCGTCCTGCCCGTGGTCGCCGCTCATCAGCATCCGGTCGGATGCGCCTGCTTCAAAGAGATCGATCCCAGTGCTGATGCGGTCTTTTAATATGCCGCTGGGTTCGCCGTTGTCCCAAACGCGCGCGCCGAGCACGAGAATTGCGTCCGCATCGAGGGAGGATGCTTCTTCCAGCGTGATGATCTGGTCTTTGACCGACGCGCAAATGTATGCATTTATACTGATCGTAACGATCCCGACGAGAAGCAAGATCGCGATGAAAAGGAGAAAGAAGCGCTTCTTTTTTGGTGAAGCGGGGTTAATTTGCTTTTTCATGCGCGTATCATATCCTGCGGATGTGGAACAAATGCGAAAATACCTGTAACGAACTGAAAATCGTTTGCAACCAATCTGTGAATCAAAGTTACGAATATCAACCGTTTGGATATAACCTGACATTTAACTGTCGGGTTTCGTTTGTTATACTGGAGTAAAAAGCGGGAGAGGAGAGGGTATTGTGCACTACGCCGATTATAAAACCATTCTCTCGCCGCAAAACGGAATGAACCTTTACCGCGGGTGCTCGCATGGCTGCATTTATTGCGACAGCAGGAGCAAATGCTACCACATCGACCACGAATTCGAGGATATCGAAGTCAAGCGCGACGCGGTGAAAATCCTTGAACAGCAGCTGAGGAAAAAGCGCCAGCCGTGCATGATCGGCACGGGATCGATGTGCGACCCGTATATTCCGCTGGAGACGGATTTGCAGCTTACGCGGCAGAGCATTGCGCTGATAGAGCGGTATGGCTTCGGGCTCGCAATTTTGAGTAAATCCGCGCGGTTGCTGCGCGATCTTGATCTGCTCAAAAAGATCAACGAGCGGACGAAATGCGTCGTGCAGACGACGCTGACGACCTATGACGAGGCGCTGTGCAAAAAGATAGAGCCGCATGTTTCGACTACGCGAGAACGGTTTGAAATGCTGATGACGCTCAAGGATGCGGGTATTCCGACGGTGGTTTGGCTCTGCCCGATTTTGCCGTTTATCAACGACACGGAGGAGAACCTGCTGGGTCTGCTCGACTACTGCGTGCGGGCGGGGGTCAAGGGAATCCTTTGTTTCGGCTTCGGGGTCACCCTGCGTGAAGGCGACCGTGAATATTTTTACGCCGCGCTGGATCGCGATTTTCCCGGCATGAAGCAGAAGTACATCCAAACATTTGGCAACGCCTACAGCTGCAACAGCCCGAACAACGGCAAGCTGATGGGAATATTCACGCGCGTGTGTAAGGAACACGGAATCCTTTACAAAACGAACGATGTATTCGAGTATCTCTGGACGTTTGAATCGAGGGAGGGGCAGATGCGGTTGTTTGAAGAGTAAAATATTTGCCCATAAAGTATACAGAAAAGGATTGATATATGAGGTACGAACAGTTCCTGCAGATTTACGATCAGATATTCCAGTCGGTGCAAGAAGTGTATGAAGA
>QKAN01000016.1 GCA_003246365.1 Clostridia bacterium
TGAACAGAATTCCAGTTATCAAAAAAGCAATGGAGCAACTCCATAGATATGAGGAGAAAAAATGGACATCCAGAAATTACATCAATGGTGCTCAGTCAAGGCTGAAGATCTTGCCACACACCCCGACCGGCGAGTAGCTTTCCGCATGGTAGAAGATTCCACCCAAATGGGAGAACTAATCGCTCGAGAATTGGTGGATGAAATCAAGGCGGCCGGTTCAAACGGATTTCGCGCCATTATCCCATGCGGTCCATCTTGTTGGTATACGCCTTTTACCCGGATTGTCAATCAGGAGCGGGTATCGCTTCGACATATGACCGTCTTTCATATGGATGAATGTCTCGATTGGGAAGGAAATTTATTGCCCTACAATAATCCATACAATTTTCGATCATTTATGGAGAAACATTTTTACGGCGGTATTCCGGAAGAACTTGCTGTACCAATGGAGCAACGTATTTTCCTCTATCCAAAGGTAATGTATCAAGTTGCAGAGGAAATTTCACGCGCGCCTATTGACTTCACATTGGGTGGCTGGGGTCAGGACGGGCACATTGCTTATAATCAGGCTCGCCGCAATCCATATAGTCCGCTGAATGTTGAAATGCTGCGCAATAGCTCCATCCGCATTCAAGATAATAATCCCGACACGATTCTTGCATTGGCGCAGCGCACATTCGGCGCGGGATATGCATTTGTTCCTCCAATGTCTATCACACTTGGGTTAAAAGAATGTTTAGGCGCGAGAAAGGTCCGTTTGTTCAGCGATACCGGTGCCTGGAAACAAACAGCGCTGCGCGTGGCATTGTTTTCGCCTGTCACGCCGGAGTATCCCATGACACTTTTACAAGACCATCCCGACGCCTTGCTTACTGCAACGCGCGACACCGCAACACATCCGATCAGTCTGCATCCTGAATGGGAGTTCCCCGGGATGAAATGAGTATGGCGCGGAAGATATTTGGCGTTGGCGGCATCGGAAAAGGAATCTTTTTTGAGAGTTCCTCCAATTTAACACTCGGAAGAAACGAATCGCGCTTAATGACTCGTTCTGGTTGCAGGGATTACTGTAAGTTACACATTGTTTTTCACTACATTGCACGTTTTTTGCCAGATTCCTATCGCGTCATTCCATGCGGCATCGTGGGCAATGACGCGGATGGAACCGAACTCAAAGACATGATGCGCACAGCAGGCATGGATATCTCTTTCGTTCGAACCGACTCCCGGTACCCAACCATGTTAAGTGTTTGCATTCAGTATCCCGATAAAAGCGGCGGAAATATCACAAGTTCAAACAGCGCATGCAGTTTATTGACTTCTCGCGACGTTTTGCGAACGTTGGATGAAAACAACATTGGCAAGGATGATATTGTTGCAGCGTTGCCGGAAGTCTCGCTTGAGAGCAGGTTGACGCTTTTAAAGGAAGGACGCGCGCGCGGCGCATATTGCGCAGCATCCTTTGCCCCCACCGAAGCAGTAACTTTTCAGAATATTGACGTGCTCGATAGCTGCGACCTGCTGGCTCTTAATCAGGAAGAAGCAGCTGCATTTACCGGCGTTTCTTTCATTGAAACACTTGAACAGGCGGAGTCATGCGCCCAAAAGATCCTTCGTCAAGCGCCACATCTTCACCTTTGGTTGACAATGGGAAGCCGCGGCAGCGTTTCGGCAGACAAGGATTGCCTTCGCTATTACAGCGCCCTGCCTGTAGAAGTTTGCAGTACAGGAGGCGCAGGCGATGCAACCCTTGCCGGAATACTTGCGGGCCTCGCGCTAGGGATGCCGTTCCAGCGAAATGAGGAATCCAGCCTTTGGGGCGCCGCCCCCTTTAACAGCGCGGCAGAGCTTGGAGTCCTTATAGGCGGGATTTCTGTCAGCAGCGAGGACAGCATCGATCTGCGGCTTTGTCCAGAGTATATATTGGATTACATTTTTGAAAATGGTTGGAAAAGTGAGTACCAAAATTATTTTAAACGGAGAGAATAGAAAATGTTGGATTTTACTGGAAAAGTAGTTTTAATAACAGGCGGCGGAGCGGGAATCGGGCGTGAATCAGCGATTCTTTTCGCACAGCATGGAGCAAAAGTTGTAATCAATTCTGTGGGGCCAACTTCTGGTCAGGAAACGGTAAATCTCATACGCCAAAAAGGCGGAGAAGCGATCTTTATCCGCGGCGATGTTGCAAACAATGCATTTTGCAAGCAGTTGGTTGAAAAAACGGTCGAAGCCTATGGTCGCCTTGACATTCTTGTCAATAGCGCCGGCATTGTCCGACCGGGAAATGTATGCGAAGTAAGCGAGGAAACCATCGACGAAGTTCTCGCCGTCAATGTTAAAGGCGTATTCTTTACTTCGAAATATGCGATTGAAGAAATGACCAAAACCGGTGGCGGTAACATCGTTCATATCGCATCGGCGGCGTGTATGTACGGCGTAAAAAACCGCTCTGTTTATACGGCTAGCAAAGGCGCTATCGTTGCACTCACAAAAGCTATGGCAGTGGATCATGCGCATCAGCATATCCGCGTGAATGCAATTTGTCCCGGAGCAACCATCACGCCTTCTCTGGAAGAACGTTTCCAGACATCGGCAGATCCAGATGCATTGCGTGCTCAGTTTGTTGCAAATCATCCCATCGGTCGGCTTGCCGAGCCAATAGAAATCGCTTATTCCGTTGTGTTTGTGGCAAGCGACGAATCAGCTTTCACCACCGGCGCGGCTTTCATGATCGACGGCGGCGTTTCGCTATAATGCTTCGCAACAGGTCTGGTCAATAACCGATAGTTGTTCTGAAATGAATTGATAATGCTGCATTGCTAAGGGCATAAATCGGATTTGCTATTAAGCGAGCAGGATCGACTCATAAATTACTTATGCAGCAAAAATTCGCATACTACGAGGTAAAAATGCAGGAGCACGCTGATGTTGTTGTAATTGGCGGAGGCATTCAAGGTCTCTGCACGGCATATTATCTGTTGCAACACGGAAAAAAGGTTACTGTCGTTGAACGCGGCGACATTGCGCAGGGTACAACGAGTTGTTCCGATGGCGATATCTTTGTATGCGACTCTACTCCGGGTTATTTTACAAAGCTACAGATCGCTGCCTTGGA
Organism: Clostridia bacterium; assembly: GCA_003246365.1. Classification (GTDB taxonomy): domain Bacteria; phylum Bacillota; class Clostridia; order Christensenellales; family CAG-138; genus UBA7703. Next base: position 3,116 of record QKAN01000016.1, read on the forward strand.
TGAGATTGTAATACTGACACACAAGCTTGATGATTTCGACTGGATGAGCAAAGGATGTGTCATTCTCGCCGAAACCGAAGAACAGCTGGAAACGGCAAAGAAACAATACCAAGAAAAGCGTTTGGATGGCGTCAAAGTTCGTTTCATGGATCAAAAAGACGTGCATGATGATGAACCCCATACCGCACCCGATATTCCGGGGGGTCTGGAGTTTCCAGACGGTGGTTCCTTAAACCCAATGTTATTTGCATTCGCTTTAGCCAGAGCAATTCGAGCCGTCGGGGGAAAAATCAGCACCTTTACAAATGTCACGGGCATCGGTAAATGCAAATCTGGCGCGATTAACAGCGTATTGACCGACAACGGGACAATCCTTTGTCAGCAAGTTGTAATCGCGGCGGGTGTTTGGTCTCCGGAGATCGGAAAGCTAGCGGGTATTCACATCCCTATTACACCCATGAAGGGTGAGTTACTTGTTCTAGAGCCAAATGTCTACATCACGCGAAGAAAGACGATGGATATCGGCTACAGCCTGCTCCGGCACAAAGCTGCTTCCGACACATGCGGCATAACACCGGAGCAGAGCTACGGAATTGGCTTTTTAGTTGAGCCTACCAGAGAAAACAACGCGCTGATCGGCTTTTGTAAATATCCCGCAAACACAACGAAAAGTAATCCCGAAGTCATTCGCGCAATGGCGCGACGCGCAATTCGTTTTTTCCCGATCATTCGAAATATGAACGCAATCCGCTCGTATGCGGGTATACGCCCTTGGACGCCAGACCATGAAGCCATCGTTTCCGCTACATCAGTGCCGGGTCTTTATATAAACGCAGGACACGCAGGCGATGGCATCAAGTTAGGACCAATCAGCGGAAAACTGATCAGCCAACTTATGTGCGGAATTCAAACCGAGTTTGACTTGTCGCCGCTCCGGTTGGATCGTTTCTAAAACACGAAAAGAAAGGTTGAGTTTGTTTTGAAAGAATTGCAAATTGCCCTAAATACAGAATCGGTACTAGATTATCTAGACAGCGATGCAAGAATCGCGACAGCATTTCGTGCGGCTTACGAAGCCGGATATCGCAGTGTAGAACTCTGGCATGTAGCAAAACCGGAAAATGGCGGCTCCTGGAAACCGTTGCTGGATGAAGCTGGTTTGCATTGCTGCGCGATTCACGAGTTGTTTGAAGAAGTAATGGAAGATCCGAACATCACCATTCAAAAAGCAAAAAGTTTATCAGCGCCGATTATAGCAATCGGTCGTTCCCGCGATACCGTTTGGGAGAACCTGTCCGAAGTGAAACTTTTTGCCAAGCAAATGAATGAGCTCGGTCGTCGCTGTAAAGACGAAGGAATCTCTTTGGTTTATCACAATCATAATACTGAATTTGTTCGGTCTGGCGGACGTCTCGCGCTGGATGTGTTTTTCGATCTAACGGATCCGGATTTTGTAGGCAGCGAACTGGATGTCTATTGGGTACAGATGAGTGGTGCAAACCCCGTCGAATGGTGCAACAAACTACGGCATCGTCTGCAAGTTATCCATTTAAAGGACGTAGGCATTCAACAGCTCCCCGATGGGAACTTCATCAAACGTCCTGTTTGTACAACTCTCGGATTGGGTAATCTGGATTTGCAATCCATCATCCCCGCGGCTGAAAACGCCGGATGTCAATGGTTTGTCGTTGAAACCTGCACCGACTGGATCGACAATGACTCGCTCCGATGTGCAAAGGAAAGCTATGCCTTTCTTAGAGATACATTTTGTAAAAAGTAAAGGCATCTCTCACACATAAACTGGATTATGTTTTTATTGGGCGCGTAACAGCGCCTTTTCCAGAATAGTGAAATCAGAATGCAAATGATCCAGCGCAACGCTGACTGCACCAAGGCATGTCCCCTTTTCACGAAGCATAGAGGGGACGAGTTGCGGCATATAAGGTACATGAACAGAAAGAATCCTTAATAAATCGCTGTAATAGCGCTCCAGCAGATGGGTTCCTACGCCGCCTGAAAAGATAACTACCTCCGGATTAATCAGGCTAATGGCATTGACTAGCAATACGCCAAAGTAGGATACCAGTTTGTTGAGAAAGGCTTTCGCATCCGAATCTCCCGCAATCGCTCGATCAAAGGCAGGTTTCATATGCGGAATGTGCATGTTTTCATCGCATTCCAACCCGATTTTTCTGGCTTCTGTGGCAATTAATTCTTCCAACAACCCCACGTCGCTGTAAGAAACTCGCCGGTCGTTGGTATCAGTGATGCAGTAAGAAATTTCACCAGCTGCGCCATTTCTTCCTGTAAAGAGCTTGCCGTCCAGCAGCAAAGCACTTCCGATGCCAACGCCATAGTTGATATAAAGAACATTACTATATCCCCTGCCGGCGCCGAAGTTTTTTTCGCCCAATGCGCCCAGATTAATGCTGTTTTCCAAATGCACGCAAGTCTTGAACTTCAAGGAAAAATACTGATCCAGTCTGGTCTTTCCTTCGTGTTCCGCCGGGTTATTCAGATAGCGATCGCGAAAATCGCTATCGACCCGATATGGGATACCGATGCATGTATCTAATACCTGATTTGCAGAAACTTCCGCTTTTTGCAGCATCTGATCGATATTTGCATCAAGTTCATCCAGCGATGCGCTGGTGCATTTCCCATTCGGCAGGGCTATTTCTGTTTCTCCAATAGCCGCACCGGAAAGATCTGCCAGCAGAATATGAATGCTGTTACGGCCTATATCGCCGCCCAGAACATAACCCAGTGTCGAGTTGTATTTCAGCAGTCTCCCCTTGCGTCCCAACTCATTATCACTGGCGCCACATTCAAGCAAAATATTCGATTGCAGGAGACTTTTTGTGTTCGTTGACACTGTTGGAAAACTGGCGCCGAGTTCCCGCGCGATATCCGCTTTTGAGATTGGCCCGGATGCCCTCAACAGATTGATGATTTGTGTTTTATTGATAATACCCAACAGTTCTGGTCTGGCCGACTGCATGGAAGGTGCCTCCGATATTATTAATTATTCCTAAGAATCATTGGCTTTACACTATATCAATTACGGGATCAAGTCAACAAACATTGTTGAAAATAAGATGTTTTTCGCATATATCGAAAGGAGTTCGTAAATGCAAATAAAAAGAGTGTTTTTAACAATAGATACCCATACCGTAGGACAGGGAACACGCCATATTATCGGCGGAATTCCATTTATACCAGGAAACACGATGCAAGAAAAAATGCTCTATATGAAAGACAAAAACGACTGGATTCGTACGCTGGTATCATGCGAACCACGTGGTAGTAAAATTTCTGCATGCACCATTATTACCGCACCTTGCACGCCAAATACAGATGTCGGCGTATTGTTCTTTGAGCCGCTTGGGTGGCTTCCTATGTGCGGCCACGACACCATAGGCGTTGGCACATTATTGACTGAAACCGGCATGGTAGAAGTCACTGAACCCTATACTTACATCAAAATGGATACCGCTGCAGGAGTCATCAATCTGAAAGTGGAGATGGAAAACGGCAAAGCAAAAAGCGTTGCCTTTCAAAATGCACCAGCATTTGTAATTGCGCATAACAAGATTGTCCATACCCGGGAATATGGTGATATACCGGTGGATGTAAGCTTCGGAGGCAATTTTTACGCCATCGTGCCCGTAGATGCGGTAGGTTTGGAAATTTGTCCTGAAAACTATGATCGTCTCATCGCAGCCGCAAACACGATCAAGCCGTATATCAACGATCAATTAAACATTCAACATCCTGAACTGCCTTTTATACGCGAGGTCTCCCATGTACAGTTCGTCGGCCCGCCTAAAACGAACGGCGTCTACTCTCAAAATTGCGTCGTTTGTACGCCTGGAGGCATTGACCGCTCTCCTTGCGGCACAGGGACATCAGCCAGATGCGCTCAGCTTTATCAAAACAAAGTAATCGGACTAAACGAACCTTTCCTGCAAGAAAGCATAATAAGCAGTGTGTTTTCCTGTCAGGCAATAGCAGAAGCAGAAGTAGGTGGTATTCCTGCAATAATCCCCGAGGTCACCGGAGCTGGATACATAATGGGTATGAGCACATACTTTTTAGATCCGCAGGATCCGTTTCAAAGCGGTTTCATGCTTGGTTAAGTATGAAGTGAAACCGGGTTGCAATCTATTAGGAGGGTTACTCTTGCGTTGTAGCCTTCCACCCGCGATACTCAATAATCTCTTCTGGATCTAAGATTCGTTTTACTTTGCAGGGATTTCCATAAGCCAATGCGCCGGACGGAATATCGCGGGTTACAACACTTCCGGCTCCAATTACAACATTATTGCCGATTGTAACGCCCGGCATCACGCAGACGTTTCCGCCAAACCACACGTTGTCGCCTACGGTGATTGGAAAGGCGTATTCCAGCCCTTTATTTCGCTGTTCTACATGAAAAGGATGCCCCGCAGTATAAAAACCGCAGTTAGGCGCAATGAAAACATAATTGCCAAAGACAATCTTTGCGGTATCGATCAATATCAGATTGTTATTAGCAAAGAAATGATCGCCAATCGTGACATTGTCGCCATACACGCATTGAAATCCATGTTCAATGACGAAATCACTCCCCAGATTGGGTAAAATTTTGCGTAGAAGCCATTTATGTATCATCTTAAACGGATAAAACGCGTTGGTAAAATGGCAAAGTCTCTGGCAACGATAGCGTTCCCTTAACAAAGTTTTGTCAAAGTTAGCATCGTATAAAAGACCCAAATGGCTTTTCTCTTTCTCTGTCACTTATGCGCTCTCCTGCAAAATCGTTTTCGTTATTTTCATTATAGCAAACAACAAAAATACCGTAAAGATAACGAAGAAGCAAACGGAAACAACTATACGGGAATTATAATAAATGATTCTTTATAATTTTTGTATCAATAAAATTCTAGGATTTTATGACATTTTTCTCATATATTTTC